>JAIQFW010000041.1 GCA_020073105.1 Terriglobia bacterium
CTGGTGCGGCAGCAGGGGCCGACGGTCTCCACCTCCATGGTGGGCCGCATTCTGACTCGCTTAAAGCAACGCGGCGAGTTAGTGGAAGCACCCCGTCCGGCGGTGCCCGGGTCCCGACGGGCCTTGCGGTTCCGGCCGTACGCCGTGCGCAAACCCAAGCAATATGCGGTCTCCCGGCCTGGTGACTTAGTGCAGGTGGACACCTTGGAGGTGCGACCCCTGCCCGGAGTGGTATTCAAACAGTTCACCGCCCGCGATGTGGTCTCGCGCTGGGACGTGATTCCGGCCCACACCCGTGCCACCGCCGCCAGTGCCAGCGAGTTCCTGGAGACTCTGCTGCACCGTATGCCCTTTCCCATCCGTGCCCTGCAAGTCGATAGCGGATCGGAGTTCGCCGCCCAGTTCGAACAATCCTGTCAGCAGCGCGGCCTGCACCTGTTCGTCTTGCCGCCCCGATCTCCCAAACTCAATGGCGCCGCCGAACGGGCCAACCGCACCCACACCGAGGAGTTTTACCAGGTCACGCCGTGTTCGCTGGAAATGAAAAAGCTCAATCGCGAGCTCCGGCAATGGGAACGCATCTACAACACCCTCCGCCCCCATCAGTCCCTCGGCTACCTTACTCCCCGCCAGTTTCTCTGCCAGTTCTCATCTCAACGAAAGGAATGAAAGTGTCACCCATCTACTGGACGAGTACATTTGGTTGCACCGGCCTTCTACCTTGTGCTAGTATTCCGTCCCCGGAAGGGTCACTCTTGTTTGGCTGGCACATGAGAGTGGAGCAGGGTGCAGGCAAGCGATCTTTGAACGATTGAGGCGAAATGTCGCAGCTGTTTTCCACCGAACTTCTGCCGGCTTCCGAGCGGATCGAAGCCTGGCAATGGAAGGCGCAGCAGATCTGCGGAGATTGCCGCGTCGAACTGCCGAGAATCGGTCCCTTCCACGGCACCATTGACAGCCGCACGGTTGGTGGCTTGCGCCTTTCGCAGTTTTCCTCCAGCCCACTATCTTTCTGGAAGTGGCCCGTCGACACCACGAACCCCGAACAGCATGCCTGCATTGTCATCACCCAGCTGCGTGGAGCGCGACGTTATCTGCAGGCAGGGGCGGCAGTGCTCCTGAAACCTGGCGATAGTACGTTGATCGATTCTGCCCAGCCCTGGTCATCTCACTGTGAAACCGATTGTGCCCGCCTCTACCTGCGGGTGCCGCGATGGCTCATGGAAGATCGTCTCCACATCAGGGGTCTGCCGGTCGCGCAACGGATTCCGGGCAATACGCGTCTGGGGGCGGCTCTATTTCGTATTACTACCTCGCTACGCCAAGAGGCTGAAACGGAAGAATCGAAGTCGGAGGACGCCGGCGTGATGGATGCGTACTTCGATCTACTTTCAGCCTGTCTGGGGCAGCCCATTCCGAACGACGGATTCATAGCTCACAGCTCACGGGTTTTCCTGCGGATTCAGTCCTTCATCGAACAGCAACTTACCGAGCCCGGCATGAGTCCAACCGAAATTGCTTCGAGCGTGGGCATTTCGTTGCGCCAGCTGCATCGGCTATTCTCGATGCGTGGACACTCCGTCGGCGAGTGGATTCGAGTCCGTCGGCTGGAGCAGTGCCGGCGCGATCTCATGAATACCCGCCTTCGCGACCGGACCATCACGGAGATTGCATTTTTCTGGGGATTTTGCGACTCGGCACATTTCAGCCGGTTGTTTCGCAAGCAGTTCGGAATGTCGCCCCGCACCTTTCGCGCTTCGGCCTGCGGGCAATCCTGGAATGAAAAAGAACCGGAAAGAGCTCTAATCTGGTCCAGCGCTGGTCTGCGCCAGTCCCGGACGAACTAGCCGTGGCGTGCTTGTACCGGACGTAAACCGGCCTTCCGTGTCGCTAAGAAGCCGAGTCAGCGACCACAACCTGCCCTGGGATATCCGGCTCCCGCTTTCGAGACGCCCAGACAACGACACCGAGCAGACCCCAAATGGCGCAAGCGATCCATTCGTAGCGGCTGAAGTGGCCTGGGATGAGTGGGACCACCTTGACCAGAACCATCAGCGAAGTCACCATCAGGCCGAAGATCGCGGCGGCGCGCCCCAGCCGTGCCGGCTTCATACAGTAATACGAGATACAGGCAGCCATCCACGCGACCGCCGAAGTCACGGCCCCAAGTTCGAGGATCGGAACTAGTCCAGCTTCACCCAAGAAAATCGTCAAGATCGTGCCTATCCCCACGAGGAGGATCGCGGTCGATGGTGTCTGCCGGATCGGATGGACGTAACTTACCCGAGGGGTCAGTAGGTTGCGGCGGGCCATGGCATACAGCAGTCGTGAAGAGGCCACGATGTTGGCATTGAAGGCCTGCAGCAGCGCGACCAGAGCCGACCCCAGGATTAGGACCACGATCCATTGCGCGTGCAAAGCACGCTCGAAGGCCACGGCCGTCGGAAATTGCTGGTTGCCCTTCAAGCTTTGCCATGGAGCGACATACGAGACTGCGGAAATAACCACCAAAAAAAAGACTAGGCCCGCCAGAATGGTCAGCATCACAGCATCCGAGAAGCCACGGCTTTTGAACTCCGGACTGGCCTCTTCCGCGTACTTGCCGACCGACTCAAAACCGGAGATCAGCCACGGTACGAGTTGCCACACCAGTAGCACTGACAACAGGGGCGAGTGACTGAACAGAGGCCGAAGGTTAGCGGCATGGCCATGCTTAACGCCAGCCAGCGCAAAGACGATTACTAGTGAGAGAAAGGTGAAGGTCGTTGTTTTTGCCAGCCGCGCACTCGCCTGGATACCGCGGTAGTTTAGCCAGGTGAGCCCCACCGTAATCGCCAAACCCAGCAGAACATGCGGAAGGTAGACGGGGTAACCGCCCAGCCGATATAGCTCCATGGTGTTCAGCGCGGGAAAAAGGTAGCCACTGATTCTTCCAGCCGCCAGGGCCTCAAACGGACAGGTCAGCCAATAACCCAGAAACCCCGACCAGCCGACGGCAAAACTTACCGGTGGTGGAAAGAAGCGCGCGACATAAGCTGCCTCTCCCGCGGAGTCCGGGATCTCTTTGATGAGTTGTCCATAAACGTAACCGATGGGCAGCAGCATCAGGGCTCCACCGGTGAATCCGAGCAGTGCGCCCAGCGGCCCGCCGCGCTGCAAGATGTCGTCCATGACCACCAGCCACGCTGTCCCCACCATCACGCCAAACGCCAGGACAAAGTAATCAACCAGGCGCAGTTTGCGAGCTAGTGTGGTCATAAGTGCGTTGGAGGCGGCCTTGATGAGTCGCCCCCCATTATCCACTTTCAGCCGTTAGAATTCGTACCTTAGGGCGAACTGCATGACACGTGGCTGAGTCAGTAGACCAGTGTAATTGCCAAAGGTACCTGGCACCTGCTGCAGAGAAGCAATGCAGGCGCAGGCCTGGGTCCCTAGGCCCGACAATGCGTTGAAGCGCACCTGGTTGAACAGGTTGAAAGTCTCCCAGCGGAACTGCAGACTCTGGCTCTCCCAAGGCATCTGCCAGCGCTTGGCCAGCGCCATGTCAACGCCCACAAATCCGTCACCTCGAACTGCATTGCGCGAACCGCTTTGGCCCGGGAAGGGATGAGCAAAGTCGGTAAAAGCAGTGGCCGGGTTGGCGAAGACACTGACGGCCCCGGTAGATTGCTTGAAGTGTCCAGTGCGCGGTTTGACCACCATGTTCGCGATGCCCTGCTCGTCCCAATCCGTAGGCCAGAAGTTACCGTTGTCCACGGTGAAGGGGAAGCCGCTCGTCCAGCGCATCAATCCGGAGAGCTGCCACCCGCCGATGAACCCATTGCGGACACCACTGGCGTTGCCCGCGTAGCGTTTGCCTCTGCCGAAAGGTAGTTCGATAACCCAGTCGGCGTTGATCTGGTGAGTGGTATCGAAGTCGGATATCGCCCGGCGCCCACCGGGATCCCAACCATTCACCAGACGGCTTCCGGGGGCTCCAACATTGACGCTGGAGCTGAACCCGAGACGCGTGGCATTGGAAGTGATATCAATCGACTTGGAGTACGTGTAGTTGAGATCGAACTGAATTCCACTGCCCAGCTGTTTCCTCAGACTGGCTTGCAGGCCGTGGTAGCTAGAACTCCCGATGGAACTCCAGCCGTACATGGTCGTGGCCTGGTTGTTCAAGGCGTCTCCCGGCACCGGTACGCCGCCGGGATTATTGAAAAACAGCGCGTTGCCATTGCTGTCGCCGAGCCCGTAGTAGATGTCGAGGTTACCCAGCCCGACAACCTCATTGCCGAGATAGGAATCGCCGGAAAAGTAATACAGGTCATAAATGGCCCCCACCAGGTTCGTGCCGAAGGGGATACCAGTGAAGAGATCCTGATAACCCGCGGCCTTAGGAATCATGTCATGCCAGAAAGCGGCAGTCTTACCCACTACGGCGTCGGTGACCTGGTTCGAGGGCATGTTCTGCTGGGCTAACTGTGCCAGGCGCGTGGCTGCCGCGAAGTAGTCAGTTCCGGTCTTCGGATCCACCAGATCGATCGGCTGCCTGAGATCACGCTGGGTTAGCAGATGACGTCCCAACCGGCCCACATACGAGAGCTGCAACGAGAACCTTTGAGGCAGTTCGCGGGCAATCGAAAAATCGAATGCCCAGGAGTACGGAGTCTTGAGCGATTGGTCGACTCCCCAAGTGATGGCTTGGCCGAGCGGGGGCGGCGTCTGCGGGAACGCTCCCGGTGGCGCCGGTTGAAAAAACTGCTGGTTCGTCGGGCCGAATACCGGGATCTTGTTGATATTGCTGATGCGAGGCGCGTTCGCAGCGTCATCGTATCCGGGAACGCAGCAGGGATTTTGCACTGTCGCCGCCAAGCCGCCGGGTGCGTTTGCATCGAAGGTGCTCAGCAACTCCATGCCGGCGCGGTCGTACACTCGACTGAAGCCACCGCGTATTACGCTTTTGTCATTGTCGCCGAACACTTTTCTGAGCCAGCCACCCTCGGGACGCGGCGAGTAAGCAAAGGAAATGCGTGGAGAGAAGTCCGACTTGGAGAAGTTATAGAACCCTCGTCCGTTGTTGGCTGGGCCCCCGAGGACAAATGACACCAGGGGCGTTGCCGCATATCCGATCCCCTGCATCATGTTCTTTGCGTTCTGGTTGAACTCCGTCCCCAGGTTGTAGGCCCAAGACGGACATCCCGTCGTTGGGTTCATGGCAGGCACGCATGTGGGGGACGCCTGAAAGCCGTTCACCTCCCAAGGCGGAGGAAATAAAGACCAGCGCACACCGTAGCTGACGGTGAGGTTGGGTTTAATCCGAAAAGAGTCCTGTCCATAAAACTCATACCAGTTGAGCCCATACTTCCGCTTCACAGGAGCGCCAGTGGGGGAAATCGGGTTCCCCTGTCCGTCCACAATGTAGTTCAACACCTTGCCGCTCTTATCGTAGTTGTAGTTGGCGACGATATCTGAAACCATGCCCAGCAAACCGAGCACGGGATAGTCGTACTGGATGGCGGAGGCGGGTTCGGGAAGGCCAGCAACGGCGGGATCGAGGTAGCTCCCGGTGTTGGCAAATCCGGTAGGGGCCATCCAGTTGGTAGCGCCTTTCCCCACGCTGAAGGAATGCTCATAGCTCAGGCGAGGGTCGCGGGCGAAACCCACGTTGGTGCCGAACTGCAGCGTGTGCTTGCCCTTGGTCCAGGAAAAATCATCAAGCAGATTGTGCAGCGGCGTCTGCGCGTTATGGCTGTACACAAAACCCTGGTCCAGCCCATAGAACGAGTTCCACTCCTGGTTTGTGTTGCCGACAATTCCCGTGCTCTGGCGAGTGAATCCCCAGTGAAACGTGTTGACGATGGCGGGAGTGAGAACGGCTGTGTATCCCACCACGAATCCCTTGCTGTGATCGGTGAGGGTTTGCTCGGGTGGCGCTCCCGGCAGGAACGGAGCTTGGGGGTTGAAAATGTTCTGCAAAGCTCCACGCCAGAACAACGTGTGTTTGCCATCGGTCGTGAGATGGTAGTCGAGACGGGCGATGAAGGCGTTGTTATCCAAGCTGACCGGTGCGCGGAAACGAAACCCGGAGTAGTTCAAGCCATCCCCCACTGAGGGGTCATTGGTCACAAATTGGCCGGTGCAGAAGGTTGTGTCGAAGTATCCGGTATGACCTGGATTTTCTATCGCCGGATTAATTCCCCCTGCAGCACCCAGTGGGTCTAAAGTCTGGAGCATGCTTGGGGTTATCGTCGTGATACCGCCGCCTACGTTTACATACCGGATGTTTCCCGCACAAAGGCTTGGTGTCGGGATGGCGCGTACCGTGCTCTGTTGCTCTCGCTGCCGTGTACCCTCGTAATTGACGAAGAAGAACAGCCGGCCTTTCTTGATCGGACCTCCCACGGACACGCCAAAAATATTCCGCAGCAACTTGTCCGGCTCGTTGGGCTGGCCGGTTGCAAGTTCCGCCTGCTTTACGAAGTAATCGTTAGCGCTGGTAACGGTGTTGCGATGGTACTCATACAGCGACCCATGGAAGCCATTGGTTCCACTCTTGGTCACGAGCGCGACCTGGGCGCCTGAGTCTTCGCCCTGGTCCGCGTTGTAGTTGCTGGTGGTGACGCGGAACTCCTGCACCGACTCCAGGGTTACGGGTAAGACCGAAGTAAAGGCATACCCGCTGGACTGGTCGTTCACGTCCACACCGTCCAGCGTGATATTGCTCTGGTCGCTGCGGGCTCCATTGACCGAGCCGTTGCGCGAGTCTTGGTCCTTGTCAATGTCGGGGCGATTGCCGGTATAAGCGACCCCGGCTTGCAGGCTTAGCAAATCGGGGACGTTCCGGCCCTCCAGCGGAATCTGTCTCACCTGGTTCTCGTCAAAGGAATTCCCCAGAGATGCATCCACGGTGTTCAATACCGGAGCTTCACTGGTCACGGTGACGACCTCGGTGGTACCGCCAACTCTGAGATGCACGTTGGCGGTGGCTGGGGTGCTCACCAGCAGTTGCAGTCCGGCTTGTTGGTAACGCTCGAATCCTGTGGCCGTGACCGTAAGCACGTAGGTGCCAGGCGGTAGAGCCACAAACTGATACTCTCCCTGGGTGCCGCTGGTCACGGTTCGCCTGAGGTTCGATTCTGCGTTCTCAAGAATGACCGTAGCTCCAGCAACCATGCTGCCGCTGGGATCGACCACTGTACCCCGCAGCGAGGTCGACGAGCTTTGTGAGAACGCAGAGTTGGTCCAAGCTGCTAGCCAAAATGCCACCAACAGAAACACTACGTACTTATGCCGCTCCATGGGGCACCTCCAACCGGGCATTCCGTTCCTGTCTTAGCTCCAACCTCGCGGGTCATCTTGAAACACCTGGGACCTTACTTCGGGCTCCGAGGTTGAAACGGCCCGAAGTGTACGCCTACTTGGCTTCTAAAAACTTGTCTGGCAGTGCCAAGCTAGCCTCATGGCGCGATTATGGTCTGGGTCAGACACAACAATCCGATCCTGTGATGGCGGAACTTATTGTGAATCGCTCAGAAAAGCTGAGGAAGGCGGCGACCGGCCAGTATTTGCGTACGTAACCCACAACCCGGGCGGCGCACAAGTCGCCACCACGGGAAGCAGTCTGAATCAGACACTAGGAGTCGGGTTTGGTAACCGCGTTCCTGCGCCGTTCACCGTGAACTCCGACACGCAAGTGACGGCAACCGTACCAACGGATAGAAAGACTGGCAAGATCGGGATTCAGACTGAGGGAGGAACTGCTATAAGTTCTGGGATTCTTCACGGTCAGGCCATAGTGCCCGACTTCGCGCTTGGGGAATGAAGGAGAGGCTCACTGGAGGGTCGCCCTTGGGACGATTCGGCCTCCGACCGCTGACTACGACGTTGTTCTCCCGCAAACCTTGGCGAGTGACGGAGAACAAGCACTCAGCGGACTGCGAGAAGGTAGAGGACAGTGGCTCATTTAAGCTCGGCTCCGGGCCTGGAGCATCGCTTACCTGGATTCGAATTTTACCCTTCGTTAAGTGTTACTAAGGCCGAGCGGGTGAGGAGGTTGCTACCTACATCGAGGCTCTGGCTCGGACCGAAGTTCGACGGACGAGTTCGAGGACTTCGTCTTCACTCAAAATGTGCGTTGATTTTTTCGCGTGTTCAATGATCGATTTCGTCAGTTCTGGTGTTTCTGGGATGCCGCGTGCCGCGAGGTAGTGTTGCACGTTAGAGTTCCCAGACATTGGGCCAATCTCAATCTCTTGAGCGCGACCAATCCAGCTGGCCGGCACGCCGGAATATACCTGATCTGCAAGCCGTTCTTGACCTTTGTTTTGCGCTTTGATCACTGCGGCCGCATGGACACCAGTTGCGGTGCGAAAGGCGTCGCGGCCCACTATCGGTGTATTGAACGAGATCGGCACTCGCGTAGCTTGAGAGACGACCTGGACGTATTCGGGCAGATGTGTGAGATCGTCGTTTCGCAAACCGAGAAGTCTAAGATTGACCAGCAACTGTTCAATCGGGGTGTTGCCCACGCGCTCGCCTATGCCGAGTGCCGTACCGTGAACCCGGGTCGCTCCGGCTTCGATGGCAGCCAGGCTGTTCGCGAGATCAAGGCCGCGATCGCGATGTCCGTGCCAGTCGATGCCCACGGTTTGGGCATGTAAGCTGTCGAGTAGCGCTCTGACCCAAGCTACAAGATTGAAAACACCGTGCGGCGTGGCCGCACCGCAGGTGTCGCACAGGCACACCCGCTCCGCGCCAGCCTCGATCGCCACCGTCAGCAGAACACGCAGGTGTTCCGGCGACGACCGCACCGTGTCTTCGGTCACATACATCACTTTCAAGCCTTCGCCTACGGCAAAGTGGATGGCCTCGCGTGTGTGTCGAACCATCTGCTCAAGTTGCCACTCCTCTGCATACTGCCGGATCGGACTTGACCCGATGAATAGGCATGCCTCAATAGAAACTCCGGTCAACTGCGTGGCCTCGGCAATTGGCTGGATATCCACCATCAGAGTGCGTGCGGCGCAGTTGGGACGTATGCGCATTCGCTGATCGGAAATCTCCCGGCACAAGCGTAGTACGGCTTCACGTTGCCGCGGACCTGCTCCAGGCAATCCCACATCGGCGGTCTCGATGCCGAAGCTCTCCATCAGATGAAGTATGCGGATTTTGGTTTCCGCGGGAGGGTCGAAAACTGACGGGCTCTGCAGCCCATCCCGCAAGGTCTCGTCATCGATCATGACGTGCGCGGGCCATTGCGCCCGGCGAGGGCCCATCTCAGCCCAATCGTGAATGAGATTGTCATCTCCCGGAGTAGCCATAGAGCTCGTCCGTCAGTCCTCTGCTATTTCGCAAACGACTGTGCCGTTCTGAAATCACGACTCCGCTGCAGGAGTTCTTCAGCTGCCCTGGGGTCGCCTTGCGCCTTACGGATTTGGGCCAGATGGTAGAGGCTGCTGGCGTCACCGCTGGAATCTTCCAGGCTCAGCTCAAATTCTCGAGCTGCAGCTTCGCAGTCGCCACGTCGTTCATAAATGAGGCCGAGATGGTAATGCGCCATCAAGTACTCGGGCGTCAGCACCAGCGAGAGTTCGAAATGCTCGCGTGATTCGTCGAGCTGTCCACTGTGAAACAGGGCAATCGCGAGCCGGTAATGGGCCGCGTTGTAATGCGGATCGATCTCCAGGCATCTCCGGAAGGCGCATGCCGCTTCCGGCATATTGCCGCGATGGTAGTACGCGACTCCAAGATCGTAATAGCCGAGGATGAACGCGGGAGCCAGTGCTACCGCCTGTACGTAATACTGAATGGCTTGGTCGAGCGTTCCCTGGTGGAAGTGGAGAGTGCCCAGCAGATGATTGGCCAAGACGTTCGCGGGTTCAGCCGCCAATAAGCGTTCGGCTTCCCGCCGTGCTTCTTGACTGCGGCCATCGCGCTCGTGAACCAGCGCGAGCAGCAATCGTTGATCGGTAAAGGCATCGCGCAAGAACATCCCGCATTCGGCGCAAAACTTGTCTGCCTCGCCGGCGGGACGCCCGCAACGGGAGCATCGAATTGAATGTGAGTTCGTCACTGAGCACCTCCGGGTGGTCGCTACATCGGGCCGAGGAACTGCCCGCCGTCAACCCGCAGAATTTGTCCTGTCACCCGCTTGCCTCCGCTCCCGCAGAGATACAAAACTGCAGAAGCAACATCTTCCGGATCGAGAAAACTTCCGACCAGGCTCTCGGCCAACGCGGCATCGCGGACCTTTTGCGGCAACATCTCAGTCAAAGGAGTCCGCACCCACCCCGGCTCGACCACGTTGACCAGCACGCCAAAGGAGCCCACTTCACGGGCCACGCTTTTCGCCAGCCCGAGCAATCCCGCTTTGCTGGCGGAGTACGCGGATGTGCCAAACTTCCCTCGCGAACCGTTAATGGAGCCGATGAGCACGATTCGTCCCGCTGTCTGCTTTTCTCGCATAACCGGCAGTACATGGCGGATCAGCAAAAACCCGCCTCGGAGGTTCACGCTCTGCACCATATCCCAGTCGTCTACCGAGAGCTTCCAGACCACGGCGTCGCGTGAGACACCGGCAGCGTGCACGGCGATGTCGACGTGTTTTTGCTGCCGCACAACCTCAGCCACTGCCTTTGCCACCGAAGTGTCGTCGCGCATGTTGCAGTTGACCCAGGGAATGCCGGGGCTGGGTGGCCTGGTAAGGTCCAACGAAAACGCAAGTGCACCTCTGCTCTGGAGCGACCGGATAATTGCTCCGCCGATCACACCCGATCCTCCTGTAACCACTGCGACCTTGCCCTTCAGTTCGCGATCCTCGGTCATCCCATCACCGCTCTACCCTGAACCGCCCAGGGTGCGATTTCCTCTATTAGGTCCTCGCTCCACTGAGCACCCTGCGCCAGCCGCTGTCGCAAGAGGACGAAGTCGACTTCCCGGTTCTTTTTGTCTCCATAATGGAAGGCGCGGAAACCGGCCTTGGCTTCGGTCATCATGTTCAGCGCCAGCCAAGCCCGGTTGGTCTCGCGGTTCCGGTCCCAGTGCTCGAGCTTGTGCTTGCGAAGGCTCTCTATGGTTTTCGTCAGACAATCGGGCATGGTGTAGAGCAGTTTCGTGCACATCTCTTCCACCGCGGCATCGAGAAGGCTCAGGTCGATCTGCGCCGATGCCAGCAGTTCCTGCGCCTGCTTCCTGTCCTGTCCGGTTTTGAAGTCCCCGAGCACGACTCGACCGTAGTCGTCCAGCAGCCGGTCAGTCACCACCAGCGGGTTGGCCAGGAACCGTCCGTCCACTTTTGTGACCGGAACGATGTGTGTCAGACCTCCCAGCCAGTAAAAACGATGCGCGCTCCACGGTTCGCAGAGTGTTCCGCTGAGCATCGCCTTCTCGATGCCCAAGAACAGAGGCAGGAAATCTGTACTGCCGCCGTCAGGCACGGAGCCATGCTTTGGCCCCGCCTGGCTGAATGCGGCCAGGTCGCTAGCGATGGAGAAGTCACACGCCATCCCGACTTCCTGTCCGCCGCCCACGCGCATGCCGTTCACGCGGCAAATGACCGGTTTGTCACAGTGCAGGACGGCGGTCACCATGTCGTTGAACAACCGCATGTATTGGCGGTATTCCCCGGGCGCACCCGCATAGACTTCGGCATATTCACGAGTGTTTCCCCCGGCACAGAAGGAGCGGTTCCCTGCACCGGTCAGCACTACAGCCACCGCGGCGCGGTCATTGGAGGCCTCACGAAGGGCCAAGATGATCTCTTTGATCATCTCGGTGGTGTAGCTGTTGAGCTCGTCAGGGTTGTTGAGCGTGATCCAGACGTTGTGCAGGCCGGCCACCGCTGAACCATCACGCGCATGCACGGGACGGTGCTCCACCAGAATGTTCTCCGGCGGAGACGTTTCCACCAAATTATGGTTTTTCATGATTACCTCTATTGGCCTCTGCCATTACGCTCCGGTTTGAGAATCACGCGCCGGCGAATGGCATGGCGCGCCACTGCCTCAAAGATCTCCGGAGCATTATCGAGCGAATGTTCCTCCACATACGGTGCGATTGCCACTTTGCCCTTCAGAACGAGATCAAGCGCCGCCGGATACTGTTCCGGCGGGCAGCCCCAGTTACCTCGCGCCGTGGCATCGAATGCCATGAGATTCGACAGGCGGAGTTCAACCTTTCTTGCCGTGTAGCCGACGACGGCCAGGTACGCGCCGAAATCGAGCAGCCCGAATGCGGTCTGCTGCCCTCCGGTCGTGCCGCTGGTTTCGAAGATTTTAAGACCGATGCCGCCGCGTCCACTCTGCTTGGCGAAGTTGCGCACAGCTCCTTTAAGATCCTTCTCGCTGAGAGTCGCGGAATTGAGCGTCAACCCAGCGCCGTGCTTCGAGGCTAACGCCAACCCCTCATTGTCGATGTCCACCGCGACAACTGCTGCTCCCAAAGCCGCCGCAATCTGCACGCCAAATCCACCTACGCCACCCACGCCCACAAACACAGCGACATCATCGCCGCTAACCGCAGCGCGGCGAATCGCTTCCCAAGGCGTGGTCACGGCATCGGCAATCACCGACAACAACTCCAAGCCCATGCCCTGCGCCAGGGGCTGTGGAACCACACACAATCCTCGTGCCGGCACCCGAACGTGTGTGGCGAAACCGCCGTCGCCGTCGTTGCCAGGCATGAACTGGTTGCGGCAGATCGTCGGTCGGCCGGCAAGGCACGCAGGGCAACGTTCGCACGGGACCACTGCAGGAACCACCACGCTGCGTCCTATCCACTCAGTAACGTGATCACCCGCAGCAACAACGTACCCGCTGATTTCGTGTCCGAGCACGATCGGGAGCGGTTTGCGGGTTGGAATACCGTCGACTGCGAAACCGACGTCGGTGTGACAGATACCGCACCCGGCGGTTTCAACGATGACTTCATCCGGCCCGGGTTCGAGCGGCGCAAGTTCGTACCTCTCGAGCGGCTTGCCCGTCGCCGTGAGACGATAACCGTGAGCCCCTTCGAGACGCATCTCTAACTGGCCTCCGCTGCAACCGTGCTTTTACTCGCCAGCCGCTTTAGACCAAGCAGCGCGGCGCCCAGCGCGCAAACGAAATCGCAATCCTTGGGCACATGGACTCTGACCTTGAGCCGGTCTTCGATCGCTTTCACGATACCTGCCTGCTTCGCGACCCCGCCGATCAGCGTCAGGTCGCCCTTCATCTCCACACGCTTCAGCAGCGACCCGGCGCGATCTGCCAGCGACTCGTGGATGCCTCGCAGAATGTCCTCCACCGTCACACCGGCGCTGACGTGGTTGATGATTTCGCTCTCCGCCAGCACGGCGCAGACACTGGAGATGGGCTGGGGATGCGACGCCCGCAGGGAGAGGTCGCCGACTTGTTCCAGAGGGACCTCCAGATACTTGGCGGCCCGCTGGATGAACATACCTGAGCCCGCGGCACACTTGTCGTTACTTTTGAAATGTTTGACCTTGCCGGTCTCGGTGATTCCGATGGCTCGCGTGCACTGTCCGCCTATATCGAGGATCGTCGTGCTTGCGGGGTTCGCGAAGTGTGCGCCCCGCGCCGCAGTTGTGATCTCGGTCACCTGAATATCACGGAAGCTCACGCCATATCGCCCGAACCCGGTGCAAGAGACGTACTCAAGGCTGGAGCGATTGATCACCGCATCATTGAGGGCTTGCTGCAACGCCTGGTTGGCGGCTTCATCCACATTCACGCCGCTGCGGGCTCTGCCCTTGCCGATGACCCTCGGGGTGCCATTCTCCTGCAGAAGAACGACCGCCTTGGTAAAACTGGTTCCGCAATCAATGCCCGCCACTAGTGGCATGCTGTCCTTTCCACGTACCAAACTCAAAACTCTGGTCGAGCTTCTCCAGCGCAAACAATGCTGCGCCGACTGCTCCCATGAAGTGCGCGTCCGGACTGATTTGCAGCTTTCGTGCGAGTACCTCCTCGAGTGCATGCACCATGCCACAGTTGCGCGCTACCCCGCCCGTCATCGTGATCTCAGGCTCAAGATTGATCCGTCGCGCCAGCGACACCGTACGCTTGGCAATCGCCAGGTGCACACCGTTCAGAATGTCTTCGCCCTTCTTGCCTTGCGCCAGGTACGAGAGAATGTCGGACTCGACAAACACGGTGCACACGGTGGCAAGCTTCACGGGGTACTTCCCCCTGAGCGACAGGGGGCCGATCTCATCGAGACTGATTCCCATCACCTCAGCCGCATTTGCCAGAAAGCGTCCCGTACCCGCGGCGCATTTGTCGTTCATGACAAAATCGAGCACTTCGCCATTCGCACCGACGCTGATTGCTTTTGAATCCTGACCTCCCATATCGATCACGGTACGAGTGCTGGGGCACAGGAACCCCGCTCCCTTGGCATGACAGCTGATCTCGGTCATCTGGGCGTTGCCAAAGGCAATCTTGTACCGTCCATAGCCGGTGCCGACGACGAACCCAACATCGCCGGTTTGAATTCCCGCTTCCGCACAGCACTTATCAAACGCCCGCTCGGCTGCTCTCTGCACGTTGGCGCCTGTATCCACCAGGGCACGTGCCAGGATGTTGATGCCACCGTTGTCCGACATCATCACAGCCTTGGTTTGGGTAGAACCTACGTCCACTCCAGATGCAATTCGCATGCTTCCTCTCGCTAGGCGCTGCCCCTGAGTGCAGTCGCCTTCGAATGTTCGAGCGCCTCGAAGAACGCGTCAATCCGGTTCTTGGTCTGCGCCTCGGCAAAGTACCGAGGATCCTCCAGGTCCGACTCGATGTACAGCGTAGGTATGCCAAGTTGCTTGGTAAAGTAGTCCCGCATATCACCCTGTCCCGCGGAAAACAACCGGCAACTCTTTACGAAATGGATGATGACGCCATCCGCGTTCCACTCCTCGACATAACGGCGGATCTGTTCGTAGCGCTGCAGGTAGTTCCGGTTGGTAACATTCTGCTCGATCATGTGCAGGGCAACCGACTCGAAGGGATGGTCGGGATCGTGGCGGAACCCAAACTCCCAAAGCCCGCCAACCGTTGAATAAGTTGAGGCCACGGCACAGGCCTGCCATTTGGCGAACATGTCACGGAACGTCCGGAAATATGGATAGGGTGGGGGTCCTTCCATGACCAGCCGGTAGTGCTCTCTTTCGTATACTCCGTGTCCGGCATCGCGCTTGGCTTGCAACTCCGCCAGCGCGGTCTCGAAGAACTCCACGCCTTCAGGCTTGGCACGATAGACGTAGAGTGGCCCCATGAGCGTGATGGCATCAAAGTAGGCGTCAAAGGGGGACGGGGTGCTGCGGGCCAGGTGCTTGATCTGTGACCACAGGTCTTCGCTGCGGCGAGAGCAATCTACTGCCTGCCGGAAACGATCGTAGTCAAACTTGCGGCGGGTTAACTGCTCCAGCTTCTCAACCGTTTCCTTCAACTGTCGAACCACATACTCCACGTCCTCTTTCCTGGGCTCGTCAGTTCGCATGAAGGGCACGTCGATGACGTACAGCGGTGCACCCGTAAGCTTTGCGGTGTGTTCAAACCATTTCAGATAGGTATTGCAGCCCACAAAGTTGCACAGGATGAGGGTCGGCGTGGGTAGCTTCCCGCCGGTCGGCGTGATGCCCTTCAGCATGCACCCGATGTCGGCCTTCACATAAGCACAGTTGTCGGCGGCATACCCCAAATCCTCCGCGGCCAGAATAGGATCGAGAGACTGGTGGCGGATCGCCAGTTGCAAGGCGTTGACTTCAGGATAGAGTGGCACGGCTCCGAATCCTTCCAGCAGTTCCACACAGTTCCCTGAGATCATCATCGAAACTGTCGGTGGGTCTCCGGTTGTGGCTGCACGATCAAGCTGTTCGTACCAGTTGAGCATCAGATCTTTTTGCGACTGGTGGATACTGCCACGGTATTCAGTCTTCTCACTCATGCTTCGGCCCCTAATCGAAGACCAGCGACTCGACAAACGTTTCGACTTCCGTGCGAACCCGGTCAAAGGTGAACAGCTTTTCCTCAAACTCCAATTGCAAGTGTGGAATCCCAGCCCGCTCCAATTCCTGCTTGTAGGGAACGTAGTCAAAGTACGCCGGCTCACAGAACTTTGCGATTAGGAAAAGAACTGCATCCGCCCGGGTTGCCTTGACCTTTTCCACCAGGGCCGTCCATCGCGGCTTGCGAAAGTCGTGACGGACCGAGGAGTACACCGACCGGTTCACATAACTGTCAGCAAGCTCTAAGATGGGGTCACCCGTGGCAGGCACATCCGTCTCGAACCATGTCTGGCCGAGGGTGAAATCGTCGCCCACGATGTAACAGCCAGCCTCCTCGACCATGCGGATGAGCACGAGCGGCGGCTGCTCGCAAAACGAGCCCTCCACCACCACGCGAATGGAGTCCCGTTTCTTGAGCGCACGAGTGCGCAGCTCTTGCAACGCGTCCTCCAGCATTTTGGTGTGCTCTTCCACGGGCAGGAGGTTGCCCGCCCGAACCAGCAAGTAGGATTCCCAGGCCCGCACGAGCTGCGGCTCGGTCGCGCGCAGCGCATAGAGTTCGCGGATCAAGGCACGATTGCGGTTGTACAGCGAGATTGAGTTGCGCAGATCATCGTCGCTGACCTTGTGCCCGCTCAGCTGCTCCAGACATGTCAAGATTCGGCGGTACTCAGCGGCGAGGAACGGCGGCGTCGCCGGCGAACTGGGATTGTGCGGCAGGTGAATGAAATCAATGTACATCTGGGGGAAGTTCCGCTTCATCACGAAGCAGAGGTTGCGGGCCGAATCACAGATGGACGAGAAGAGGAATCCGTCGAAGGGCTGCAGGTGCTCAGTCATACCCATTTCCAGGGTGGTCTTCACGATCGAGCAGATGAATGAGCCGAAGCGCGCATCCGCGTACTGTAGGTCGAGGCGATCGCCCGCGCCGCTGAGGCCCACAGGCAGCATGCCTGCGGCATGAATGAGCTCAACCGGCGCATAAACCGGGAAGTACGCCACCGCCTTGCGGCCGGGCTGCGCCCGCTTCCACTCGCGCACCGCGGTGAACTGGAGGTCTTCGAGAAGCTCCCTGCATTTATCGAACGTTCGTTCCATCTTGGAGTCCAGTACAGTGTTCATAATCATGCTTCGCTGCGCTTCCCTTCCGTGACCTTGATCACAGGCAGCTGTGATGTGAATGGGTCGCAGTTGCCGTAGTTGGGAGCGCCGGGATCGGGACAACTGCTGTTAAGAGATTGAGATCTAGCGGACGGACCCGCCTTCGGCAGTCTGCAGGTCGATCGCAACGCGTTCGCCGTTGATGAGTACTGTTCCGGCGTCGATTAATTGCTGGCCAGTGCAATCGTAGCTTGCGTAACAGCGTAACGCGGAAAAGGGGAAGAAGAACTCGACTGCTTGTGAACTTGTCCTTGCTGCCACGGTTTTTCCAGCCAGGTGCACCGTCGTGCTGAAACCCAGTCCGTCGAACTTCTGGTCGCCCCCGAAATACTCCAGCGACGGACGGACCAGGTGGGCGATGTGCTCATCAAAGGCCAAAGCGGCCAACTTGTAGCGAGAGCCGCTCGCGGAATCCGGAAGCGAGGTATTAATCGACAGCTCCAGGTAAATACCCTGGCGAAAGGCTATGAATGCCGCGATAAGATCGCCAGGGTCGTATTTTCTCCGATCCTGAGTGTGTCCCGGAGAAAATCAGGGTCCGCGTGCAGGCTTGGGCGTTAAATGCTCCTATCGAAGAGAAGGAGTAGAGGTTGATCTTCTGCCACTCCAACCGCTTGGGGCGAACCTCAACTTTTTGGCGATGGATTCGGGTTACTCAAGAGCTTGTCGACCGAGATCGCCCCCGATCCCTTGAGCAAAATCGCCAACCCCAGAGCGATCGCCAGCAGGTGATACTCGAAACCTTCGCCTGTTTTCTCACCAGTCCAGTTCATGAAAAAGCCATTCTGCCAGGCGAGGTGCCAGATGACCGCGATCAGCTTGCAGATGATCCCGAGAGCTGCGATCCGCCCAAGAAACCCGGCGATCAACGCCAGCCCCCCAAAGAACTCCACCGCAATGGCTAGCAATGCAAGCGGTGCTGAGAATCCCAGATGGCTATAGAACCCCATCGTGCCGCTGAAGCCGCGTCCACCAAACCAGCCCAGCACCTTCTGCGCGCCATGAGCGAAAACCACCACCCCGAGAACCACCCGAAGAATCGTCAACGTGAAGTCATTCGTCGTATTCGCAACTCTCTGAAACATGGTGGTCCTCCTTGACGCCAATTTCGAAAACGGAACAATCCTCGCCGGATTGCTGGTACGCAAGTCTGGCGGCTCTCCGTCTGTGCTCATGATCCAAGAATCATGTCAAGAACACCGTCCGCTTCAGTGGTTTCGATCCAGTCTCGGATGCGATCAGCAACCATAACACGCGCTAGCGCAACCTTGAGATCAAGTTCAGATAAAACGACGTTGAGCCTCCGGAACTGGGCTGGAGCTGAGTCGGAGTGCCTTTCCAGAACCAAGCATAGCTGGATCGTAGCACCGTCGTCGGTTACAAAACCGGAAAGCACCCGAATCACCCACGCTCCCTTGGCCGTGCCCAGGACGCTCATGTGCAGCGGCACCTCCTGCGGTCTGTTGATGGCTAAGGACATTGGCTGCTATCCGGTAAATTGACGGTACAAGATCATATGCTCGAGAAACTATGCATTGTCGTGCCCTGTATGGCTGTGATGTAGCACACCAAGTCATGTGATGACTCCTGCGGCTTGAAACTATGCGTTCCAGTCGTCTACGAAAAGAGCGAGGTTGCTCTCATACTTCCGTTGGTTCAGCGGCGTGGCACGCTCCGATTCCTGGGTTCGCCGCAAGCCGACTATTCTGACATGTTGTGCGCCCATCCGCGACCGGAGCAGCTACTATCCTCGCAAATTTGTTTCGATGCCACAGGCGAAGGTGCGCGGTGTTGGGCAAAGACAAGCTGTTTTGAAGATCCCAGGATGTGCAGCATGATGCGAACGCTGGTTGCACAGCTGGATCTGCAGCAGGAACTGCGTTTGAGCGCCTTAGATCTCAATGGCCGGCCTCTGGCTTGGAGTCTCGGCTTTCGTACGCCTACTACCAGCAGGCCTTCGACCTGGATGCTGAAGAGTACGCGCCTGGCGAAGTGCTGCTCCATTACCTCCTGTCATATGCGACGGCTAGAGCGCAACCAATGCCGCAGCCCCTTTTCTTTCCCCGCTAGCTCGGACGAGAAATACCTCACCTACTCAATTCCTTTGAGACGATTGCGCGGTCAGGGGTGCGAAACCGATTGTTTTCTCGTTCTCCATCTCGTCACGCAGAATCGTGATGGCTGTCCTTGTGCTGTGTAGCAGAGTCGCAGAACCTTAATTTGAGAGTCCCAGGCACTCCCCTGTTGGGGTGTCGGCACACTCGGGCCGATTGATTCTAGCCGTCGGCCCTGCGATACGAAGTCAAGCAACTCGGGCACATAAAGACTCCCTTCGATCGAGCCTTCTGTACCCGTATAGCAGATGTACTCACCACCTCGCCGAAAAACCTAGACCGGGGAGATTCATAACAGCCACGTCATGTGGCAGGAGGCGAGCATGACAAGCGCACACATCACCCATTTCAACCGAGCGAAACCCTCGCGCACAATTGCGGCCCTTATGCTCTCAACGTTCATGCTTGTTGTCGCGGCAACCGCAGTGGCAACCGCTCAAACCTACACCGACTTGTACAGTTTCGATGGTACTCACGGCGTGAATCCCTTCTTCCCGGCTGTGGCCTTCTCCCAAGCTTCTCCGCCGGCTAGATTTGTCAGCGCACAACTGTTCAGCGGAGTCGGCCATGGCGACCGGATTCCAGGAGCTGCCGGGGTCATCACTTTGGCGGTAGGCGACTTCAACAACGACAGCAAGCTCGACCTCATCACGACCAACAGCGACGTCAACGATAACGGACTTGGTCTGGTCCTCGGCAACGGTGACGGGACTTTCGAGCCGCCAATCGACGTTGCAGGCTTCTACAGTTACGGAAGCATGGGTGGCATCGTCGCGGGCGATTTCAATCATGATGGCAACCTCGACTTTGCCGCGATGTGGTTGCTAGGCAGCCCCGTGCAAGTTGGCGTTTACCTGGGCGACGGCCAGGGCCATTTCACGTTCAACAACTCATATTCGATTGGAACCACGCTCACGCGCTCGCTGGCTGCCACTGACGTAAACGGCGATGGAAGACTCGACTTGGTCGTCCCTGATCCCTCCAACTCCGCGGTAGCCGTGCTCTACGGCAACGGGGATGGCACGTTTCAAGACGCTGTGGACTTCCCTGCGGCGGTTCCCGGCGTGACCGCGCCGACCGGGGTGGCAGTGGGCGACATCAATAAGGATGGAAAGCCCGACATCGTGGTTGCTTCCTCCACCGGATGCTGTCCATTGGGCGGCGGCATCAGTGTGCTGCTAAACAACGGCAACGGAACATTTCAACTCCCCGCCTTTTATCCGAACCCGGGCGGCGTGGACGCGGGTCAGGTGGCAATCGCGGACCTGACTGCGAGTGGGAAGCTCGATGTGGTGGAGACCTCCCTGGGAGGTCAGAACGTGGCGGTATTTCTAAGTAATGATAACGGCACGTTCCAAAGCGCCAAAAACTTTACCGTGTCTTGGCCCTCTTCGGTTGCGATCGGCAATCTGAACGGCGACAAGAAGCCGGAATTGGTGGTGACTTCCTATTACGACGGAACCGTCTGGATGCTGCTCAACAGAGGAAGTGGCATTTTCCAGGTCTCGGGCATTTACTCCTCTGACTGGGCCGCCCAGGCGATCGCCCTGGCCGACTTTAGCCGAGACAAGAAGCTTGACTTCGTCACAGGTAACTCCAACGGGCAGTTTGTCACATTAGGCCTGGGTAACGGTGACGGTACCTTCCGGGACAGCTTGCACTATAACGAGAGCGGCGCCTGGACAACTGGCGTCGCAGTGGCGGATTTCAACCTCGACGGCAACCCCGATGTGGTCCAGGCAGGTGGCGGGACCGGTGTAGGCCTCAGCCTCATGCTGGGGACCTCGCATGGCGTGCTGGGAACACCAACTTCCATCGACCTCGGGGGTTCCCCTTACAGTACAGTCGCATTCGTGCTGGCGGGCGATGTCAACGGCGATGGCAAGCCTGACATCGTGAGCAGCACAGCCGAAGGCTACGGGAATCCTTACGGCGTGGTGGTTATGCTAGGTTTGGGGCCTGGCCAGTCAGCGACCTATAACACCAGCCCCAGTTCGTATCCCGCGCAGGGCGTGCTCGCGGACGTCAATGCCGACGGCCGACCAGACATCCTGACTTCCAACTTCGATGCCAGCCTGAGTGTTCTGCTCAACACCGGCCATGGATCTTACGGCGCGCCCATCGTGGTCCCCGGCGTCACTGCCGACCCCTGCTGGATGGCGGTTGGCGATTTTAACGGCGACGGCAAGCCGGATCTTGTTCTAAGCGACTGGGGGGCGGTCAAAACCGTAGTGCTTCTGGGCAACGGCGATGGGACCTTCCAGTCACCAACCGTCATCAATTCATTGCTGAGGCCCACCGGGGCTGCGATTGTCGGCGACTATAACAAGGATGGCAAACTCGACCTGGCGATTCTTGCCTATGACTCTGGCGGAACCATGGGGATTCTGCTTGGCAATGGCAACGGAACATTCTCAACCGGCACCACCTACTATTTCATTCCTCAAGACGGCTACCACGCAGGTCAGTTCCTCCCGTCGGGAACTGTGGCTGATCTCAACGCGGACGGCAATCTCGACATCGCGATCGCACCCAGCGTTCCCGCCTATCAGGTCTGTGGAGGTTACCGCTGCGCGGAGCAGTACATGGGGGCACTGGTGTTCTTGGGCAATGGTGATGGCACATTTGTGCAGCAATCCGGATGGCTCGCCGGTGTATACCCTGCTTACCTGGGAGTGGGCGACTTCAACAGCGACGGTATGGCGGATCTGGCATACGTGAGCAATAACTTGAACTACGGCCAGACCTCAGTGACCATCCTGCAAAACGCCACCCAGCCGGTGAGTGTCTCGCCGCTCAGCATCAAGTATCCAGCGACTCCGGTCGGCGAGGGCAACACGCAGACTGTACTTCTAACCAATGACCAGACGACGCCCCTTGCAATCTCTAACAGTCGCAGCCCGCTCGGGGGTGCCAATCCCCCAGACTTCAATGTCAAGTGGGGCTGTGGATCGTATCTGTCCCCCGGCGTATACTGCACCATCTCAGTCACGTTCAAGCCCACTGTGACCGGCAGCCGAACGGCGACGCTGTTCATCACGGACAGCGCGGGAGTGCAGCCCGTTCAACTGAGTGGTGTAGGAAAGTGAGAAAGGAGGCCTACGGCCCGATTTAGACAAGAACAATTCGCAAACTGGGAACCGGCAACTGATAAGGGAGCTCGCCTACGTGTGTAGTCCCTCCTACGCTCCCACGAACATCGAAGGGCCTGATTCCGTAGTCGAAGGATCAGTGACTCAGTGCAGTCCGATGCGCTGCGCTAAGCTGGCGCAGCGCGGATCAGAGCCGGGCGGAACCGCCATCAGCAAGGATAAGTTGCGGTCACACCATAGTTTGACCGCAAGGTGGTTCCGGGAACCAGTGGGACGCCTGCCAGCCCGGCCCCGATCCTTACCCGGGACCGACGACGCGTAACCAGTACTGGCCACAAGGCTGCACGAGGCACTGGCAATCCACCACTCTCACCCCCCGCTTTTGTAACCTAGTCGAGCACGGGCAGGCGGGCCACACTGCCGGAAACCCCATGTCCGCCTCAACTCAATTGCACTATCCGCATGAGACTAGGTCGCTTCCGGGCGCATACAATAACCCTGCGGCCGGGCAGCAACCGGTCAAGGCAGGCATGACCGACACATGGCAACGCTGGGAAGGTCACGTCATCAATGGGAAATTTCCATTGCAGCGCTACCTCGGTGGTTCGGACCACAGCGCTGTGTTTTTCACCCAGTATGGTGAGGGTGGGGTGCAAAAAGCCGCGATTAAACTCATCCTCGCTGATCCCGACAAGGCAGAGGGCCAGATCTTCCGATGGAGGGTGGCGACGAAGTTACCCAACCCTGGCCTGATCCGCATTTTCGACACCGGGTGTTCGAAACTGGATGACACCGAACTGCTCTACCTTGTGATGGAACATGCCGACGAGGACCTGTCGCAGATTCTTCCTCAACGCCCGCTCACGCCGGAAGAAGCGCGGGAAATGCTCAGCCCAGTACTGGACGCCCTGGGGTACATTCATCGCAAGGGATTCATACACGGGAGCATCAAGCCCTCCAACGTCATGGCAGTCGCGGATCGCGTGAAACTTTCGAGCGACAGCCTGTGCGCGCTGCAAGAGTCTACCCGGGGTGGGTGCGGGATATCCGCCTATAGCCCACCGGAAGTGGCCCGTGGACCGATTTCGCCGGCGGCGGATGTTTGGTCGCTCGGCATGACGCTTGTGGAGGCGCTTACGCAGCGGCTCCCTGTTCCAGACCCGGCACAACCGGGAGCCGTGGTACTGCCCGATGGGATACCGGAACCATTCCTTGAGATCGCGTGCCATTGCCTGCAGGCCGACCCTGAACGGCGATGGACGGTCGCTGACATGGCGACACGGCTGAGGGGTGCGCCAGTTGCGACTCAGGTAACGGCCACTCTTGCGCCAGCGACGCGGAGCCCGGAAAAATCGTCTGCCAAGTGGCTGTACTTGACGGCAGTTGCCACCGCAGCCGTGGCCGTGCTGCTATGGATGTCCGGGTCGAAGACGAAGATGTCGAAGCCGCCGGACCGCCCAGCACAGGTTGAGCCGCACCAAGGGCAGCCCGCAAGTTCTCGCCAGCCGTCAACACCGGGGCCGGAATCGAAGCCGAGTCCGGCGACACCGGCCAAAACACAGTTCACGCAAGAAACTCAGGAACCAGAGATGTCGACTGCCGCCACTCCGCCGGTTGCGACTGTGCCCCCCGCGACCACCCCAAAGCCGGAAGCGCCGCCCGCTCTCACGGCGAGCACTCCTACCGGAACTCTGATGCCCGGGGTCGTTCACAGCGTCATGCCCGCCGTGTCCCGGAGCGCACGCAACACCATTCAAGGCAGGGTGAAAGTGCGGGTGCGAGTCCAGGTGGACACCTCCGGCAACGTGGTGTCCGCGGTTCTGGATTCCCCGGGACCGAGCAAGTATTTTGCACGCCTCGCCCTGGAAGCCGCACAGGGCTGGAAATTTACTCCGGCTGAAGCCCATGGACAGTTCGTGGCGAGCGAACGGATTCTGAGTTTCGCCTTCAGCCGAACTGATACTAAAGTCGTGCCCAAGCAAACCCGCCCCTAAGGAAGGCTACGAAGCTTCGCTCCGCCTCTTCCCAGGTGGGGCTGGAGTTAATGTGCGCCCTCGGGGAAAAAGTCCTCCAGATGCGAGCGATTCTGGCATAAGCACTTGCAGCAGTCTGAAATCTCGTGTGCAGTGTTGCCTAACAGAGATCGATGTAGTGTTGCTGGCCTGCCGCAAACACGTCCGCAAGGCGTCTCGGAAACATGTTGCCGTCAACGGTTATGCCAAGAACCGGTTTTCTCCATCTCGTCACGCAGAATGGTGCATGACAAACGCACACATCACCCACTTCAACCGAGCGAAAGAGTCTCCAATTTACCGACACTCCCACCCGGCCCCCATCAATACTCGAGAAGCTCATACAGTTCGACCCAGCTGTTGGTGAAGAAATGCACTTGCTGGCTGGCCAATTCGGTATGTTCCGGACTCGTCTCGAACAGTTTAAGAGCGGCTTCCGCCGCTGAAAGACTCTCGAACCGCCCTTGCCAAATGATGGTGTTGCCGGGATCGCGGCTGGAAATCGGGGACATGCGCTCGCCGCGCGGGAGAATGCCGCGGTGTTCCAATCCCGCGAACTGCTTTTCCAGTGCGATAAACTCCTGCCGCTTGCCCGGCTGAAATTGCTGAACAATACGCACGATGACGGCCACAAGACCCTCCTTTAGGTGTTTACAGAGGCGACGGAGCCTTCCGGCTCTTCGGGGAAGTCAAAAGAAACCAGTTCTGCCTTGAATCCCCGGGTTCGGATTGCGCCATACCCAATTCCAATCAGCATCCATACGACACCCGCGATCTTCGCGGGACGGCTCAGGTTCAACCACAGCAGCAAGCAAACCGCGAATCCGAGAATCGGCACCAGAAAATGGCTCCACCCTCGCTGCCGCTCGCGCAGGAAATATCTGGTAAAGGACGCAGCGTTCACCCCCATGAATGCCAGCAGCGCGCCAAAGTTCAGGAGCTCGGCGGCTCGTTCGAAGGTCAAGAAGGTGGTCCCGATCAGCGCAAACATGCCCACGAATAAGACGTTGTTGCGGGGAATTCGCCGCTTGGGCTCGATCGCCCCGAAGAAGGATTTCGGGATGGCGTTGCTCCTGCCCATTCCATAAAGAAGCCGGGCTGCCCCGAGTTGCGATCCCATGCCAGAGCCCACAGTCGCGACCAGCAGAGTGATGTTAATCAGGCTGAACAGCCACGGCCCCGCCGCGCGGCCGGCCACATGCACAAACGCGGTGTCCACGTCCGGAAACGGCTGCGCGCCGGGCCAAACCAGCTGGGCGGCGTAGACCTCGATTGAGGCCAGGGCGCCGGTGATCAGGCAAACCAGGACCGTCGCGAGCAGAATGTTGCGTTTGGGGTTTTCTGCTTCTTCCGACAAAGTGGAGATTCCGTCGAAGCCGATGTAAGTCAGCACGGCCAGCGAGGTGCCGCCCAACACCGCCGGCGTGGAAAACGTCTGGGGATCGTAGAACGGCCGGGTGAAAAAGGCCAAGCCATCGTGCGGCATCTTGAGAACGTAGCGAGCGGCTGCAGCCAGGAAAATAAGGATAACGACTCCCATGCCCGCTGCAAGTGTGTCGTTGATACGGGCCGAAGTGCGGATGCCAAACAGGTTCAGCCCCGTGAACAACGCGAGGAAAAACAGCACCAGCGCCGGATACGGAATCTCGGGGACAAAGTTCAACGCAAACTTGCTGCACAGGATCGTGCACACGATGGGATTGAGCATGTAATCCATGGCCATGCCCCAGCCAGTCACGTATCCCAGCGCAGGGTGAATCTCCGAGCCAACGTAGGTGAAAGCTGAACCGGCGCTGGGATAAGCCCTGGCCATGCGTCCATAACTGATTGCCGTAAACAGCATAGCGACCATGGCAATCAGTACGGTGGTCACGGCGTGGCCGTGGGCACGCTGGCTCATCACGCCATAGACCGGCATGGGCGCAGTCGGCTGGATGACGATCATGCCGTACAGAATCAGGTCCCATAAGCCCAGGGCGCGGCGCAGCCCGGGGGCTTCAGCGGCAGACGTAGCTGGCGTAGTGGACATGCGGTCCGTCGAACCGAGGGCTGTCTACGTCAGAACAAAAACTTCAAGCCCAACTGCAACTGCCGGTTACTCAGCCAGGTTCCGGTGATCTGCCCGAACCCGGGGGTCCCGAACTGTGCATTGGGCGCGTTGAATTGCGGCGTATTGTAGAGGTTGAAGGCTTCGGCGCGGAACTGGAAGGCGCTCGTGTTGAACCAGCGGCTGGGATCGGGATTGGAGAGGTGCGGATCCTGACCCGGGATAAGATTGGGGCGCTGCGTGGCGGAGCCCGTGTTCTGCATGTTGCCGGCCTGCGTCACGGTGAAGGGAAAG
>JAIQFW010000042.1 GCA_020073105.1 Terriglobia bacterium
AGGCGCTAGTCCAGGACGCGCTCCGCCAGGGTGCCAAGGTCCTGGTGAGCACGTACAACGAGCCTCTCATCACCAGCGAGTGGGCAGTCGCAGTGTTCAAGGAAGCCAAAGCAGCGGGACTGTTGACGGGCTTTGTCTCCAACGGAAACGGGACGCCGCAGGTACTGGAATATTTGCGTTCGTGGATTGATCTCTACAAGGTGGACCTGAAGAGCTTCGATGACCGCCATTATCACGAACTGGGCGGACGCATCGGCCCCATTCTCGATACGATTCGGCGCTTGTATCACATGGGAATTTGGCTGGAGATCGTCACCCTGCTGATTCCTGGCTTCAATGATTCGAATGACGAACTTCGTAGGTTGACGGATTTTCTTGCCGGAATCTCTCCTGAAATTCCATGGCACGTGACCGCATTTCACAAGGACTACAAGATGGAAGATCCTGACGACACGCGTCCAGAGGACTTGCTACGCGCGGCTGAGATCGGGAGGAACGCCGGGCTGCACTACGTCTACGCGGGGAACTTGCCGGGCACGGTGGGCGAACACGAGAACACCAGGTGTCAGAAGTGTGGTGACACGGTAATCCGGCGGCACAGCTACTTGATTGAAGACTACCGCCTGACATCCGAGGGTTGTTGCCCGTCCTGTGGAACTGCAGTTCCGGGGAGATGGGCAGGGAAGTTCGAAGGTCAGATCGCGGGCCGCCCCTTCCTGCCCCGCCGCTCGCGGCTGGTGAACATCCTCAACTGATTGTGTCTCCGTGACCGGAAGTCAAGCGGGGGTAGGGTCTCAACTTCAGCAAATTCGAATTTTCTCAGCGTACTCTGCGGCTGTTCTCGGGGGTCTCTGCGTTTCAAGGTCTTCAGGAGACTCCGCGAACCCAGAGTCCTAAATCGCAGAGATCGCGGAGAACACCCGCAGAGTCCGCTGCGAAGCCCCGCGGGGAGCAAGCTGAGACCCTACCCAAGCGGGACGCTCATTTACAAGCACCGCTCGTTCGCGGTATATCTTGCTCTCTACCAATGACCATTAAGAAGCTGTTCTCTCTCTCCTTGCTTGCGGCTCTGGCTGCGAGTATCGCCTTTGCCGCTGACAAACCCAAGCTCACTCTCGACGAGTTTTTCAACTCTGTAAGCTTTGATTCGGTCGAGCTTTCTCCGGACGGTCACTCGGTCGTGATCGCTACTGAGCGCGCGGATTGGGGCCAAGACATCTTTCGGAAAGACCTGTGGCTTTACCGGGACAACGGCAGCGGTGGAGGAGCGCTGACCCAACTGACGCAATCCGGGCACGACGGCGGACCGCAATGGTCGCCCGACGGCCGCTGGGTCGCCTTTTTCTCAGAACGCAAGGCGGCTGCGGGCAAGAGCGGGGACGACGAGGACTCCAAATCTGAAGGGAAATCACAGCTTTACCTCATAGCGCCGTCCGGCGGTGAGGCCTTTCCGATCACCAAGGGTGACGAGGAGGTTCACGCCTTTGGGTGGTCCCCGGATTCCCACACCCTCTATTACGCAACGCGCTCCCCGTGGACCAGAGAGCAAAAAGAGGCCTACAAGAAAGAGTGGAAAGACGTTCTGCAATACCGCGCCGCCGAACGCGGCGACACGATCTTCGCCATCGAGGTTGCTGAGGCAGTCGCGCGTCACACGGCCGAGGGCACGAAAGTGGGCGATGAGAACGAACAACCGGACCTGACCTCCGGCGCTCGTGCGCTGGCCAGCAGTCCATGGCGGGTTCACGGGTTGGAGGCTTCTCCGGATGGACGCAGGCTGGCCTTTCTCACCACCTCGGTATCGGAGCGCGACGAAAAGATCGAGGAGTTTGAGATCTACGCGGTGGACCTGGCAAACGCGTCCCTGGACCATCCACCGCACCGGGTCACCCGCAATGAAGCTGAGGAGCAACGGATTCACTGGGCGAACGATAACAAGCATGTCTTCTTCGGTGCTGAGTTGGGTTCCGTGGAAGGCAAGTACCGCGACACCCAGCCGCGGCTTTACTGGGTCGACGTGGACACGGGTGAAATCCAGCGCTGGGCGAGTGATTTTATGGGCGCCGTGCTTCACTACTCAGTCGTGGCCGACGCTGGCGTCGTTACCACGGGCCGCTTGGGAACCGAAGTCCAGGTCTACTCCGAGGCGACGCCCACAGCTTCCTACTCCAAACAGGCAGGCTGGACCGGCACCTACGAACTGATGGCATCGGCTGAGCATTCTCGGCGAGTTGCTTTCGTCCATTCCACCCTGGAGAAGCCCGCGGAGGTGTACTTTGCTGACAGCATCGATAAGCTGTCGGAAGCGCGGCCCATCACCTCGTTTAACCGGCTCTTCACGGAGCGCGATCTGCCGAGAGGGAAGCCTTATCGTTGGACCGCCGATGACGGCACCAGCGTGGAAGGTATGCTGATGTACCCCCCGGGCAAATTCGAGGCAAAGAACCTGCCCATGTTCGTATTCATCCACGGTGGCCCCGACGATGCCGACGGCAACCATTTCGAAGCCGACTGGTACCAGTGGGACCGGCTGGCGGCGACCCAGGGCTGGCTGGTGTTCGAGCCCAACTATCGCGGGTCCACAGGCTACGGCGACAAATTCCTCATGCAGATCGTTCCGGAAATCGTATCGCGGCCTGGCAAGGACATTCTGGAGGGCGTGGATGCACTGGTGAAAGATGGCATAGCCGATCCGGCCCGTCTGGCCATCGGCGGCTACAGCTACGGTGGTTACATGACGAACTGGCTGATCACGCAGAGCACGCGCTGGAAGGCAGCGGTCACGGGTGCGGGCGCGGTGGAGCACGTCGCCAACTGGGGCAACGACGACACCACATTTGACGATGCTTACTTCCTGGGCGGACAGCCCTGGGAAGCGGCACAACGCTATCATGACGAAGCCGCCATTTTTCAGATCAACAAAGTTCGCACGCCGACTCACGTGGTCGCCGGCGGGGACGACATTCGCGTGGCCGTGGCCGAGGACTATCTGCTCGACCACGCGCTGCACAATCTCGGCGTGCCCAGCACCCTGCTCATATTCCCCGGAGAAGGCCATTCGCTGGACAAGAACCCCTGGCACGGCAAGATCAAAGTGCGGGAAGAGTTGAAGTGGCTGCTGAAGTACGGCGGGATTCCGGCTACTCCGTAGTGGTAGTTGTTCCCGGATGGAACTGGCCACGGATAAGGACGGATTCACACGGACCACGGCTCTCAGTATCTATCCGGGATGATCCGTGGCGTCTTGCCTTGCTTTTGGGTTTGGCCCCGTCCCTACCGCCCCGCAGGTCTTCCCGATGCGCTGGCGATCTTCACTCGGCTGGATTCTTCATAGCGCGCGAGACCCTGGTAGAGTGCCTCGGCGATCCGCTGGCGGTAGTTCGAACTCTGCAGATTGTTTTCATCGGTAGGACTGCTGACGAAGGAAACTTCCGCCAGGATCGCTGGCATGGAAGTTCCGGTCAACACCACATATTGCGCTTTCTTGACTCCGCGGTTGGAGAGTCCTGGGTTCTTTGCCGCTAGTGTGCCGTACAAGGCCCGCTGGACACTTGCAGCCAGCAGCCGGGATTCGTGTACCTTCTCCCGGATGTCCACCTTCGTCCAATCCACGTCCTGCAAAGACCGCGCTGCGTCGGCCTCCCGGGTCCGGGCCCGTACCGATGAATAGGTATTGGTGTAGTACGTCTCGACCCCTCGCGCCGACGGGTAGTCGCTGTAGTTCGCGTGGACAGACAAGAACAGATTGGCCTTGGCCAGGTTGGCGACTTCCGCCCGCTTTTCCAGGGCGACATAATCATCGTTGTTCCGCGTGTAGATGACTTCCGCTCCCAAGCGATTTTCAACCAGTTTCCCCAACCGCTTCACGATGTCCAGCACCAGATCCTTTTCCAGCAAGCCCTTGCGCCCCACCGTTCCCAGGTCCCAGCCACCGTGGCCGGCGTCCAGTGCAATACGAAATTCCGGCACGTGGGTGCTGGCGGTTCCGGTGCTCCCGGGACGGGCAGCAGAGGCAGCTAACCCCGTCGGCTGACTTGGGATGCTCGGCTGAGGCATGCGGGTCGCTGCTTCCTCAGTCGGGAGGCTCGAGTCAGCTGGGCCGAATAGGTCGACCTTCGCCCGGGGCTGCGCCGGGGCACCAAGCTTCCGAACTTCAACCACCAGGCGGTAGGGGTTGGGCTCCAAACTAACCGAGAAGTTGGACGCGCCCTTGGTCTCCAGTACGACGCGGGTGACACCGCGCACCGGCTGAGCCACTCGAATCCGCTGCAGCAGCGAATCTCCGACTGCGATGATCCGGTTGGAGAGTTGCGCAGCCAGCCTGGTGTCGTGCAGGTCAAAGTAAATTCGTTCCGGATTACTGAGCCGGTGGGCCTCATACTGAACCTGGTCCTGCAGGTCGATCACGACCGTACTCGAGTCCGCCGATGACCAATGACGGATGCCAGTCACCTCCGGCATACCGTTGGTGGTCGCCGCCGGTGCCGGGAGCGCCTGTTCCTCCTCCTCAAGACCAGGTAACAATGCTGCCGGACTTGCCGGAGCTGTTGAACTTGTTGGCGCAACCGCCTGGGGTGCGGACGTCCGCGAACTGGCATGACGGCGAATGCTCCACCACAATCCTGCTCCCAGTGCTAGTGCGAACAGCAACAGGGCGAGCACCATCACCAGCCCAGGACGAGAGTTCGCTAGGCCGTCGTATTCCGGGACGGTCGCGGGCTGACCTGTCGGTTCTGCATCTCCAGCTTGCCTGGGTTGGTCAAGAATCCGGTCATGGGGTTGATCTTGGGGTGGGGAAATCCCACCGTTTGCTTCTGGCCCGATCGCCCGGCTCACCACTCGCTGCGAAATCTCGGCCAGCCGGTCTTCTTCCTCCGGTCTCAACGCCGACAAAATTAGTTCAGCGAGCAGATTCAAACTGCGAACATCACTGTCGTTGAACCCATAAGGCTCGGTGGAGAACGCCTCCAACAGACCGATGACCGTTTGTTTTGCCGACAATGGCACGGCCACCATAGAGCGGGCGCCCAAGATGCGACAGGTTTGCGGATTGACCCGCGGGTCCACCTCGGAGTCATCGCAGCGCACGATGCGGCCGGACACCAGACAAGCTCCGGAGAAGCCAGAATTGGGATCCAGCCGCGCTCCCGGATCGGGGGCAATGCCTCCTGCTGAAGCCCGACAAACGATTGCGTCTCCATCCGCCAGCGCGATTGCCACGCCGTCCGCGCCAGTGATCGCCAAGGCCCGCTCGGCAACCAGGTGCAACACTTCGTCTAGGACGAATTGTTCCAACTGCCAGGAATCTTCAGCACTAAGGTGGTCGTCACCCTTGCTCTCCAGTGCCCGGCGATGACGAATCTGTTCGTGCAGTGCGGAGAAGGCCAGAAGTGCCTGCAACGCTTCGCGACCAGAGCCAGGTTGAGTAGTGGGTCGGGGTGCTGCTGTCAGTGTGACCGTCTCGTGGACCAACTCCAGGCCCGCATTGTTCGGATTGGCGCTCATGGAACCTGCGGAAATCTTCGTTCTGAGGGAATCAATCCTATCGAGCCGAAGGAATTTGTCAATTCAGATTGACAGGTCAGGTGGAGCTGCTCAGCAAACGGGTTTGCTTTCGGCCAAGGCACTAACTGTAAACTTACAGGGGCCGCCCCGCCGCCGCAACATACTCGATGCGCACGAAGGTGGGAACCACACCCTGCTCTTTGGTAAGCAAGTGCTTCGGTTTCAAGCAGTTCCGGTTTCCATTGCATCGCCTTTGAAATCGGATTATCCTCCGTAATTGGAACGAGTTGCAGGTTGTGGCTAGGTGAATGAAGAGCACAAGAAGTCGCGCTGGTTCTGGCCTTTAGGGCTACTGGCGACCGGGCTGGCGGGTGCCGGGCTGGTCATCTTTCGCGGGTGCTGGCATAGCAGAATGAGCTGGCCGGTACGCGCTCAGAACCACTCCTACCAGGTCTGCCTGGGTTGCGGAATCAAGCGCCTGTTTGACGAAGAAGGTTTTCGCGCCTATGGCCCCTACAGCTACGATCTCAACAAGTTGATTGCCTGGGACCGTGCCCGGACCGGCGCGATTCAGCCCGCAGCCGAACCGGAAACCCGCCGCACCGCCTCGTAGTACGAACCACTACGGTTACTGAGACGCTCCACCCATCAAGCTAAGATTTGAGGATGAGGCATCGGTGAGGCCGGCCGCGCCAGCCACGGGCACGATTCTCGGATTGACTCCACAAAGCCGGAGGCGCCATTTTCGGCAGACGATCCGTAACCTAGCCTACGTGAAGTTGGACTCCACCAACGGTGGCGTCCTGCGTGACGTGAGTGAGGTGGGAATTGCGACCCAGGCTCTGACTGCCCTTCACCCCGATCAACGGGTGCAGCTTCGAATCGATTTGCCGAACCCGCACCTCCATTTTGAGGCCGAGGGCCGCGTGGCGTGGACCGATCCCTCAGGTCAAGCCGGAATCGAGTTCCTCGACTTGGCCGTGCGTTCCCGCCGCTTGCTGAAAGAATGGATTTTTGCCCAGCTCCTGGCGGATGCCTACCGGTCGGCGGGCAATACAGCAGCAGAGTTGCTGTTCTCAGAATCCCCCCTGCCGGCGATTCACTTGGATGAGCCCGCCGTGCGCCCCAACCGGTTCTCCGCCCACAAAGGCCAGTTCGCAAGACTGCGGCTTCTGTGGTTTCCGGTTTCCTTGCGCGGGTTCTCGACGGTGGTGGACGGATTGGTCTTACTGTGTGCCGTCCTACTGTTCAGCGTCGTGACCCTGACCCTGACGGACACTCTTCCGTCGTGGCCAGTCGCTGCGCTTTTGGCACTCGGAGTCACGGCGATATTTGCGGCACTCTATTGGTTCTTGTTCTCGGTGTGGTTCGGAATCACGCCTGGAAGGCGGTTGGCAGACCTGGCCTGTCGCGATGCTATGAGAAGAATGGGCTCCCGCGAGGAAGACAGGACACGTTTCCGTTAGCCGCTACGCAGGTGACCGCTAGTTCGTGTCCTAATTGCTGAGATATCGCTGCGCGAGCCAGAGTTGCAGGTCGCGCCGGGCACGTCGGCTGGGTTTCACGAAGCGGACGCCGGTATCACCCTGCCTGTTCCACACTACCCGCCCCTGCATCTTCAACTTGAGTTTGCTCCCTGGAAGGGTGAAGCTGATCCAGAGGGAGCCGGCCAGGGCAACCGGCCGCCGGGTACGGATGGCCACACCTCCCTGACTCAAGTTCAGAAGCGTCGCCTTCATCCGTGTGTTCTTGCCGCGAGTGAGGTATGCGGGAATCTCCAGGCAATGGCGATGATAGCGGAGTCTCCCGTCCACGATCAGGTTTCGTGCCGCCGAAAGCGTGTGCACCGCCCGTTCCACCGAGATCGGCTTCTCAAAGACAAACGTCGCGTCCGTATCTCTGAGCTGGCCTCGACCATTCGGGCTGCTGATGATGACCAGCGGCACCGTGTTCATCCCGTCACCAAGTCCAGAGAGAAAGCTTGTGGTTCCTTCCAAATCGCAATCCACAATCAAGGCATCGATTTTCGATTTGGCCAGCTTGGCGCGGGCGCGCTCCGGCTCCGGCTCTACGTCGACGCCAATGTGCAATCCGCTGAGGATGCATTCCAACACGCTGACTTCGGGCCAATCGCGAGAGACCACCATGGATGAGAGGGTCATGGATCAACTGTAGTCCGGTGGGTCGCGAGACCACAGGTAACGAAGGTAATTGAAACGCAGGATCAGGTCTTGAAGCCTGAAGCCTGAAGCCTGGCGCCTGACACCTGCAGCCTCATGTCCGCTGCCGATACCACTCGATCGTCCGCCGTAATCCTGCTTCAAAGCCCACGGTGGGTTTGTATCCAAGGTGTTTGCCGGCCAGGGACAGATCGGCCAGCGAGTGCTTGACGTCCCCGGCGCGATCCGCTTGGTACGACACCTCTCCTGCGTATCCAATGAGCTTCTTAAGCACGCGGAAGGTTTCATTCAAGTCGATCCTGGCGCCGGTGGCCACGTTGAAGATCCGGCCTGCAACCTCACTGGCCGGGGCCTTGCACGCCAGCAGATTGGCGTTCACCACGTTGTCCACATAAGTGAAATCGCGGCTCTGAAGCCCATCACCGAAGATCACGGGTTGTTCTCCCTTGAGCATCTGGGTGATGAATCTTGCCAGGACGCCTGAGTAAGGAGAACCGGGGTCTTGCCGGGGTCCGAAGATGTTGAAGTATCGAAGCGACACGGTTTCCAGGCCGTAGCAGCGCCAGAACGAAGTCATGTAGTATTCGCCGGCCAACTTGGCGACCGCGTACGGGGAGATCGGATTCGCAGGCATCCCCTCGTGCTTGGGCAGAGTGGGTACATCTCCGTAGGCGGACGATGAGGCGGCGTACACCACCCGCTTTACCTTGGCGTCGCGAGCTGCCACCAGAAGATTGACGGTGGCGTCGATGTTGGCGCGATTGCTCTCGAGTGGATCATCTACCGACCTGGGGACCGAGGGGATGGCGGCTTCGTGGAGAACGTAGTCCACGCCCCGGCAGGCCTGGTGCACGGCATTGAGATCCAGCAGGTCACTTTGGCGCATGTCAATGCGCCCCGAAATCTCGGCGATATTTTCCAGCTTGCCGGTGGACAAGTTGTCGATGCCGCGGACGGCATCTCCTTGTGCAAGCACTGCGCGGGCCAGGGTCGATCCAATGAAGCCGGCAATCCCGGTTATGAGGTATGTGGACATGAGCTTCTAATCATAAAGGATGGCCGGAGGGTATGGGGCATTGCTCACAAAGAGTGATCGGCGTCACGGGTTCGCGACTAATGTCGTCGGGACGATACATTCATCATGTCGGTTCGCTGCTGCACCGCTTCTCGAATCTCGCGCCATAGGTCTTCTTGCCCAGCGCCGGTTCGAGCGGAGTAGGGAAGGACCTTCGCCCCGGGAAATCCTTCGGTGAGTGCCTGTAAAGAGCTTCGCAACTGGTTCCCTGAGAGACGATCACTCTTGGTGCCTACAACCAAAAATGGGCGTCCGCTTCCCGCCAGGAACTCCATAAGCTGCTTGTCGCTGTCTTGTGGCGGCACATTGACATCTACCAACGCGAGGCACAGCGCCAGGCACGGACGATTCCTCAGGTAGGGCTCGATGAAGCTCGGCCACTGGCTGGATATTTCGCGCGACACCTGTGCGTAACCGTAGCCGGGTAGATCGGTAAAGACCAGTTCCGCCTGCGGCTTTCCTGGCCAGCGCAACTCGAAAAAGTTGATGCTGCGGGTCCTCCCCGGCGTTGAACTGGTCTTGGCCAGCTTCTTTCCGACCAGCGAATTGATCACGCTCGACTTTCCGACATTTGATCGCCCCAGAAACGCGACTTCGGGCAGCGCCGGGGCGGGGAAGTGGCGGGCGTCGGTGGCCGCCATCATGAATCGGGAGAGGACACGCATGAACTAGTTTGCAGTGTTTGCCGGCAAAGTTGCAAGCGGGATGCGATGTAGGCGCGGGCGTCTCGCCCGTGCGGGAAAGAAACCTGCATATCTGAAGTGAAAACACTCTATCTGAGTCGGGGGAAAATGCGCTATAGTTCCGAACCGCAAAGCTGTGGAGGGTCCCACCATGCATGAGCGAAAATCCTTGGCTTTCTGTCTGGCCTTCCTACTTCTGACAAGCTGCCTTGCTGTCGGACAAGCGAAAGAACAAGTTCTCTGGAGTTTCGGTGCGGCAGGGGACGGCAGCGCACCCGTAGGTATGTTGCTCCTTGACGGATCCGGCAACCTCTACGGCGTAACCCAAATGGGCGGTTCGGTAGGATGCGGCACCGTATTTGAGCTTTCTCCAAATTCAGGTAGCTGGACAGAGACGATCGTACATGACTTTAGCGGCGGAACAGATGGCTGCACTCCCTACGCCGGTCTCGTGTCCGACGGATTGGGAAATCTCTACGGAACCACTGGGGGAGGTGGCAGTGCCCCTTGTCCCCTGCCCAATGGAATTGGGTGTGGGGTCGTCTTCGAACTTTCGCCAGAGGTTGGCGGCTGGACCGAATCGATCCTCCATAGCTTTGGAGCGTTCCCGGACGGGGCGGGTCCATCTAGCAAACTAACTTTCGATTCATCCGGTTCTTTGTACGGCACGACGAGCCTCGGTGGGCTGTATTCTGATCAGGGGTATCCCTACGGAGCGGGCACAGTCTTCCAGTTGGTTCCTGGATCGAATGGATGGGTAGAAAGCATTCTGTTTGACTTTGATCCTCAATCTACTAACGGAAACTATCCTGAATATGGCGTAGTTCTTGATCAAACTGGCAACGTCTACGGAACTACTCTCCGGACTGGAAAAGATGGGAGCGGGTATGGGTTGGTCTATGAACTCTTCCCCACTCCCATGCCTCCCTGGACAGAAACTGTCGTCAAAAAGTTTAACGGTACTAATGGGAATGGTCCTTCCTCCGACCTCCAGATTGACGAACACGGTCGCGTTTACGGAACCACCGGCGGAGGCGGCTTGGGGTATGGCGTCGCGTTCCGGCTGACTGCCCGAGGCGGAACATGGGCAGAACAAGGATTTGGGTTCAATGGCGCTGACGGATTCGGGCCTCGTGGAGGTTTGTTGCTCAACGGATCGGCCGTGTACGGGGTAACACACCAGGGAGGCAGCCCGAGTTGTAACGATCAGGGAGCCCTCGGGTGCGGTTTGGTGTTCCGAATAACCGGGCAGACGGAAACAGTGCTTTACGAGTTCTGCAAAAAAGGCAGTCCACCGAATTGTCCCGATGGGGCATATCCGGGCTCCGCAGGCGTAGTCACGGATGGCGTCGGGAACCTCTATGGGACGACGCAACAAGGCGGAACTTACAATCAGGGCGTCGTGTTCCAGATCAGCCGCTGAGCAAAGACTGAGGCCTTCCTACTCCAGCCCCAGCGGTTTCTTGTTCTCCACATCTTTTTCTGTGATGGGACGGAGCTTGTGCCAGAGGAATAGCCCGGCGGCCACGCCCAGCCCGATTCCCACGCTGACCATGAAAAACCATCGGTAGACAGGCCAGGCAATGAGCACGGCTGCAACCACTGCTACAGCGATGATCAAACCAGCCGTGCCCTTGAGCGAGACTTTGGACTTGGTCGAGGGAGAAGTGGGCTCCATGGGCAACTCCGATGGCTCCATTTTACCTCGATGCGGGAACTTGATCAGTGATTGTTTAAGACAGCAGTCTCGACAAACGCGAACGGCTGGTAGCAGTCGCTACCAGCCGCGCTCACTTGAAGCTGCCGACTTGTTATTGCGGCCGTCGTTGTTCCGGACGAGTCTCACTGCGCGGTTCAGGGGAGTACCGCTGGCTCGCGCGAGGTGTGGCTTCTGCCCGGGACGCAGACTGCGACCGCGTCATGCTCTCCGTTCGAGGCGGGGAGTAGGATCGCGGTGCCCCCGCCTTAGGTGCTACATCCGGTCGAGGAGCGGCGTAGGAGCGCGGTGCCGCTGCCCTGGGTCCGGCATCCGGCCGAGGTGCTTGCGCACGAGGCGCACCTTCCGGTCGAGGCACGTTCCTCGATCGGGACTCGTTCTCACGAGGCGCAGTCTCGGGGCGCATGTTCGGCCGCGGCGTCATCGCTGGCCGTGACGTGTTCTCTACCCGAGGTGAGCGTTCCCTGCCAGCTGTACTTGGCGGGCGAGGTACGCTACTCCGTACCGGTGCAGTGTTGCGCTCCATGACGCCCGGCCGTGACACATTGTTCCCCGGCCTTGGAACTGTATTGCTAGCCCGTGGCTGCGTGGCGCCGCGGCTCGCCGGAGGATTATAAGGCGCCCCCGCCTCTCTAGCCGCGACCACTCCGCGACCGTGGAATGAATCAGGTCTCTCCGTCGCGGCAATCGCCGGACGTCCATGATTCACCGACGCGAACAGTTCGCGGTTGCTGCCTGCGGTCCGCTCATGCCGGGTTTGCATGGTGGTGGGCTCAAAATGCTTCATGCGTGCAACCCGCTCGTCGGCTGCGGTCGGGCGCACCCGAATCCCTCCCGGTCCGCCGTTATAGCTGACCCGGTTCACCGTGGTGTTGTTGACCACCGTGGTGTTGTACACGTTGGTGATGTGGGTGACGTTCACATTGTTCACGGTGCGGTTGTAATAGAAATTACGGCCTCTCCAATACCCACCGTGGTAGCCATAGCCGGTGTAGCCATAGCCGTAATTAATGCCGCCGTAGAAGCCCACCACCGGGCCCCAGTAGCCGGCGTGCCAGATGTACAGGCCGTTGCCCCAGCCCCAATAACCAGGTGTCCACAGCAGGCCGGGCTCAGGCGCCAGCGCCCACGTCCCTGGCACCCAGAAGTAGCCTTCCGGGCCATAAGCCCAGTAGCCGGGCACCCAGATATACCCTTCCGCAGGGCAGGGAGGCTGCTCGTACACCGGGAGCGCAGGCGGCCCGAAGCTGACGGAAATGAACACGCCGGCAAATGACGAGACCGACGCCAGCAGAACCAGGACGAGCAGCGCGTAACGCATGGTCTGAAGGGTCTTCATGACTTTCCTCTCACCCCACCATCCTTCGCTCTCCCGCTCGTGCTTTCCCGCTGCGGGCTGCGCGGATGCCAGGCTGACTTCAACATCCTTTGCGAATATCTACGCTGGTATAAACACCGATGCACCGAATATGTTGTTGTCTCCAAGGAGCTGATTTGTAGGGAGTTACGTGGAGATTGACGGAGATAGTGGAAATCGAGAGATTCCCGAAGGCGAAGTCGGAACAACAGGAAAGACGAATGTCCCCTACTGCCGTGCGGTCGGTCCCTCGGTCGGGGGCTGAGGCAACGGCGCGATTGGCTGCTCGGTTTCCTCCGTCACTTTGGGGAGCGGGTGTTCGAGCGCGATCGCCAGCACCTGGTCCATGGTATCGACGAAGTGCAGCTTCATTTCATTGCGGAGATTCTCGGGGACCTCAGCCAGGTCCTTCTCGTTTTCCTGCGGAAGAATGACTTCGAACAAGCCGGCGCGATGCGCCGCCAGCAGCTTCTCTTTGAGCCCACCGATGGGCAGTACCTTGCCGCGCAGGGTAATTTCGCCGGTCATGGCGATGTCGCGCCTTACCGGAATTCTGCTCAGCGCACTGGAGATGGCGGTGGCGATGGTGATGCCCGCCGAGGGGCCGTCCTTGGGGATCGCGCCTTCGGGAACGTGCACGTGGATATCGAGGGTGCGATAAAAATCCCGTGGCAGTCCGAGCCGTTGTGCACGGGAGCGCACGTACGACATAGCCGCCTGAGCGGATTCCTGCATCACGTCGCCCAGTTTTCCGGTCAGCGTCAACTTGCCCTTGCCATCCACGACGGTAGCTTCTGTGCTCAAGATAGAGCCGCCGACCTCGGTCCATGCCAGACCGGTTACCAGGCCTACCTCGCTGCGCTCATGTGCCAGGGTGTCGCGGAACTTGATCACGCCCAGGAAATCGTTGACGTTCTCCGCGTTCAAGACAACGCTGTAGTTCTCGCCTTCCTTGACCACCTTGCGGGCCACTTTACGGCAGACGTTCCCAATCTCGCGTTCGAGATTGCGCACGCCCGCCTCGCGGGTATAGGAGCGGATCAGGGAAGTGATGGCCTCATCGGCAAACTTCAGGTTCTTCTCGCTCAGCCCGGCCTGCAGCATCTGTTTCTTGACCAGGAACTGCTTGGCGATCTCAACTTTTTCCGGCTCGGTGTAGCCGTGCAGGCGCAGCACCTCCATGCGGTCCTGTAATGCCGGAGGAATGGTGTGGATCACGTTGGCAGTGGCGATGAAGAAGACCTGGGAAAGGTCGTACTCGACATCCAGGTAATGGTCCACAAACATGTAGTTCTGTTCAGGATCCAGCACTTCGAGCAGCGCGGCCGACGGGTCACCGCGGAAGTCCATGGACATTTTCTCCACTTCGTCCAGCATGAAGACGGGATTCTTGGTCCCCGCCTTCTTCATCATCTGGATGATCTGCCCGGGCAGTGCGCCAATATAGGTGCGGCGATGGCCGCGAATCTCGGCCTCATCGCGCACCCCGCCCAGTGACATGCGCACAAACTTACGTCCTGTCGCCTTGGCGATGGACATGCCCAGCGAAGTCTTGCCGACTCCCGGAGGCCCAACAAAGCACAGGATCGAGCCCTTGGGGTTCTTGACTAGCTGACGGACCGCCAGGAACTCGAGAATGCGTTCCTTGATTTTCTCCAGCCCGTAGTGATCTTCGTTGAGGACCTTCTCGGCGCGGCTGATGTTCCGGATCTCTTTGGAGCGCTTCTTCCAGGGAACGGCCAGCAACCAGTCGAGATAGTTACGCGAAACCGTGGACTCGGCTGACATCGGCGGCATGGCTTCGAGCTTCTTCAACTCCTGCACGGCCTTGTCGCGCACTTCCTTGGGCATGCCGGAGGCTTCGATCTTCTTCTTCAGTTCGTCGAACTCGCTTTTTTCACCGCGCCCGAGTTCCTTCTGAATGGCCTTGATCTTTTCGTTGAGGTAATACTCTTTTTGCGCCCGCTCCATCTGCCGCTTCACGCGCGACTGAATGGTGCGGTCCATGTTCAGCTTCTCGATCTCGATGTCCAGCACATCGCCAATGCGGGTCAGGCGCTCAGCAGGATCGAAAATCTCCAGCAGTTCCTGTTTTTCTTCGATGGAAAGCTGCAGGTTGGCGGCGATGGTGTCGGTGAGCTTGGCGGGATCTTCCATCCGCACAGCCGCGATCATGGTCTCGTAGTTGAGCGACTGGCAAAGCTTCACGTACTGCTCGAACAGCGAAGTGACCCGCTGCATCGCGGCTTCAATCTGCGGGTTGGCCTCGACACTGTAGCGCGCCAGCCGCACCGAGGCCTGCATGAATCCCTCGGTTTCGGTCACTTGCAGGATCTTGCCGCGTTCGATGCCCTCAACCAGCACCTTGATGTTGCCGTCGGGCAACTTCAAACTCTGCACTATGTTGACCACCGTGCCTACCTGGTAGATCTCATTGGGCTTGGGTTCGTCCACGCCGGCATCGTGCTGGGTTGCCAGGAAAATCTTCTTGTCGGCGGCCAGGGCCTCTTCCAGCGCGCGCACGCTCGACTCCCGGCCCACCACGAACGGGGTCATCATGTAGGGAAAGATCACCACATCCCGAATGGGCATCATGGGCAACTTCTTGGTTTCGAATTTTTCCTTGGCTGTGGTCACTGGGTCTCCCAAAAAATTGAAGCCGGGCACATCTACTCGAACTTAGCGGCGCATAACCCCGCCATCCGCCGCAGGGTCACGCCAGCAAGAACCCTGGGACAGTTTACTTCACCGCAGGTACTTGCCCATAGCCCAAGCGTGCCATCCGCCCGCCGGGCCATTGCGGGCCACTGCACCTAACCCGCCTTTTCCATCATAGCGAAAGAGGCGCTGCGCTTGTCCACCATTTCCCGCGTTACCTCGAACTCCTTCACCTTCTTCTGGCTGGGCAGGTTGAACATAAGATCCAGCATCAATTCTTCCAGAATCATGCGCAGGCCGCGAGCACCTACCTTGCGGGCCATGGCTTGGCGTGCAACTGCACGGAGCGCGTCGTCGCTGAACTTCAGGCGGACGTTTTCAAATTCGAACAGCCGCTGATACTGCTTGACGATCGCGTTCTTTGGCCGGGTGAGGATTTCGATGAGGGCAAACTCATCGAGGTCCTCCAACACCCCCACCACCGGCATGCGGCCGACAAACTCCGGAATCAACCCGAACTTGATCAGGTCTTCGGGCTGCACATCGCTGAGCAATTCGAAGTTCCGCTTGCGGTTGGGTGCAGCCTCTTCGGTTTCCGCCTCTTCGCCGGCTTTGAAGCCCAGAGATTTCTTGCCCACCCGGCGGCCGACAATTTTCTCTAGCCCCACGAACGCGCCGCCACAAATGAACAGGATATTGGTAGTGTCGACCGGAGTGAATTCCTGGTGCGGATGTTTGCGCCCACCCTGCGGTGGGACGTTGGCGATGGTACCTTCGAGGATCTTCAGAAGCGCTTGCTGAACGCCCTCGCCGGAGACATCGCGGGTGATCGAAGGGTTCTCATCCTTGCGCCCGATCTTGTCCACCTCATCGATATAGATGATGCCAGTCTGGGTGCGTCCTACGTCGCCGTCGGCCGCCTGCAGCAGCTTGAGGATGATGTTCTCCACGTCCTCGCCGACGTAGCCGGCTTCGGTCAGGGTGGTGGCATCGACGATGGCGAAGGGCACATCCAGCATGCGGGCCAGAGTCTGGGCGAGCAGCGTCTTGCCTGTTCCGGTCGGCCCGATGAGCATGATGTTGGACTTGGTCAGCTCGATCCCGTCGCTGGTGCGCTGGCGGTTCATGTGAATGCGCTTGTAGTGGTTGTAGACCGCCACGGCCAACTTCTTCTTGGTTTGCTCCTGGCCGATCACGTACTCATCCAGGAAGGTCTTGACCTCTTGTGGCTTGGGAAGCTGACTGGGGGTGCTGGCGGGTGGAGTAGAGGTGCGATCATCTTCCAGGATGGAGTTACAGACCGCCACACACTCATCGCAGATATAGGCCCGGGGATAGTCGCTGGGCGATGAAATCAGCTTGGCAACCGCGTCCTGCGACTTATGGCAGAACGAGCACCGCAAAATTTCTTCCGTGCCACTTCTGTTCTTCACTCAGCTCACTCCTTTGGCCGAAGCCCACGGTGCGATTTACTCAGCCCGCCCAAGCCGGGCAGGGGAGAGGCCTAGACCCGGCGATTTGACCAGCGAACGCCGATCATACCCCTTTCCCGGTCTTATAGATGATATCGTCGATGATTCCGTATTCCTTAGCCTGCTGCGCGTTCATAATGAAATCGCGCTCCACGTCCTTTTCTACCTTTTCCAGTTTTTGGCCGCTGTGCTTGGCCAACAGCTGGTTGGTAATCTCACGCATACGCAGGATTTCGCGGGCGTGGATATCAATATCGGTGGCCTGTCCGGACAGGCCGCCCATGGACGGCTGGTGGATCAGGATGCGGGAATTGGGCAGAGCCATCCGTTTCTTGGGTTCACCCGCGGCCAAAAGCAATGCCGCCATCGAGGCAGCCTGTCCCACGCACAATGTCATGACGTCATTCTTGACGTACTGCATGGTGTCGTAAATGGCCATGCCGGCCGTGATCGAACCGCCCGGCGAATTGACGTAGAGCTGAATGTCTTTCTCGGGATCTTCCTGCGCCAGGAACAGCATCTGGGCAATCACCAGGTTGGCAATGTTGTCGTCGATCGGCGTGCCGATGAAAATGATATTGTCACGCAACAACCGGGAATAAATGTCGTAAGCCCGCTCACCCCGTCCGGTCTGTTCAATGACCATCGGTACCAGCATTATTTGCTCCTTGTACTCTTAACTTTCACACTCCTGCCCTGACCAGTGTGGGCTTCTTGGGGGACCCGGAAGCGGCCAGCTACGCGGACTGACGATATAGAAAATCGAGGGTCTTATCGTTGCGGATTCTATTCCGGATTCTATCCAGCGCCCCATCGCGTGTCAAACGCGCCCGGATGGCCTCCGGCGGTTGCTTGGATTGTCTTGCCAGGGCCTCGACCTCCCGATCAATCTCCTCGTCCCCCACCTCGATTTTTTCCTCGTCGGCGATCTTCTCCAGTAATAAGGATGCCTTCACTTCCTGCAGTGCCTGTTCGCGCTGGCCCGCCCGCAGCCGGTTCAAGTCCATCTTCTTGATGTCCTCGGCCTTCATGCCCTGGGCAGCCAGAGCTCGCAGTCCGCGCTCCAGCCGGAGGTCAATCTGCCGTTCCACCAAAGCCTCCGGTATTTCAAAGTCGTTACGTTTGACCAGTTCTGCTACCAGCTTGTCTTTGGCTTCGCGCTCGGCGGTATGCTTGCGCTCGCCTTCCATGCCCTCGCGGATTCTCTTTCGCACCTCGTCCAGGTTGGCAAACTCCCCTAGCTCTTTGGCGAACTGGTCATTCAGCTCGGGCAAGGTCTTTTGCTTGAGGGCCTGCACCTTCACCGTGTAAGTCAAGGTCTTGCCGGCAAGCCGCTGGTCGGAAAAATCCTGGGGATAGGTCACATCAAACGTGCGCTCCTCGCCCGCGGAGGCGCCCCGAAGGTGCTCGGTAAACTCCGGCATCGTGCTCTTGCCACCGATCTCCACCAGCACGTCGTCCATGTGTACCGGCTTGCCCTCGCCGTCTTTCGGCTTGCCATCGAGCGACACTTGGGCATAGTCGCCGTCGGCCAGCGGCCGGCCGTCGATCGCAGCGAACGTGGCATGCTGCTCCTGCAAGCTCTTCAGCGACTGCTCCACTTCCTCATCGGTTACGGAAATGGCGGGCTTGTCGGCGCGCAGTTCTTTGTAGCCCTCGACCTTGATCTCGGGCAGCACTTCAAAGCTCGCCTTGAAGCGCAGCGGTTCGCCTTCGTGGATGTGCAGGTCGGTGACTCGGGGCTGCGAAACCGGCAGCAGACCGAGTTTGTCGGTCTCCCGGCGGAAATACCGCGGGACGAGCGCGTCCACCACTTCGCTCTTGATGTCTTCGGCAAAGCGCTGCCGGATAACGGAGGCAGGAACATGGCCGCGGCGGAAGCCTGGCAGGCGGGCCAGTTTCTGATATTTCTGGATCAGCGTCTCAGTTTCCCGGTTGACCTCGGCCGCCGGGATTTCAACTTCAATCTCGCGCTTGGTGTTGCTCGTGGTTTCTGTGGGGCTCACTGGTGCCTTTCGATGTGAGGCGATGGCTCAAGGCCGTGGCGGTGCGCCATGAGTCCACCGACGTGCAATCTTGAGTTTAAAGACATAGAGAGAGGAGCGTCAAACGCCGCAGGGCGATTTTGTTGCCCAATTTGGGACGAAAGTAACTAGGGGGCGAAGAGTGTCGATTGCCAGTGTGTGCAACGCGCAGGGTTGTGCAAGCTCGGTACACGAGAACCCTCAAAACGAATGATCAGGGGCTAACGAGTAAGAGAGCGATTTTTCGCCAACTTGTTCGACTGCAGCACACCCCTGGCGTACTATCGTCCTCTAATCGACAAATCGACATCTTCGAGACCGGATTTCCCAGAGATGCTAGGTGCCATCGCAGGCGACATAATCGGCTCGGTACACGAGTTCCGGGCACGGAAAACTACGGAGTTCCCGCTCTTCGTTGCGGAGAGCCGCTTCACAGATGACACGGTTCTTACCATCGCAGTTGCGGATTGTTTGCTTACAGGCTCTTCTTATGTCGACAAGTTCCATGAGTACTCCCGTGCCTACCCCGATCGGTGTTACGGCGCCGGATTCTGGCGTTGGGTGGAGTCTGGGTCGCGCCAGCCATACAACAGTTGGGGTAACGGCGCTGCAATGCGGGTGAGTCCGGTTGGCTTTGCATTTCAAACGCTGGACGAGGTCCTCAACGAAGCGAGAGCGAGTGCGGAAGTGACTCACAACCATCCGGAAGGAGTTCGGGGTGCCCAAGCCACAGCGGCTGCCATATTTCTCGCCCGACAGGGGGAGTCCAAGAGAACAATCCGGAGCGCGATCGAAAAGCAGTTCAGTTACGATTTGAGCCGAACTATCGCAAGCATCCGGCCGACTTATTCGTTCAAAGAGTCTTGCCAGGAAACCGTCCCCGAGGCCATCACGGCTTTTCTTGACTCCAAGGACTACGAGGATGCAGTCAGGCTGGCCATTTCCCTCGGGGGTGATGCCGATACGCTGGCGTGCATCACGGGCGGGATCGCGGGGGCGTTTTACGGCGGCGTTCCTGGCAGCATCGCAACCGCCGCCTTGGCGGTGTTAGATGAGGGACTGCGGAAAACCGTGACACGTTTCTGCGAAGTATATGGAATCGCGACGCCTTGACCTACCGTCAATAAGTGTATAGCGATTTATCGCCAATTGAGGGTGAGTGCCTACCAGTTAGCAGCTCGGATTACTTCCTGTTTGCCGACAATTCGGGAGTTCGTGGCGATAAACGCGTTTACGAGGACCTATGCTGTTGTCCCTTTGCAAACCCTCGATCAGCGCAGTGGCGGGCCACTGAGTTGTGGGTAAAGGAAGCCCGAGCACAGTTGTGTCGAGCCGCTCCGTTTGCTAGTTTGGCGTAGATGCCGCCGCCTGTGCCCGAACAACTCAGCAGGACCATTGAGACTCTTTACCGATCGGAATCGGGACGGGTTCTGGCGACGCTCGTGCGCCTCCTCGGAGATCTGGATCTCGCCGAAGAGGCCATGCATGAGGCATTCGCTGCCGCTCTGGAGTCCTGGCCTCAGACTGGTATTCCGGACAAGCCGCGCCCCTGGCTGATTTCAACGGCACGCTTCAAGGCCATCGATGCGATCCGCCGGCGCGCGCGCTTCGACGCAACGCAGAGAGATCTTACGCTCTACACGGAAGCGCGCATCAACGAAGCTTCCCTCGGTGGCGAGGAGATGGATGACGAGGAGATCGAAGATGATCGCCTCCGTCTGATCTTCACCTGCTGCCATCCCGCTCTGCCTCCCGAAGGACAGGTTGCGCTCACCCTGCGCGAAATCTGCGGGCTGACTACGGAGGAGATTGCCCGGGCATTTCTGGTTACGCCGGCAACGCTCGCCCAACGCATCGTGCGCGCCAAGGCTGTTATCCGCGATAAGGCAATTCCTTACCAGGTGCCAGTGTCGCAGGAATTATCGGTCCGGTTGGGAGCTGTCCTTCTGGTCGTATATCTGATCTTCAACGAGGGATACACGGCTGAAACGACCGGCGCCGAACTCAGCCGCGAGGCGATCCGCCTGGGCAGACTGCTGCTCGACCTGCTCCAGCTTCACTCAATTGACGAACCCGAGGTGATGGGCCTGTTAGGGCTCATGCTGCTGCAGGAATCGCGCCGCGCCGCCAGAACCTCTCCCGACGGAGACTTGATCCTACTGGAGCAGCAGGATCGCTCGTTGTGGAACCGGGACCAGATCGCCGAAGGCATCTCACTCACCGAGCGTGCTCTTGCTTCGCGCCGCTTCGGCGCTTACACTCTGCAGGCAGCTATTGCGGCCGTTCACGCCGAGAGTTCCTCCGTGGCATCCACGGACTGGCGCCAGATTACGCTGCTCTACGACCAGTTGCTTCGGGTTCAGCCATCCCCGGTGGTCGAACTGAACCGCGCCGTGGCCGTTGCCATGTGCGAAGGTCTGGAACAGGGGCTTCGTCTTATCGATGACTTGCTGGCGCGCGAGCACCTCTCCCACTATCACCTGGCGCACTCTGCCCGTGCGGACCTGTGCCGCAGATTAGGGCGGATTCCCGAGGCCCGTGCTTCGTATGAGAAGGCGCTCGCCCTGGCGTCGAAGGAACCGGAGAGGCGCTTTCTCGCGCGGCGGATTGAGGAATTGGAATAAAACTCGAGGAATTGAAAAAAAGTCCGTCTAGGCTGTCGATTTTGTCCGTGCGCGACGACTATAGGATGAACGGTCGAGAGAATGAACGGCGCGCGCGCAAGGAAGCGAGCCAAACGCGCCCGTTCGGTCGCTTGCGCTCCCTCAGGGCAGGCTCCGTGGTGTCGCGCGGCTCGCCCGGGTCCTTCGACTCGGCAAAAGGCGCCTCGCTCAGGATGACAGTCAGCTGGCTCGAAGACCTTTATAGGAGCAAACATGCCGCAATTTCTGGTTGCTGGTTACCTCCCCGACAACTTTGACCCGTCCCTGGTGGACGAAGCGACGGGCCGCAATATCCACGCGCTCAACAAAGAGATGGAGGCCGCCGGCGTCATGAAATTCGCTTGCGGCCTTGGGTCCGCGAAGTCGCTGCGAGCGCAGACCGATGGGGAGGTCCTCATCACCGACGGGCCCTATCTTGAGACTAAGGAACACATCGGTGGTTTTTGGATATTGGAATGCGCTGACATGGACCAGGCGGTGGCATGGGCGCGCAAAGGCGTCGCCGCCACTCGGGGGCAGGTCGAGGTGCGAGAGATCTTCTTCGTTCCGTCAACCGACTAGCAACTGAGCGGCAGACTTGGGTCATCGTGACCTTTGTCGCGGTGTTTCGAACGATGTATTAAAGATGCGCCTGCCTTTTGGCGAGAAAAATCGCCACGGGGAAAACGGGGACAGACGGAACTGGCCCCAATTCTGAAGAGAATCACCCACTCAAGGGCCGGTGGCCCAGGTTCGCGAGGCGCTTTTGCGAGCTAACCTGGGTCATCTATCAGATGGGTTGAACGTCAATTTGCGGTCTACTTGAGACGTGCGGGCTCTTCGAGGATTTCCAACAGAGCCGTTGCGCAATAAACTCTATCCCGCTTCGCGGCGCCCACTTGCTTGACAATCCTCGTCTGTTCCAGCCGCTCGATTGCTCGCTGCGCAGTCGTGAATGCGATCCCTAACTTATCCGCTGCCCCTTTCGTCGTGATGAATGGATTTGCTCCCAGAAGTTCGACCACACGCAAGGGGTTGCTGCTTGATTCTCCGGAGGCTTTCTTCTGCCATTCAGCGAGAAGCCGATTGATTCGCGTCGCACGATTCAAAGCGTCTTCGGACATACGACCAACTCCCAGCAGAAAATATTCCAGCCAATCGTTCCATGCGCCCCGTTCACTCACCCCGCGCAAACCGTCGTAATAATCCCTTCGCGAAGCTTCGAAGAATGCCGAGAGATAGAGCAGGGGCGTCGGGAGAATCTGACGCTCGATCAGGAACAAAGTTATGAGAAGGCGCCCAACTCGGCCGTTGCCATCAAGAAACGGGTGAATGGCTTCAAACTGATAGTGAGCGAGGGCAATCGTCACCAACGGCGGCAGCCTCGACTCGTGTAAGAATTGTTCCCAGGCCGCAAGACACGGCTCGACTTCCCCTGGCGGAGGTGGAATATACGATGCAGTTGCGATCGTACTGCCGGGCTGCCCGATCCAATTTTGAATCTTTCGGAACTGTCCGGGATCCGCCGGATGTCCCCTCACGCCCGTCATCAGTTTCTCGTGCAGCTCGCGAGTGAGCCTCACGCAAATCGGCAGTTTCTTCAGCCGCGAAGTTCCGTGCTCAAGAGCAACCACATAGTTGCTGACCTCTCGAAGATCATCTGGACTCCGGTCTACTGTCGCTCCGGCTTCGGCGGCGAGCAACTCTCCCAATGTCGCCTGGGTCCCTTCGATCTTGCTCGATAGGACCGCTTCACGCCGCACAAAGGGCCGAATCAAGATGTGAGGATTGGGAAGGCGGCCTCCTTCCCCCGCCAGCCGTCCAACCAGCCGGTCTGCGTCGGAGAGCGCGCCAATCAGCCGCGGTGTCCAATTAAGCTCGGGAGGCAGTGGCGCAGGCACGAATGCCGAATAACTCCCCAGCGAAATGCTCTTCCCCGGGGTGGCGGCTGCCTTGGGCATTGCTCCCACGAAAATAACGTTCTCTGCTATTTTCATAATCTATCACAAACGAAAATAGCTTGATTTCTTATTATCGGCGCGAACAAACGGCGAATACGATAGGCCGACTATGGAGAAGCTGGGGACGGAGAAAACCGGGGACTTTCCCTCAACATCGTGCTACTTGCGATCCCCCCGCTGGTGAACGCGCGGGCGTTCGGGATGACGTCGTGCAGGGGCGGAGAAGTTCAAACTGAACCCCTGGGAAATAAAAATAGTTCGCTTCTGCTGTCGATTTTCCCCCACGCCCGACGACTATAAGATGAAACATCCAGCGCACAAGGCTGTCGTGCTGGCCCAAAGACCGTTACAGGAGAAAACATGCCGCAATATCTGGTAGCAATTCAACACCCTGAGAACTACGACCCGTCGCTGGAAGGCGAAGCGATGATTCGCGATATCGGCGCGCTCAACCAAGAGATGGATGCCGCCGGCGCCAGGTTCTTTGCTGGCGGCCTGGAACCGGCAGCCAAGGCGAAATCATTGCGTAAGCAGCCTGGTGGAGAGGTGGTCATCACCGACGGGCCGTACCTTGAGACCAAGGAGCACGTGGGCGGCTTCTGGATACTCGAAGCCGCTGACATGGATGAGGCGCTCGCGTGGGGACGCAAAGCCGTCGTCGCCTGCCGGGTTCCTGTCGAGGTGCGAGCGTTCCTCAGGATCCGGCCAGCGCGGACTTGAACGAACTAGTGAAGACAAGTGAACGCTGCCGGCGACAGAACACGGCACGCTGAAGACAGCGTGACAGAAGAGATCCATTCTCAGGAGGAAAATAATGCGGAAAAAGAAGGTTGGCGTAATCGCAATAAAAAGCCTCGCACTGCTGGTTGTGCTCGGTACCGCCTACCAAGCGATGGCACAGGATGCCACGACACCTTATCCGAAGATGGCCCCGATTGAGCAATACCTCATGACGGATCAGGGTGCGGAAATGGCCCTGGCGCGAAGTGCAGCGCCGGAGTCCATTTCACGCGATGCAGAAGTCATGGTTCTTGGACATCATGGTTTCGAAACGGCGGTCCAAGGCAAAAATGGTTTCGTGTGTATCGTGGAACGTTCGTGGACTTCCGCAGCTGATCCTGACTTCTGGAATCCGAAAGTGCGGACCCCGATTTGTTATAACGCGGCAGCTGCGCGTTCCTACCTTCCACTCAACCTCAAAAGGACCGACTTGATCCTGGCGGGACGCACGCAAGGTCAGGTGGACGAGGCCATCGCCGCCGCTGTCGACAAAAAAGAACTGCCGGCGGTGGAGCCGGGGGCGATGTGCTACATGATGTCGAAGCAAGGATACGGCGGCGACAGCGTCGCCCACTGGCCTTCCCACCTCATGTTTTTCTATTCGAACATCGACCCCGCAACCTGGGGAGCGGGTCTGCCGGGTTCCCCCATCCTTGCTATGAACGACGCCCGGGAGCACCTGACTGCGTTCGCGATTGGCGTGCAACGGTGGTCCGACGGAACGGAAGGTCGCTAAGCCGAACTGCGCTGCTGGCTCCCACCCAGTGAAGAAGAACGAGGAGAAGAACAATGAAATACATCTGTTTTGGATACTTCGATAAAGGCAAACACGAAAGCATGACCGAGGGTGAGCAACAGGCGATGTTCGACACCTGCTTTGAATACGACGACCATCTTCGCGCCAACGGGCATTGGGCTGGTGGAGAAGCGCTTCAGCCTCCGGAAACCGCCTTGACCCTGTATTGGAAGAACGGCAAAGTCGCCACGACGGACGGTCCCTATGCGGAAACCAAGGAACAACTCGGCGGCATTCTCGTGCTTGAGGCGCGGGACATGAATCATGCGGTACAGCTCATGGCGCAGCATCCGGCCCTGAAGTGCGGCAACATTTTCGAGATTCGGCCAGCGGCGGACTTGAACGAAATGATGAAGGCAAGTGAGCTGCGACGGCGACAGAACACTGCACGCTGAAGACGGCCTGACAGAAAAAGGATCGGTTTCGTGGCCTCGCTAGCTTGGCGGCAATCATGCATGTCAGCTACGCAAGGATTCCGTTGTCAGATGACGAAATCAAGGCGATGACACCAACTATGGGTCAATGAGGACAATAGCAATTTTGCGGTTCTTTACTCGCCTGGGTGTGCCGGCTGAGGATTCGCGTGGAGCGGGCTCTTCTTATTCGCGTCCTGCTGGTCATGCGCCCTGTCATCCCATACCCTGATGACGAAGTTGACGGTGATTCGGGCTTGCGTTTCCACCGCTTGGCCCTTCTCGTAATAAGGTTTGAAGCGCCATTGCATGGCTGCTTGCCGCGCCGCTGACGACAAAATGGCCGGGCCGCTGATGACCTGCAGTTCGCGAATTACACCGTCCACACCGATGAGGGCTTGCAGCAGCACCGAGCCTTGCACCTTCATTCGCGATTCCAGCGTGGGGTAGGGTAACGGTGTCTGCATCTTGTACGAAAGGCTTGCCCGCTGCACTGCATTCGTGGCCAGGCCCGGTCGATTTACCGCTGAGTCCGTTCCCGCATCGTTCTGCAGGTCAATCCTTATAGAGCCTGTGCTCGGCTGAATCGGGTGGTGTGTACGGTCGGTCACGACTTCGACTTGCAATGGCGGGAGCACGGCGCGGTCAGAGGCAACCACCGAAGCGCCCCTAGTTCCGGGTTCGGCAGCAGCCTGGGGATGTTTCTCCTGTTTTGCCTTGAGGACGGGCGTAGACGGCGGCGACGTTTGTGCTTTGTGGGTTGGAGCTGCGGAAGTTAACGACGTGCCAGCGTCGGACGTGGCATCGGAGACGGAGATTTCATCGCCGCCAAACCAATACGTACGATCCTTCACCACCACCACAACGAGCGCGGCTAGCAAGAGTGCGACCGCAAGCAACATGCGGCGACGGTTCTTGTCTCCATCCACCACTTCACGTATTTGGGTCTGTTGCAGCATCGCCGGCTCGGAAAATTCTGTGCGCCAACACGATGAGCCCGCAGGCAATGGAAAGCAATGGCACGAGCGTTGCACAGCCATGGCACGAGTGTTCAAAGGGATGGCACAGGCGGGCCATAAGCGGCCACGGGTGAGATGCGCCCGAATGTCCCGGATGGATGGAGGACGGGCGTCCCTTCGGCTTCGCTCAGGGCAAGCTCTCGCCCGTCACAGGACATGCCGCAACTGGACTACACCACCAGCAGCGGTTATGCGGTAGTCTTGAGTCAAAAGCCGCGGTTCGGATCCAGGTGCTCTGGATCCATGCTGCGAGAGTTATCCGCCCAGCGGCCAACGACTTACGACGTACGACCGACGACGAACGACGACCCATGCCTGACTGGCTCACCATTCTCAACCGCGAAGTCGTCTCCTGCACTCTCTGCCTGCGGCTGGATCGCGATTGCGAATACTGGGGCAACCCCGTTCCTGGCTTCGGCGATCCCAACGCCCGCGTGTTGATTCTGGGCTTGGCGCCCGGTGCCCACGGTTCCAACCGCACCGGACGGCCCTTTACCGGAGACGCATCCGGCAAGTTCATGTATCCCGTCCTGCACGAGACCGGCTTTGCCAACCAACCCAACGCCACCGATCGCGACGACGGCCTCAAGCTGAAGGACCTCTATATTACGGCCGCAGTGCGGTGTGCTCCTCCCGACAACAAGCCGCTGCCGCAAGAGTTAGCCAATTGCGCGGCCTACCTTGACCGCGAAGTCGCCGGCCTGAAGAATGTGAGCGTGATTGTCGCGCTGGGCAGGATCGGTTTCGATGCCTATCTGAACTATCTGAAGCGGCTAGGCAAGCTGACCAGTAGGAAGCCGTACGCCTTTCAGCACGGGGCCCACTACAAAATGCCGGATGGCAAAATACTGCTCGCGTCGTATCACCCCTCGAACCAGAACACCCAAACGGGTAAACTGACTCGCGCCATGTTCGTTCGCATCTTTAAAGATGCCGCCCGTCTGGCGAGGGATGAGTGACGGGCTGGTTTCCCTGCGGGGCCACATCACGTTCTTGTGTGATGTCTGCCGCAGCGGGGGCAGGCAGGTGTGAAATTGAAAATGAATTTCAATTTCAATATGTTGAGAGGCTGCAATGATACGCATTCTTTTTCGATTGCTTCGCCCCCTGGCCGCAGCGTGGTTTCTGGCCATAGTTGCTCTGGCCCAGACCAATGCGCCGCCCCCCATCCAGGACAACAGCTTTCTGGTGGAGGAGGCTTACAACCAGAACTTTGGCGTGGTGCAACACATCAACAACTTCACCCGGCTTTGGGGCAGCAGGGACTGGGCGTATAGCTTCACCCAGGAGTGGCCGGTTCCCGGCGATGCTCGCCATCAGTTCAGTTACACCTTGACCCGTATCCATGCTGGGGACCTTGCCGGTTCGGGGTCGGGCATCGGCGACGTTCTGCTGAATTACCGCTATCAAGTACTGGGCGACGGCAATGCCAAGCTGGCGTTTGCGCCCCGCTTGAGCCTCATCTGTCCCACAGGCGATCCGGCTTTGGGGCGCAGTGGAGGCGGGTTCGGCGTGCAGACCAATCTTCCGGTGAGCATTGTGCTGGCCAGGAAATGGGTGAGCCACTGGAATGCCGGTGCGACCCTGATCCCTCATGCTCAGGACGAACTCGGGAACCGCGCCTTCAGTGCCGGCTATAACCTGGGGCAGAGCTTCATCTGGCTGGCTGCTCCTCGCTTCAATGTCATGCTGGAGACCGTGTTTAACCGCGCGCAATCGGTGACCGCCCCCGACAAAACTGAGTGGGCCAGCTCCGTATTTCTTAACCCGGGAATTCGCTGGGCCTACAACTTCAAGAATGGATTGCAAATTGTTCCCGGGATTGCCGCACCTCTAGGTGTGGGCCCCAGTGCGGGAGAGAAGGGAATCTTTCTCTACCTCAGCTTCGAGCATCCCTTCCGCAAGCTGCCCAAGGAATGACGACGGGCGGGGACGCCCGTCCTCCACCTGCTAGAAACCTACGAACACGGGCTCGGGCTCCAAGCGGATGCCCCACAGGTCTTCCACTCGCTGCTGAATCTGTTCTTTGAAGGCCACGATGTCGGCTGCGGTCGCATCGCCCCGATTGATGATGGCCAGTGCATGTTTTCGGGAAATGCCCACCGCACCGCTGACCAAGCCCTTGCTGAAACCGGAATGCTCCACCAGCCAGGCGGCGGAAACCTTCTTCAGCGCATCCAGCGCGGGATAACTGGGGATTTGCAAATTCTTGGCTGCGGCGCGGGCGGCTAGCGCCTGAAACTGCTCAGCTGTGAGCACCGGATTCTTGAAGAACGATCCGGCGCTGCGGCAGTCCTCGTCGCCCGGGGAAATGAGCATGCCTTTGCCGGCACGGATTCTTCGCACTGCGTCGCGCGTCTCGGCCAGAGTCGGGGTCACGCTCCAGCCGGCGAAATATCGCTTGAGGTCCGCATATTGCAGCCGCGGCTCACCGCCGGAATTCAGGGCGTAGGTCACGCGCAGGATAATGTAGCGCCCACGCTGAGTTGAATTGAAGATGCTGGTGCGGTAGGTGAACTCGCAGGCTTCATTACAGAGTTCGTGCATCTGGCCGTCTCGGAGATCAAGCGCCAGCACGGACTCGATGGTTTCGGAAACTTCCTGCCCGTAGGCGCCCACGTTTTGCACCGGAGTGCCGCCAACGCTCCCCGGGATGCCGCTGAGGCATTCGACGCCGGCACAATTGCGGGCCACGGTCCGCGCCACGAACTTGTCCCATTCTTCACCGGCGCCGACTTCAAACACCGCCTTGCCCTCCTGGCTGCGCTCTTCAATTCCGGTGATGGCAACTTTCAGCACCAGGCCGCTCCAGCCCGCATCGGAAATCACCAGGTTGCTGCCTCCACCCAGCACAAAGAGAGGAAGCTCTCTGCTGTAGGACAAAGCCACCGCCTCCGACACTTCTGCCAAGGTCCGCACCTCGGCGAAATAGCGTGCAGGTCCGCCCACGCGGAGCGTAGTCAGCGGCGCGAGTGGAACATTTTCCTGAAGCCGCATGTCGAGTACTTATCAATATAAATGACGATTCGCTTGCTGGAGCCGCACGGCGGTTCTCAGCTAGAAGTGCTGCTGCAACGCTGCGAAGCTGTCCACCACCAGCAGCCGGCTCGGAGGCTGGGCCTCGGCGACCTCGTCGTGTTCCAGGATCCACGTATTGTCGTGCGGCACGAACACCGCGTTGAGTCCGGCTGCCAGTGCCGGGTTGATGTCGGACTTGGGGCTGTTTCCGATCATCCAGGTGGAATCAGTGGCGAGATCGTATTTGGAAACAACACTGCGGTAGGTAGACTCGTCTTTCTCCGCCACAATTTCGATGGCCACGAAGTATTCCTTTAATCCGGAACGCTCAACTTTGCCCGACTGTTCGGCCATGGCACCTTTGGTCAGCATGATGAGGTGATGCCGCTGCGACAGATATTGCAGGGTTTCAGGGACGCCGCGCAGGATTTCGACGGGATGCTCGGCGATGGTGTGCGCGAACCCGCTGATGGTCTCATGAAGCGCGGGAGTTAAAGGCTCAACTGCCACCCGTTCGAAAGTCTGCACCAGGGCATGGGCGAAACTGTGCAACCCGTAGCCATGGCTCACGATGCACTCCCGCTCGACGTTATTCAGCACCTCGCGTACTTCTTCAGGTGAGTATTCATGATGATTGAGGAAGGAGATGAAATTGGCGATGGCCCGCTCAAAGTAAATATTGTTTTCCCAGAGCGTGTCATCGGCGTCGATGAGCAGGGTCTGTGAGCCGTTGGAAACCGTTTGCTCAGGCATCACTGAACATAATAGCGGTGTCTATTGTCTATTTGCGACCAGAACCGCAAATCGCTTCGAACTGCTCTGGTAAAATCCAGAACTCATGACCAAGGGCCTTCTTCTTACTCTATCGCTGTTATTCTTCTGGAAGCGATCGGCTTGAAGGCTAGGAACTGGGAGCCAGAAGCCAGAAGCCAGAAGCCAGAAGCTAGAAGCTAGCTCCCTACGCCGCAAACTCCACACCCGACTCTTGTGGAATGATGCCCGCCTTGTGCCCCATGTCGAGCAAGCGGCGTATTGCTTCCCGTCCGTCCGGGCCGTAGTCAAGAGTGCGCTCGTTCACGTACATGCCGACAAACTTATCGGCGAGTTGGGGGTCGAGGTCGCGGGCAAACTGCATGGCGTACGCTAAGGCCTCATCGCGATGGTCCAGCGCATACTGAATGCTTTCGCGCAACGCGGAGGCCACCTGCACCATCAGTTGTGGTCCAAGGCTGCGTCGAATGGCGTTGCCTCCCAAAGGCAACGGCAAACCCGTCACCTTCTGCCACCAGCGCCCCAGATCCACGATGCGATGCAGTCCGGACTTGTCGTAGGTCAACTGGCCTTCATGAATGACCAGGCCGGCATCATGTTTGCCTTCCAATACCTGGGGGATGATTTGATCGAAGGGCACCACCTCGGTCTCGATTCCTGGGGCAAACAGCTTGAGGACCAGATAGGCCGTGGTCATGGTTCCGGGGACGGCCACGCGCTTGTTCTTGATTTCGCTGAGCGAGAATGCCCGGTTCGCGACAATCATAGGGCCGTAGCCGTCGCCCACGCTGCCCCCGCTGGGAAGCAGGGCATAATGCTGCTGGATGTAGGGATAAGCGTGGAAAGAAATGGCAGTGACGTCGTACACCCCTTCCAGCGCCTTGCGATTCAGGGTCTCGATGTCACAAAGAGTGTGGGCAAAACGTAGACCTTGGGCCCGCACCTTATTTGTGGCCAGTCCATAAAACATGAAGGCATCATCCGAATCGGGACTGTGCGCGACCGTAATTTCGCGAGGTTGGGAAGCCGGTCTGGCGGGTACGGGGCCGCCATTCTCGGGCGTGAGGCCCTGCACCAAATTCTCGGACGTGGAACTCCCCCGGGTCATTGCTCCGCCTTGCGGACCCGGTGCCAGCCACTGGCCAGGGCAGCTGCCGCCATGATCTTGATGACTTCTGCGAAGACAAACCAGTAAAGCCCAAAGCGCACGGCTTGAGCGACAGAGTGGGTCAGTATGGCCAGCCAGCACAAGCCACCTGCAAACAGGACGACCTCAGCAGCGAGACTGGCGCTGGCGGCACGGGCAAAACTCTTCCGCCCGCTTTCCATGATCCAACCTGCAGTGCCTGCGACAAACGGATAGGCCAGCAGGAAGCCGCCGGTCGGACCGATCAACTGGGCCATCCCGCCGGGGCCGGTTGGACTGAATACCGGCAGCCCGACTATGCCCTCGGCCAAATAGAGCACCAGGGCGGCAAAGCCGCGCCGGGCACCCAGCAGCAGACCGACGAGCAGAACACCAAAATTCTGCAACGTAAGTGGGACAGGAGTAAAGGGCAAGGGTAAGGTGATGCGGGCGCAAATGGCGACCAGCAAAGTAGCGCCCACGACGATGGCGATCTGCCGCACTGCGCTAAGAGCCTGATCGCTGCCGTTGAGAATCTGTGTGACCGGTTTTGCCATAGACGTATTCTCCAGGACTGCTGCCTTCAACCTTTCTCGCTACAGGCTGTCAGCCTCCCGTTCCACGTTCTTTTTCGCGGCCGAACTATTCATGTGGCGACGCACACGAAGATAAGCTGCCAAGGCCGCCCACAGAACCGCCCCGGCGCTACAGGCAAGAATAAGAAACCACCACAACATGCGCACAGTGTCTTAGGATATCAAAACACGCGGCCCAGGGAGAGAATGAGCTACACTCCCACTGGAAACGGCTTGGTGTGGGTCTCGGCACTGAGAGACAATCCTGAAAAGCGGCCCTGGAGCAACGACATCATTCCTGTGCACCAGTAGCCGACGACGAACAGAATCAGGAACGGGACCGTGATGTAGTTCTCATTGTCGATGGCGTAGTAAACCGTGATCGCAAAATAACATCCGATCAACAACTCCACCCACGGCACCCAGCCCAGTCCACGACGATAATTGCCGGCGCGGACCTTGTCCTTTCTTGTCTCTACGCGATACTTCGGCGTGCGGGCAAAAGCCGTCTGCTTGCCGAACAGAGCTTCCAGTACCGCACGTGTATTGGTGACCGTAAGGCCAATACCCAGAGCCATCAAGAAGGGCAGGTAGAGCAGTGCGCGCAGCCATTTCCCAGGAAAAAGTTCCCGCTGTGACACCAGATAGAAACTGGAAATCGAAAACGTGGACGCCAGAAACAGCGGCAGATCGATGTACAGCATCTGAAACCAGCCTTGATAGAAGCGGATGATCATCGCTGGCAAGAGCAGCACGGAGAGGGCAATCATCAAGGGATAGCTGAGATTTGCGGTCAGGTGGTACCAGGCTTCGAGTTTCACGTGAAACCGCTGATCGCTTTTGAGCACTTGGGGCAGAATTTTCTTGCTGGTCTGGATCAACCCTTTGGCCCACCGGGCTTGCTGGGTCTTGAAGGCAGTCATCTCGACGGGCAGTTCAGCCGGGCATTCCACGTCCTGCAGGTAGATGAACTTCCAGCCTTTGAGCTGCGCACGATATGACAGGTCGGTGTCCTCGGTCAGAGTGTCGTGCTGCCAGCCGCCGGCTTCGTCGATTGCCTGCCGCCGCCAGACCCCGGCGGTGCCGTTGAAGTTAAAAAAGACGTTGCTGCGCGCCCGGCCCGAGTGCTCCAGAACAAAATGTCCGTCCAGAAGGATCGCCTCGACTTCAGTCAAGAATGAATAGCCGCGATTAATGTGCGTCCATCGCGTCTGCACCATGCCGATCTTCGCATCTGTGAAGTGATGGATGGTGCGGCGCAGAAAGTCCGCCGGCGGAACGAAATCGGCGTCAAAAATCGCGACAAACTCCCCCTTTGCGGACTCCAACCCTTCCGCCAGCGCGCCTGCCTTGAATCCGTGACGATTGCTGCGATGGTGATAGGTAATGGGGAATCCCAATGCGGCGTAGTGGTTGACCAATCCCCGCGCCACGGCCACGGTTTCGTCGGTGGAATCGTCCAGCACCTGGACGTCCAACTTGTCCATTGGATAGTCCAGACGGCATACCGCATCCAGCAGCCGCTCCACTACGAATTGCTCGTTGAAAATAGGGAGCTGAACGGTGACCCGCGGCAGCTCGGGAAAGCGGGCCCCCGGCTCGGTGGTGCGGTTTTTCTTGTGTTTGTAGTACAGATAAACCAGAACGTAGCGATGTGCCCCGTAGCTGGCCAGAAGAATCAGCACGATGAAGTACGGGATCAGCAGCCACAGGTCAAAGGCGTTGGGGTGATACAGGCCCTGAAACGTCTTGTTGAAGAAATGCTGGCGGATGTATTGACCGATGCCCTTGGGGGCGAGTAACTCAGCCAGAATGGTGACAGAAAGAGACATGCTTCGCAGAAGGTGAAGTCCTCAGAAGCCAGCAGCGAGCCAATCTGAAACCTTCATTCTACCTGAAGCTCTTACCGGATTGGGAATGCACGAGCTGCCGTGTGACAACTGACCATGCGTTTCCGTAAGGCCTTACAGATACTTTGAAATCGTGGGCCTGTGGTGTAACGGCAGCACGGAACCCCATCAAGGTTACAGGTGCGGGTTCGAATCCCGCCAGGTCCATTCCCTCCCCAGAATGAGGTATCTGGCGAGTGCCAAAATGGGAGAGCCGGCCTGATGGGGTGTTCGGCTCTCCCACTGGTAACTTGATTCCCAACCAACACTGATCGATAATTGAGTTGACCTTGATGGGGTGCTGAGCTTTGCGAAACGGTCTCGAGAAATCGAGGCCGTTTCTCTTTGCGGGGGGCTGGCCCAGGCTCTCCGACCCACAACATTTTGGGCTGCCCTGGCCTGGTCGAGCCGCATTTCGGCGAGACAGGCCGGGAGAGTCCGAAAAGAACCGTTGCTGGTCGCGCAAGAGTAAGATCGGCAGGAAAGCGTGGGCCAACCCCTTTACTAGAGCTATCCGCCACCAACACCAGCACCCGAACCTCATGGTTTCGGAGGGCCAAAATGATTCAGAGCCGCGACTCAAAAGGCCATTTGCGAACTGCAGTCATCGCCTTCGGAGCGGGTGCCTTAGCCAGTTTGATATCCGGAACGATGACGAGCGGACTCGCTGCGGCATACGCTTTAGTAAGCATCTGGGTCTGGGGCATTGTCGCCCGATTCGGCGGCGACACCCTGGCCAATGAGAGGTGGTTACTGGTCTTGCTCACGGCTGTGCCGCACGGACTGATCTTTGCTATGGTTATCGTGCTCGGTCGTGTGGCCGCTCCCAAGCTGAAGGAAAGCGAAATGGGCGGAAATCTATTCTTAGTTGCAGCTGTGCTATATGGGCTGCTGCTATCTGTCCTCTTTCCAGTGACACCTTGAAATGACGGATGGGTTAGGCCCAGGTTTGCGCCGCGTGATCAGCATCTTTAACTCCCTAGACATTTATCTGTTGAGGCCTTCCAACCTGGGGGATACGAGATCATCGCCTTCGAACGGAGGCTCCCTTCGGCTTCGCTCAGGTTCGCAAATCCGATGAGTAGATCTGAATTCGCCGCAAAGAGAAACGGCTTCGATTTCTCAAGAAATACATCCGGTATAGCGTGTCTCGTTGGGCAGGCTAGAAACCGGGCCCCCGAACGCAAACAGGCCTCCCAACCATCCTGGCACTCATCGTGATTATCGATGTATCCATCCCCCTGCGCGAAACTGGTGGCGCGTCTGACGTAGATTACTGGCACTAAAACTCAACCCGCCGAGGGCTGGTGCCACGGCTGGCGGGAACCTCAAACAGGAGCAACCTATGAAACTCAAGTGTGCAGCGGTTCTGCTGTTGCTGTTGACGGCGCTGTGTTCGATTAGCTCGGCTGGGCCGATCTCGGATTTCTGCAAGCACCACCCGAATGCCGGGATATGCCAACCGTAGTACCCAGATTGTTGCGAGAGGGGCCCAGTTGCATGGGCCCTTTTCGTTTTGCGATTAATTCAGGAAGTACGTGCGATACAGCGTGTCCCTTTGTGCAGGTCTGAACCCGGCGTCGCGGATGATTCGTCGCAGCTCTTCTTCCGTAGTGCAGTTGGTAACGCCGGCGGCGCGCACTACGTTCTCCTCCAGCATCACCGATCCCACATCGTTGCCTCCGAACTGCAGCCCCAGCTGGCACACCTTCAGCCCCTGCGTCACCCAGCTGGACTGCACATTCAGGAAGTTCGAAAGATAGAGCCGCGAGATGGCTAATGTCTTCAAGTACTCGACGGCGGTTGCTTCATCCCAGTGCCTGCCACCTAACGCGGTGTTCGCCGGCTGGAAGGTCCAGGGGATGAACGCCGTGAACCCGCCCGTCTCCTCCTGCAAGTCGTAGAGCCGCTGCAAATGGTTGGCGCGGTGTTCGTAGCTCTCTCCCACGCCGAACATCATGGTCGCAGTCGTGCGCATTCCTAGCTGGTGAGCTGTGCGATGGACATTGAGCCAGTCGTCGGTCAGGCACTTCAGGCGGGCAATCTTGTAACGGACTTCGTCGTCCAGAATCTCGGCGCCGCCGCCAGGGATCGAATCGAGGCCCGCGTCGCGGAGCCGTGCAATTGTGTCGCGGATGCTCAGTTCGCTGTATTCGGCAATGGCGATAATCTCCGAAGCCGAGTAGCAGTGCAGGTGGATCTTCGGAAAACGCTGCTTGATACCACGCAACATCTGCTCGTGCCAGTCGATCTTCAGATCGGGATGCAGGCCGCCCTGCATCAGCACACCGGTGCCGCCCAGTTCGACCGTCTCGCGAATCTTTTCGTAGATGGTCTCGAAATCGAGGATGTAGCCCTCTTTGGCTTTCGGTCCCTTCAGCGGCCGGTAAAACGCGCAGAAGGTGCAGTACTCAGTGCAGTAGTTTGTGTAGTTGATGTTGCGGTCGATGATGTAGGTGACCACGCCTTCGGGGTGGAGCCGGCGGCGGACCGCATTGGCCTCCATGCCGATTCCGATCAAATCATCGGAGCGGAACAGATCGACGGCTTGCTGTGTGGTCAGAGACATTTCCTTGCAAATGATTCTAGCGGACACCGAAGCCGGGAGCCAACCGCAGCACTTCCGGCCGGATTTCTTAGCGACCTTTGCGAACCCTTTGCGTGTTTTGCGGTCAAAAGCTTTTAACCGCAAAGTACGCAAGGACTTCGCTAAGGGTGCGAAAAATCGCTGTGATCCCCCTGTGTCCTCTGTGGTTGCGAGAATCTCAACTGGCCGCTGCCTTGGCCGCTTCCAAGAACTGCAGCTGCGCGGCCGCCGGCAGCGCGCCGCACTCCCGCGCATACCGGTAGAAAAGGCGCAGCCCTTCCAGACACTCCGGATCGAGATAGTAATGGATGTTTTCCGTGAGGTAGCGTTTGACGTTGTCTTCGCTCATCCCCAGCCGCGGAGCCCAATCGCGCGCGATTTGAGCAAGGTTCGCAGGCTCCAGCCCGTGGTCCCGGGATTCCCGAAAAACTGCCGCCAGGTCCAAATCGCGGGGTGCGCCGTGCAACGCCGCCTGCCGCACCGCCCAGAAAGCAAATACAAACGGCTTGCCGGTGAAGCGAATCCATTCTTCCGCAAGGTCGTAGGTGATATATCGCGAGCGATCAACCTGCAGCGCGGGATCGCCAATCACCAGCCCAGCGTCGTGCTCCTTCAGCATCTGTTCGATGTCCGGAGCCATCGGCGAGAACGTCCTCTCCCCGCCCCACCACTTGCCAAACAAGACCTTGGTCAGTGCGACCGAGGTCATCGACGACGTATCCAGGGCCACGGTACGGATCTCTTCCAGCGGGGCTTTGCTGACCAGCAAAATTGATCGCACCGCCCGCCGCGACGCGATGGCGACTCCGGGAAGGACTACCAGATCGGGGATGCTGCAGTATGCCGCCGCGGGAATAATTCCGATGTCCGCCGACCCATCCTGCAAGCTCGCTGCGCACTGCGAGGGAAGGGTATATGAGATGTCAAAGGCCAATCCGGCATCTCCATGGTCAAAGTCCCACATCAGGGGCGCAGTGTTCAGATAAGAGATGGCGGAGATTCGCAGGCGTTTCATGTCGGGAACGGCTCGATTTTAACAGACCCCGGTGGTCATCTTACCTTGACAGTCTCCCTCCCCAATGCCATAGATGCCGCCAGAGGTTCGATGGAGGTTGCCGTGGCCGAAGCTGCAGCCGCACCCAACAAAACAACCGAAGCTCCCGCCCTGCAGTGGCTGGCGCTGACTCTAACGCCGGGTTTAGGCCCGACTAAAGCCCGCCGCCTGGTGGATTTTTTCGGCAGCGTCCAGGCTGTTTTTCTGGCGTCCCTGACCGAACTGGAAGCGACAGGCATTCAGGTGGCTTCCGCCCAGTCGCTGGGGACTGGCCGCTCGCTGGAGCTCGCGCAGGACGAACTGGCGCGGGTGGCGGCTGCGGGAGTGCGGGTGATCTCGCTGGATGATCCCGGGTATCCTTCGCAATTGAAACAAATCTACGATCCGCCGCTGGTTCTCTATGTGCGAGGCAATGAATCCGTTATCTCGCAACCGGGGATCGCCATCATTGGTACGCGTCATCCCACGCCGTACGGCTCTGGAATGGCGGAGCGGCTGGGTTGTGACCTGGCGGCCCGAGGCCTGGTGATTTTCAGCGGCATGGCGCGCGGAGTCGATACTGCCGGGCACCGCGGCGCTATCGCCGCCAAAGGCAAGACAGTGGCCGTGTTTGGCACGGGCGTGGATGTGCCCTATCCCAAGGAAAACACCCGGCTCATGGAACAGATGCTTGCTCTGGAGGGAGCCGTCATCTCGGAGTTTCCCATGGGAACGTTTCCCGCCCCACAGAATTTTCCTATCCGCAACCGGATCATCAGCGGAATCTCACTTGGTGTTTTGGTTGTAGAGGCGGCCGAATACAGCGGGACACGCATCACCGCACGCTGCGCGTTGGAGCAGAACCGCGAGGTATTTGCAGTTCCGGGGAACGTGACCAACAAGAACTCGTGGGGGCCCAACACCCTTATCAAACAAGGCGCCAAGCTGGTGGCCACGTGGGAAGACGTTTGGGAGGAACTCCCGACAGAAGTACGGCTTACGCTGATGCCCGAGGGCAGCCATGAATCGCCGGAAGGACAAACTGCATCTTTATTTGGCGAAAGCGAGCTGTCTCCTCACGAAAAGAAGATATTTGCACTGCTCAAGGCGGACGAGGCCACCCACATCGACGAAATTGTGGAACGGTTGGAGGCCGCCATGTCATCCTCCGAAATCTTCGCAGCCCTGTTCGAACTGGAGCTGGCCGGCAAGGTAAAGCAGTTGCCGGGAAAGAATTTTGTGAAAAGCTTTTAGCTGTCAGCTATCAGCCGTCGGCTTTCAGCTTCGGCGGCAGAGATCGGAGGTTACGTTGCAGAGCTTTAGGAACCTTAGAGTTTGGGAGAAGGCCCACGTCTTGACCCTGGATGTATATCGATCCAGCAAGCCCTTCCCGAGGGATGAGGCGTACGGACTGACCAGCCAGATGCGAAGAGCATCAGCCTCCATCGGGGCGAACATCGCCGAAGGGGCCTGTCGTAAAGGAGACTGTGAGTTCGGACGATTTCTGCAGATTGCCATTGGCTCGGCCAGCGAGCTCGAGTATCACCTCCTACTGGCGCGCGATCTGGAGTTACTGAGATCAACGGATTATCAGCGTCTTTCAGACGAAGTGGTAGAGGTAAAGCGGATGCTTGCATCCCTGATTCACAAGCTGAGAGCTGAAAGCTGAAAGCCGAAAGCCAGGAGCCGCAAGCCAGGAGCCGCAAGCCTCAACTTGTTGCCAGCTTGCCATTCGTGCTAGTTTCGAAAGCAATTACCCACTGAGGACCATTTGAGCAAAGGTTTAGTCATCGTCGAATCGCCTGCCAAGGCAAAGACCATCCAGAAATATCTGGGCAAGGGCTTCACCGTGGAAGCCTCGCTCGGGCATGTCAAAGATCTGCCCAAGAGCACCCTGGGGGTCGATACCGACAACGACTTCGAAACGGAATACATCGTTATTCCCGGCAAAGAAAAAGTCCTCAGCAAGTTGAAGAAGCTGGCCCAGTCCGCGGACACGATCTTCCTGGCTCCTGACCCGGACCGCGAAGGCGAAGCGATCGCCGCCCATTTGGCCGACGAACTTGGAAACGGCAAAAGCAAGAAGAAGAAAAAGAAAGACGCCGATGGCGAGCGCATCCGCCGCGTCACCTTTAATGAAATCACCCAGCGTGCGGTGCGCGCTGCATTCGAGCACCCGCGCGACATCGACCAGCACCTAGTGGATGCGCAGCAGGCGCGTCGCGTCCTTGATCGGCTGGTCGGGTACCAGGTCTCCCCCCTTCTCTGGGACAAGGTTCGCCGCGGTCTGTCCGCCGGCCGCGTGCAGACGGTTGCCTTGCGCCTCATTGTCGAACGTGAGCGCGAGATCAAGGCATTCGAGAAGAAAGAGTACTGGACCATCGATGCCCACCTGGCCGGCGCCAAGCCTCCCGCGTTTGACGCACGTTTTCTCGGCAAGGGCGAAGAGAAGGTTGAGGTCCCCAACGGCGAGGAAGCCGGGAAGCTCCGCACCGCGCTGGAGACAGCCGATTGGCTTGTCCGCTCCGTGGATCGTAAGGAGCGTCGACGCAACGCCACGCCGCCGTTCACCACCAGCAAGCTGCAGCAAGATTCCTCGCGCAAGCTGCGCTTCAGCGTGAAGCGCACCATGATGATCGCCCAGCGGCTCTATGAAGGGGTGGAACTGGGCGAAGAGGGCCTGGTAGGTCTCATCACCTACATGCGTACCGATTCGACTCGCGTGTCGAGTGAAGCGCTGACCGAGGTGCGAGAGTACATCAAGAGCCAGTATGGCGACGCCTATCTGCCGCAATCGCCCAATACCTATAAAGAGAAGAAGGAAGCGCAGGCCGCGCACGAAGCCATCCGCCCGACATCGGCCATGCGCCATCCCGACCAGATCAAGCAATATCTGAAAGAAGATGAGTTCAAAGTTTACAAGCTGATCTGGCAGCGCTTCGTGGCCTCGCAGATCACCCCCGCAGTTTTTGACCAGACCACGGTTGACATCGATGCCAAGTCCGGTTCGGACACCTTCTGGTTCCGTGTGACCGGCTCGGTGATGAAGTTCGACGGCTTCCTCAAGGTGTACGAGGAGTCGAAGGAAGGCAAGGACGAAGAGGACGAGGAACTGAAGCACAAGCTGCCACCGCTTGAGGCCGGCCAGAAACTGACCCTTAAGGAACTGAAGCCGGAGCAGCACTTCACCGAACCCCCGCCGCGCTATAACGAGGCCTCGCTGGTCAAGGAGCTCGAGGAGCGCGGCATTGGACGGCCGTCGACCTATTCCGCCATCCTGAGCACCATCCAGGAGCGCCAGTACGTGCAAAAGCTGGGCGGCAAGTTCACACCCACCGAAATCGGACTCGTAGTGACCGACCTTCTGGTGGCAAACTTTCCCGATATTTTCGACGTTCAGTACACCGCGCGCCTGGAAGAGGAACTCGACGAGATCGAGGAAGGCAAGGAGAAGTGGACCGACACCCTGGGCGAGTTCTACAAGAAGTTTGAAAAGGACCTCCGATACGCCGAGAAGCACATGGAGAACATCAAGCGTATGGAGAAGCCCACGGAGGAGAAGTGCGAGCGCTGCGGTTCACCTCTGGTCATCAAGTGGGGGAAGCACGGCTCCTTCTACGCCTGCAGTTCGTACGACAAAGAGGACCCCAATAGCTGCACCTTTACTAAAGAGAACCCGATTAACTTGCCGGACCTGGATTCAGCTGACCTGCAAGAAACGACGCAGGAGGAATACTGCGAGAACTGCGGCCGGGTCATGGTGCTCAAGCGCGGTCGCTTCGGCCAGTTCATGGCCTGCACCGGGTACCCGGATTGCAAGACCACCCGCCGTCTGGATCAGGGCAAGAAAGTTCCCGACATCCCGCTGGACGAACCCTGTCCAAAGTGCGGGCGAAACTTGATGATCCGCCACGGGCGTTACGGAGAATTTACGGCTTGCAGCGGCTATCCCGATTGCAAGTTCGTGAAGCAGAACTTCATCGGGGTGAAGTGCCCGCTTTGCGGGGATGGCGAACTCGTAGAGAAGCGCGCGCGCAAGGGCAACACGTTTTACGGTTGCTCCAATTACCCGAAGTGCAAGTTCACTTCGGCTAGCAAGCCGATTCCCGAGAAGTGCCCGAGCTGCGGCCATGAATACTTGGTGGAGAAGTATCTCAAGTCCGGGCCCGTGATCGCTTGCCCGAACAAAGATTGCGATTACGAGCGGGCTGTGCCGGTTGAGGCTTCGGCAGTGGGTTCTTCGCCGGTTGAGGGGGAGAGATTTTGAATCGTGGCAGCCCGGGGTTCATCCATTAGCTTGTTACTCTTCACCGATAGTTTGGTTCTCAACAAGTCCCTGAACAATTGATAGGAGAAATAGCATGGCTGACAAAGCGACGATCACTGATGCTGATCTGATCCTCAAACTCTATGACCTCCGTCGTGAGGCCGAGCTCCGCAAGGCCCGGAACTGGTGGCTGGGCTTCTGGCCGGAATCGACCGACGACATCCTGAAGGTAGCGACTGCCCTGGGCACTCAGGAGAACGCCTGGATGCGCCAGGCGGGTGGATATTGGGAACTGGCCTCCTCCCTCGTGCTTCATGGCACGCTGAACCGCGACCTTTTCCTGGAGCCCAGTTTCTCCGGGGAAATGTTTGTACTGTTCGGCAAGATCGAGCCCTTCCTGAAGGAACTGCGGGAAAAGACCAAGAATCCTGCCATTTTCACCAACGTCGAGAAGCTGATCAACACTTCGGCGGGAGGCCCGGAGCGCCTGAAGCAGACCCAGGAGCGCATGGCTGCGCTTCGCAAGATGGCGCAGGCGAACAAGGCCGCTTAGTTCAGCGTCGGAGTACGGGCCGCACGCCAGTGCGGCCTTTGTTTTTTGTCAGGATATGTATTCCTTGATGTACTCATCCTTCGACTTCGCCAGTTCGTGCACATCGCCGTCAAAGATGATCTTTCCGTCCTTCAGGATGAGGAACCCCATGGGCACTTCCCCACGCATTCCCGGCGGGAGCGGCTGCATTTGATTGGTCTTGCGGTCGAAATAGTGTGTCGCCATCATGAACGCATCTTGCAGGCGATGGCTTACCAGTAACGAGCTGGTTTTGTACACATCGCGCTGCTTCACGATCAACTCGATGATGGTCGTGGACGTGACCGGATCCAGCCCTCCGGTCGGCGAGTCATAAAGCAGAATCTCCGGATGGGTGATGATGGCCCGGGCGATGGCCACCCGGCGGCGCATGCCGCCGGAAAGCTCGGAAGGGAACATGTCCACCGTATTTTCCAGCTCCACGAAGCTCAATGACTCCCGCACCGGCCGTTCCACTTCCTCTTCAGTAACGTCTCCTTCCTCGAGCAGGCGAAATGCAACATTCTCACGCACGGTAAGCGAATCGAACAGCGCGCTTTCCTGAAAAACTATCCCGATCTTTCTCCGCAGATCGAATAGTTCCTCCTCGCGCATCGCGGTGACGTCTTCGCCTAGCACATAAATGTGACCGGAATCGGGTCTAATCAGTCCCAACGCCAGTTTAAGGATCGTGCTCTTGCCCGATCCCGCAACCCCGAAGATGGCCTTGGTCTCTCCCTTGGCCAGCCGAAAGGAAATTTCATCGAGCACCGGCTTGTCTTCGAAGGCGATGGAAACATCCTCGAACACGACAGCGGAAGAAGTAGGATCCTGCGTGGATTGCTGACGATCTTCGGTTGTTGCGGGAGGTGCGGCCATGGTTCAGTGATAGGCAAAAACCGTCATGAGTAATTTGGTGACGACCAAGTCCGTCACCAGGATTAAGACCGAAGAAGCAACCACTGCCTGCGTGGTTGCGCGTCCTACTCCTTGTGTCCCTCCGCGGGCCGTCATCCCGTAGTAGCATCCCACGGTTGAAATGATGAATCCGAAGAGCACGGGCTTCACCAGGCCCATGAAGACGTCCTGAAAGACCAGAATCTGCCAGGCCGTGCTCCAATACTGGCGCCAATCCATTCCGTACAGGAACGTCGAGATAAGGGCCCCGCCGAATAGCCCCAGCAAGTCCGAGATGATGGTCAGGAAGAAGAGCATGAACACGGTAGAGACTACCCGTGGGGTGACGAGTTTCTTGATGGGGTCGGTGCCCAGCGCGCGCATAGCATCGATTTGCTCGGTCACAATCATCGAGCCCAGTTCGCTGGCCATGCCGGAGGAATTTCTCCCTGCCACCATCAGCCCGGTGATGATCGGGCCAAGCTCCCGCACCATCCCGACTGACACGAGTTGGCCAATCAACGACAGCGACCCGAATCTCTGGAGGGTGTTGGCGCTGTTCAACGCCAGTTCGGCGCCGATCGACAACCCCGTGAGGATGACGATTGGCAACGACCCAAATCCGATCAGGTCCGCTTGCTGGACCATGTCGGCAAAATAGCGCGGAACGCGGAACAGATTGGCGATCGACCTCCCCGCCAGGACGGAGTAATCCTGTACCGCCTCAACCTTTTCTTTGGCGATTTCGGTGGGAGAAATCAGTTCCATGCGCGTTTCAGGATCTGCCCGACTATGACGGAACTATAGCAGAGAAAGCCGTCAGCGATCAGCTTCCATCCACGGGCAACGGGGGTTATTCTCGCCCCTTCTTCTTGATCTCAATATTCAGGCGTTTGATTTTCTGGTTGAGCGTGGAAAGCGGGACATGGAAGCGCTCCGCGGCATCGGTCTGGCTCCAGTTGCACTTCTCCAGCATGTCGAGGATGATGCTGCGTTCGCAATCCTCCATGATGTCAAACAGGGAAGCGTCCGCGCGATGTTCGAGCAGGGAGAAGGCGGCCGACCGCCCGGCGATCTCGTCGGGCAACAGGTCGGGACCGATTGCTGCCTCGGTCGAGAGGACCACCGCGCGTTCGACGACGTTCTCCAGTTCCCGCACGTTACCCGGCCAGGAATATGAGACCAGTGGACGCAGAGCTTCAGGCAGGATGCGCTGCGCCACACGGTCGTTCTCCTTGGAGTACTTGTCGAGAAAGAACGCCGCCAACATGGGGATGTCCTCCTTGCGTTGACGCAAGGGCGGCAGATCAATAGTGATGACGTTCAAGCGATAAAACAGGTCATCGCGGAACTTGCCGTCGCGAACCTGCTGTTTCAGATCGACGTTGGTAGCGGCGATAATCCGGACATCCACCTGGATCTCGTGTACGCCACCCAAATGCATGAATTTTCGATCTTGCAGCACGCGGAGAATCTTGCTTTGCGTGTCCAGGCTCATGTTGCCGATTTCATCCAGGAACAGCGTGCCACGATCCGCGATCTCAAACAGACCCTTCTTGGACGCAACCGCGCTGGTAAAAGCGCCTTTGACGTGCCCGAAAAGTGTGGATTCAAGCAAGTCCGGCGGCATGGAGCCGGTATTGACCGGGACAAACGGCTGGTCGCGGCGCGGTGAGTTGAGGTGGATGGCTTTCGCGATAAGCTCTTTACCCGTCCCGCTCTCGCCTTGCAAGAGCACCGTGGAGCGGCTGGGGGCAACCTGTGCCACCAGGTCAAAAATCTTCAACATGGGCTCGCTCTTGCCCACGATGTTCTCAAAGTTGTAGCGCTGCTTGAGGGCGCGCTTGAGTTGGATGTTTTCTTCCTCCGCCCGCCGGCGGGCAACGGCCGCGCGCACATCCGCCAGCAGCTTCTCGTTGTCCCATGGCTTCTGGATGAAATTGGCCGCCCCCACCTGCATCGCCTTGACCGCATTCTCTACCGTCCCGTAGGCGGTGATCATAATGATGGAGAGCTGGGGGTCTTGCGCGTGGATCTCCGCCAGAAGATCCATGCCGTTGCGGTCCGGCAGGGCCAGGTCAAGGAGTACCAGATCGAAGGTCCGCTCTCCAATGTGAGTCAGTCCTTCTTCGCCACTGGCGGCGGACTCGACGGCATATCCTTCCAGTTCCAGCAAGGTCTGTAGCGATTCGCGGATCTCGGCTTCATCATCGACGATCAGCACCCAGCCGACAGAGGAAGCCGGGCTTCCATTCACCGGACGTGTGATGACGGCGGCTTCAGACATTGACCGCCTCCCTCGCCAGGGGGAAATCGAGGTAGAACGTTGTGCCTTCACCACTACGGCTCTCTACGCGAATCTTTCCGGCATGTTCCTGAATGATCCCGTAAGTCACCGACAACCCTAGCCCCGTGCCACGCGGTTGGCCTTCCCGCGAGGCCTTGGTGGTGAAGAAGGGGTCATAAATGCGATGGATATGTTCCTGCGCGATACCTGAGCCGGTGTCGGACACCACGACGGTTACCCCGTCTCCGTTGGAGGTGGCGATGCGCAAGGTCCCACCGCTGGCCATAGCATCCTTGGCATTCAGAAACAGATTCAAGAAAACCTGCTGCAGCCGCCCTGCATTGCCGTGGATCGGCGGTACTTGCGCGCCCAGCTCATCCTGCACACGAATCTTCGAGGTCTTGAACTGGTGCTCAAGCAAGGCCAGGGTGTCGTGGATGATCCGGTTGACGTCGACCTTGGTGAACTCCGTACCGCTGGTGCGCGAAAAATTCAACAAGTTGTTGACGATTTCGGAAGCGCGGAAGGTTTGCCGCGTAATCTTCTCGAGCAACGCGCCCTTCTGCACGTCTCCCTGAAGCTGCTTGGCCAGCATCTGGGCGTAGGAGGAGATGACCGCCAGCGGAGTGTTCACTTCGTGCGCCACCCCCGCGGCAAGCAGACCGATGGAGGACAACTTGTCGGCCTGCGAAAGCTGGGCTTCGAGTTCGACGCGCTGCGTGATGTCATCCATGATGATGAGACGACCGATCACATTGAACTTCCTGGTGACCAGCGGTGCGATCGCCACATTCACGATCCGGTTCTCCCCGCTCGGCGTCCCTAAGCGAAACTTGTAGAGGTTGTGGATGCCAGGGTTCTGCCGCACCCGGTAAAACTCCTCCACGAACTTTGCCGGAAACACCTCGCCCAGCGACCGCGTTAGCGCCTGCCACCGCGGCAGCGCGTACATCACTTCCATCTGCGAGTTCCAGGATTCGATGCGATCGGCCAGGTCCACCGCCAGCACGCCGACGTTGATCGATTCGACGATGTTTTCGTTGAAATCCTTCAATCGCTCGTACTCGACAACCTTCTGCTCTAGCGACGCATACAAACGAGCGTTCTGAATGGCAATCCCCAGATAACCGGCCAGGGTTTCCAGCAGTTCGACGTCCTCACTGGAAAGAAAATCTCCTTCGACCGTCTTGCCCAGGCCCAGCACAGCAACCGTTTGTTTCTGGGCGCGGCAGGGGATGTAGTAGTTCAGGTCTAACTTGGCGATGGTTTGCTGGGCACTGGGAGTTTCGCGCGGGACCTGGTGGGTGTTGTCGAAAAACAGGTGCCCGGCCCCGATTTCCGGCCTGGGCAGGCTCAGGAAGCTTAGGTCAAGACCGCTGGTCTGGGCCATGCCGAAGGACTTGGCCAGCGCAAACCGGTGGGGCGGTTCGTTGGCGGAGAGGAAAATCGCCATGCGGTCCACCAGCAGGGTGCGTGACAGACGGTCCACCACGGAACTCAGCATTTCGTCCAGATCGGTTTCCGCGCTCAGCTCACGGCCAAACTCGATCAGCGTCTTGCGGTAGTCGTAACGGGTGCGGTAGAAGAACTGGTCGATTCCATCCTGAATCCACTTGCGGACCGGATCGAACAGCAGCGCCGTGACCACGATGGCCAGCACCAATCCAAGCGGTCCGGAACTCGGCACCCGCGCATGAACCAGTTCCGCCACTCCGGCAACCACGGCAAAATATGCGCCGGCGATGGCAGCCGCTGCTAGCGTGTACACCATGCCGCGCTTGAAGATCAGGTCCACGTCCATCAAGCGGTAACGGAAGATGGCATAGCCGAAGGTCAAC
>JAIQFW010000043.1 GCA_020073105.1 Terriglobia bacterium
CCGAGCGGCGCAGGCGTTGCGCGTCCTTGTCCTCCAACATGCTCTTCTTCAGGTAGGCTACGACCTCGTCACGGCTGGTGAGCTGCTTCTTCACCTGTTTTCTGACCGGAAGGCTCGTCTCTTTGCTGGCGAATTGCAGTATGTCATCGACGTCGCGGAAGAGCTCTTCGGCTTCCTTGGGAGAGATCTTCTGCTCTTGGTCTGGCGGCGGGACGTCGGTGGCCGGCGATTGCGCCGTGGATAATGAGGCCAGGGCAAAGACAAACGACAGAAGCAGGCGACGGAAAAGCGGCTTGAGATCAGTCTTCAAGAAAACCCTTCGCCACGGATTTACGCGGATTGGACGGATAAAACGAAACCCGTTTTTCGCCGCAGATCAACTCCGACACACGCAGATAACGCCTCCGAAATGACAATCCGTGTTTATCCGTGGCTAATTTTCTTTGCCACCCACTCCCCCGCTTCTCGTGTGCCGAGCGCTCCGCCGACGTCTTGCGTGGTCTTCTTCTGTCGCACAGCTTCCAGCACAGCCGCCTCGATCCTGTCCGTCTGGCCATCGAAACCCAAATGCCGCAGCATCATCGCCGCCGTCAGAATCGCACCGAAGGGGTTTGCGATGTTCTTGCCCGCAATCAGCGGCGCCGAACCGTGCACCGGCTCAAACATAGAGGTCTTCCCGGGATGAATGTTTCCACTGGCGGCCATGCCCAAGCCGCCCTGAAGTCCAGCAGCCAGGTCGGTGATGATGTCGCCAAACATGTTGTTGGTCACGATCACATCAAACGGCCGCGGATCGCGCACCATCTGCATGCAGAGAGCGTCCACGTACATGTGCTCGGACTTGATCTGGGGATGCTCGCCGCCCACTTCCCTGAACACCCGCTGCCATAAGCCTCCGGCATAGGTCATGGCGTTCGACTTGTCGCACATGAGAACGCGGTTGCGCGGGCTGCCGTCGATCTTCGTGTGGCGTTCGCAGTATTCAAAAGCGAAACGGATGATCCGTTCGACACCTTTGCGAGTATTGATATCTTCCTGCACGGCGATTTCGTCGGGGGTGCCCTGCTTGAACACCCCGCCGGCATCGGTGTACACGCCCTCGGTGTTTTCGCGGATCACGGCGAAATCGACGTCTTTGGGTTCGATGCCCTTCAGCGGGCACAGGGCTGCATCCAGCAGGCGCACCGGCCGGACGTTGGCGTAGAGATCCATCTTGAAACGCATGCCCAGCAGGATTTCTTTGGCGTGGATATTCGTCTTCACCCGCGGGTCGCCGAATGCGCCCACCAGGATTGCGTCGAAATCGCGCTCCAACATGGCAAAGCCGTCGGGTGGGACGGTGATGCCGTCGGCGAGATAGCGGTCGGCCCCCCAATCAAACTGCGCGGTTTCTACCTCGGCGCCGGCGGCGGCGATGACTTTGACGGCTTCGGGGATGACTTCCTTCCCGATGCCGTCCCCGGGAATGATGGCGATGCGCTTTTTCTGGCCCACGGGTGAAAAAGGTAACACAATCGGGGAGAGAAAGCGCTTAGGAGCGATCTTCACAAACAGGCATTGGCCACGGATTTACACGGATGATCGCCGACCTAACCCCGGCCGTGAGGAACGCAGAGAAGAAACACGAGTATCGAAGGCGAATACAGGGAGCTTTTTAAACCGCAAAGTTCGCAAAGAGCGGCCGCAAAGGACGCGGAGAACACAATAGACGACAATGTAGAGACGTAGCTAGCTACGTCTCTACGGCTACCGTGGTTCATAACTCGTCTGTCCTGCCGGTGCCCGATTACGGAGACGTGCGTGCCGAGTTCGGACACCTGGTGTCAGGTTGTGGTTTGTTTGACCTGGGCACGCGTGCCAAAGTCGCGGTCACTGGCGGCGACCGCGTGCGCTGGCTGAACGGCATGGTCACGAATAATGTGCGTGATCTCGTCCCTAGCCACGGCGTTTATGCCTTTCTGCTCAATCCGCAAGGACACATTCTCGGTGATCTTTACGCCTACAATCGAGGTGAATCGCTGCTGATCGACACCGACCAAGCGCAGTTGGAAAAAACGCTGGCGACTTTCGATCGCTACATCATCATGGACGATGTAGAGGTCACGAACCTGAGCGACAAGATGACAGCTATTGGAGTCGCCGGACCGAAGGCAGGAGAAACGCTACGGGCCGCCGGCTTCGAAGCCGTACAACTGGCGCCGCTGCAATTTGTCGATCTAAGTTGGCAGAACCGGGCAATGACGCTGGCTCGTGGTGACAATCCTGCGGTCGAATGGTACGAGCTTTGGTGTGCCCCCGGTGAGGTGGCTGCGCTGCACGATGGGCTGAAGCAAGCGGGAGCGCGTCTGGCGGGCGGCTCTGCGGTGGACCTGTTGCGCATCGCCTCCGGAGTTCCACGCTATGGGACAGACATCCGCGAGCGTGACTTGCCGCAGGAGACCGAGCAGGAGCGCGCGCTGAATTTCAACAAGGGATGCTACATCGGTCAGGAGATCGTTGAGCGCATCCGCTCGCGGGGAGCCGTACACCGCAAGTTCAGCGGATTTGAAGTTCGCGGTCCGCTGCCGGAACCTGGGACAAAGATTCAAGTGGACGGCAAAGACATCGGTGAGATCACCAGCGCGGCCGCCTTGCCGCTGTCCGAGGGGGAACGAAATGTAGCCCTCGGGTACATTCGCCGCGAAATGGCTGCTCCGGGCAAGGAGCTTCGTGCCGGCGATGCCCAGCTGACAGTTGCAACCTTGCCCTTCACCCATGTTTTTCCATCTCGAAACGATTAAGCTGGAAGAGAAACTATGCCTGAGAAAAAGCAGGAAAGCTTTACCGTAACCGACCGGCGCCTGTTTACCTCGGACGGCGAGGTACGCACCGAGGCTCCGCAAGAAGAGGTTACTGCCGTCAAGGCGGAGGCCACAGCACCGGCGCCAGCCTCCCAACCCGTCCAAGGGGAGCGCGAGATGCCGCCCGCGCCGACGGCCGCGGAGCAGCAGGAGCAGGCTGACGCATACCGCAAGTCGGCGAAAGACCTGGACACCCGCGTGGAACTCAGTGGCCACTCCGCCAAAGAGTTGGAAATGACCTTCGAGCGCTTCATAGCATCGCTGTACATGACAGCCATGCTGCAGCTCGGACTGATGCACGAGCAAGGAGGGCAACCGCGGATTGACCTGATCGGCGCGCGCCAGACCATTGATACGCTCAGCCTGCTCTCGGAGAAAACCAAGGGCAACCTCACGAATGCGGAACAGACTTTCCTGCAGAATTGCCTGTACGAGCTGCGCATGGCCTACGTCGAAGTGACGAATGCGCTGGCACGGCCGCCACAGGCCACCGGCACGGACTCCGTTAAACCATGAATGCACGGCTCACGGTGCTGGGCAGTGGTACGTCCATGGGCGTGCCCACCGTCGGTTGCGACTGCGCCGTATGCCAGTCGTCCGACCCACATGACCGCCGCACGCGGCCGTCGGTCCTGATTGAGTACAACGGCAAGGTTATCCTCATCGATTCCACGCCTGATTTTCGCGAGCAGGCCATCCGGGAGGGCATCCGGCAACTCGACGCTGTCCTCTACACCCACACCCACGCCGACCACATCCTGGGGATCGACGATTTGCGTCCGCTTACGTTTCGGCTCAAGCCCAACAAGCTGCCTCTTTATGCCCAGCCGCACGCGGCAGAGTTCATTCGCAACATGTTCCGCTACATCTTCGACGCCGATTACAAGTTTGGAAGCCTTCCCCAGGTCGAACTGCGGCCCATGGATGGCCCCGTTGAACTGTTCGGCGCCCGGTTTGAGCCGGTGCCGGTCATTCACGGCGAGACAGAAATTTACGGTTTTCGCTTCGGGAGTGCAGCCTATCTGACGGACCATAGTGAGGTTCCTGAGGCCTCGTTTGCCAAGCTGCAGGGCCTCGACATTCTCTTCCTGGACGCGCTGCGCTATAAGCCGCACCCGACACATTCCACCGTGGAAACTTCGTTGCGGATTGTGGAGCGGGTCAAGCCGAAGCGGGCCTTTTTCACCCATATATGCCATGATCTGCCGCACGCGGCGACGAATGCATCTCTGCCGCCCAACGTACGGCTTTCCTACGATGGAATGAAGCTGGAGTTTGAGATCTGAAGTCCTTTTGCCGCTGATCAACGCAGATGAACGCAGATTCTGCAGGGTCTATTAACCGCCGAGGTCGCAGAGAACGCCGAGACGACGCTCGTACCTCTGCGTGCTCTGCGATTTAAGACTTTGATTTGAGATGCAGGTTTTTCACAAACTCGAAGATGTTCCTGCAGGATTTGGGCCCACCGTGCTGAGTGTGGGGAACTTTGACGGGGTACACCGTGCGCACTCGCGCGTGCTAGCCGAAATTGTCGGCCGGGCGCGCGAACAGGGTCTTAAAGCCATAGCCGTGAGTTTTGAACCTCATCCCCTGCGGATTTTGCGGCCTGACGCCGCGTTCAAACTATTGACCCCTTCCTCGGAGAAGCTGCGTCTGCTCGAAACGACGCAGGTTGACGCGGTGCTGCTGCTTCCCTTCACCCGTGATCTCTCGTTGATGACCCCGCAACGCTTTGCCCATGACGTCCTGAAAAAAGGCCTGCAAGCTCGGGAGGTACATGAAGGGTATAACTTTCGCTTCGGTCACAAAGCTGCGGGTGATGTAACCCTACTGAGGGAGCTTGGACACAAGCTGGGGTTCGACGTGCACATCTATCCGGAGCTACGGCTGCGGGGAGAACCGGTTTCGAGCAGTCACATTCGCAAGCTGATTGCCGCCGGCAAGGTCAGTCTTGCGCGCCATCTGCTCGGCCGGCCGTTCGCCATTTTGTCGACCGCGGGACGGGGACGCGGATATGGCGTCAAGTACACCGTTCCCACAATCAATTTGAGCCGCTACGAAGAACTCATCCCCAAAGACGGCGTCTATGTGACTCGCACCCGCGTCGGAGACGAATGCTTCGACTCGGTGACCAACGTAGGCACTCGGCCGACGTTCGGGGCTGAGTCGTTTGCGGTTGAAACTCACCTGCTGAACTTCCATCCCGTGGCACTGACCCCGGAAACGGAAGTGGAAGTTCATTTCCTGCACCGGCTGCGCGATGAAATCAAGTTCCCGTCCGTCGACGCCCTGCGCGAACAGATCGCCAAAGATGTGAAGAAGGCACGCCGCTACTTCCACCTGCATGCCCGGTTCACGGCATGACTCCCTAACATCGGAAGAACACGTTGCCTGCGTCATTCATGGGCGCGAAAGAAACGTGAAAGGGCACGGCTCAGCCGGGCCACCTCAGCTTGCCTGGAGTGTGGGATCACTCCATCGGCTCGACCACGGTAACAGCCTCGTGCAACCTCCGGTCAGGCAGTTGCACCACGACGATGGCGACCAGAACCAGGACGATGCCCGTCGTCTGGGTCAGGCGCATGACTTCCCCCAGTGCGATGGCTGCAATCACGATGGAAAAAACCGGCTCCAGACAGCTGACCACGATGGCCCGCGTCGGCTCGAGGTGCTGCAGTCCGGCGAAGTAGAAAGAAAACGGGGCAAGCACCGAGATCAGGGAAAACCCCAGCAGGAAAAGCCACTGAGTTCCCGAGTAGTGCGCTGCGGCAATCTTCCAGGGAGGGTTGACGACAATCCAGAACAACGACGCGCTGAAGATCGCGTATAGCAGCACGGTCCAGCGGTCACAGCGCTCCAGAATGCTGTGGCCGCCGATGTTGTAAAACGCGAAGGAAAATGCCGCCAACAGCGCTGCGATTACACCGACAGTATCGAGACGAAACCCGCCGGCACCGAAGATCCCGATCACCAGAGCAATCCCTGTCACTGCCAGCCCAACCGCGAGTATGCGCTGCAGGGTAGGTTTTTGCAGTCCGCGAGCCACCGTGTAGAGCAGGACCCACACCGGCGCGGTGTATTGCAGAATGATGGCGGTGGCAACGTTGGTCCGCTGAATTGCCAGGTAATAGAGATAGTTGGAGGCGGCCACTCCCAGAACACCCAGCAGAAACATCTTGCCCACATCACCGGCGGGAAGCCGCAAACGGCGCCATCCGCGAGTCAGCAGCAGCGCGCAGAAGAGCACGAAGAACGAAAATGAAGTGCGGCTCTGCGACAGTATGAGGGGATCGATCGGCCTGAGCACCTGCCCTTGGGGCAACAGCCTCCCGGTAAACGCGGCCCGTCCCAGAGCCGCCGCGATGCCCCACAAGAGCGCGGCGATAGCGATGTAGAGATATCCGCGAAGAGGATGGCGTTTGGTGATTTCCAATTGGAATTCTCGGCCTGGCCAGCCCCTGATTGAGCGGCTGCCCTCACGCCGGTCTGGTCAGTTACTCGTCCAGGTATTCAATTCTGTAGCTGATTTTCGCGGTCTTGTTCAGCATCGCCGCCACCGAGCAATACTTCTCCTCCGAAAGCCGCACCGCATCTTCCACCGCCTTACGTGAGACCTTGCCACCCACCCGGTAGACCAGCCGGATTTCAGTATAAACAGTGGGTGGGCTGGCGGCGCGTTCCGCCTCCGCCCGAACTTCGAGACTAGTGAACGGCTCGCGCTTCTTCGTCAGGATGCTGACGACGTCATAGCCGGTGCACCCGCAAAGGCCGATCAGCACCAGCTCCATGGGGCTGTTTCCGGATTTCTTGTCGCCATCGACGACGATTCTGTGGCCGCTGCTGGCGATACCGTCGAAACGCTGGTCGGCTACCCAAGTAGTACGAGCTTCCGTCATGATGCCTTCTTCGTGATAATTGTTGATTTTTGATTGGTGATTGTTGAATGAACACCCTTCTTGGCCGTTGTGCGAGACGCATTCAAGATCGCTACCAGCTGACTGGCCTCTGATTTCAAGTCTCGCAGCCGCTTTTCAGGAATCAGGCCGGATTCTGAGAGCATTTCGAGCCAGAACTCTGATTCGTCAGCTTCCTCGATCACAATCCCCAGCTTGGCAAGGAACTCCGCGCGCGATCGGGCGCGACAGACAGCCCGATAATTAGCAGCCACAGAAGTGCCAGACCGCAATAGTTGATTCCCCATTACGTAGCCTTCCGAAGACGCTGGTAGAGCGCGCACCAATCTTATGATCCGAAGGGCAAAGGACTTTGTGCGCTCCTTTAGTTCCACGGCCTTGTGCTCCATACTCACTCCATTCAACAATCAAAAATCAACAATTGGTTGTGACCTGGCTGTGACGGATGTCACACGATCAGCGCCGGTTATCCGTCTGGGGTTCTGGGTGGATCAGCACGCGAAATAATTCTGGTGCGGCTTGCTTGAAGCGAATCTCGAGGTCGGTCTGCACATCGTGCACCCGGGAGAGCGGCAAGTCGTCGGAGAAAGTACAGTGGCAGGAAACATAGGTCCGGCCACGGACGCGCTTGACTTCAACCTCGTGTACGTCCAGGACCTCAGGAAACTCGGATACGATGGCTTTCAGCTTTTTCTCCAAGGCCGCATCGCGCACGATCTCGTCACCAGCTTCGATGGTCGCGGGCTCGCTCTCAATGTGCGTCAGGATCGAGGAGATCTCCGGCACATCATTCCGGATTTCCGACTCCAGCCTGGTTACGTGATCGTGGGCGTCCTTCAGGCTCAAGCGTTCGTCGAGTTCCAGATGCTGTTCGACGTGCAACCGTCCTTTCAGGTCCTGAACGCTGACATCATGCACGTTGAAGTTGTGGCGCGTGGCCACGGCCCGTACCCGGTCAAAAATGTTTTCCCGGTCAGCCGGGCGGGGCACGGAGTGGACCACCACATCGGCATCCGGCAGGACGCTGCGTACGGCCGCCGTGACGGCGTCGGCCACCTGCTCGGACCGCTGGAAGGTGACGTTGCGGGCCAAGCCGATGGAAACATCGGCAAAGTAACGGTTCCCGGCCCGCCGAATTCGGACCCGGTCAATCTCGAGCAATCCATCCACTTTCCCGGCCGCCGCCAATATGTGGCTCCGTACACCTGATGGCGCCGCATCGAGCAAGGCATCGATGGTCTTGCGGGCCAGCCGCCAGCTGACGTAGACCACAACCCCGGCGACAAACAGCGCGGCGATAGGGTCGGCGTCACGCAGCCAGTCGATCCTGTACACACGCCCCAGCTGCACCAGTAGCAGCCCGAGAACGACTACACCGCTCGACCAGATGTCGGTCGAGAAGTGCAGAGCGTCCGCCTCCAAAGCCTGACTGTCGTACTTGACGGCAATCTTCCCCAATGCACGGGAGCGCCAGAAATCCACGATCATGGAGGCGATCATGACCAGGAAGGCCGCGATACTGGGCTCAATCTCCACATGCAGGTAGAACAAACGGCGGATGGCTTCGTAGATGATCCAGACACAAGTCAGGAGAAGCAAGCCAGTTTCGATGAAGGCGGAGAAATTCTCCACCTTGCCATGCCCGTATTGATGGTCGGCGTCGGCCGGCTTGTCGGAGACGCGTACCGAGAAGAAGGTGATGACAGCCGCCACCAAGTCAAGCCCGGAGTGGGCTGCTTCGGAGAGAATTCCCAGGCTGCCGGTCGTCAGCCCGACGATGATTTTCAGCACCGTGATGGCGATCGCAGCCAGGACGGAATTGCCCGCGACCGCGCGTTTCTCTGCGCGCATCGAGCCCGGGCTGTACAGCACCGGCGATTCCGCCATGTTGGCATTATCGCCGCAGGGGAGGGCCCGCGCCAAGCGACCGGGGTGGCACCATTGCCCCAGGCCCACGCCGACGCAAGCGGGACTTTGTGCTAGGATTCTTAGTTGTACTTTCATCTTCTCTGGAGGATTCCCTAACATGACCCGATACGGGTTGCTCTGTCTTTTGCTGGGAGCTCTCGCCTGGGGCCAGGCGGCGCCACAGAAGTCCACACCGGCGGCCCAGAAGCCGGTGGCCCCTGCGGGGGGGTCAAAAACCCCGGAAGTGGCGCCGGACGCGACCGTGATCACGATCGTTGGGCTGTGTGAGAAGCCGCAGGCCGATAAGCCAGCACCCGCAAATTGCCAAACCAAGATTACTCGCGCCGAGTTCGAAAAGGTGGTCGACGGCGTGCAGCCCAACCTGCCGCCACGGGCGCGCAGGCAGTTTGCCACCCGCTACGCCGACGCACTCGTTATGTCCAAGAGGGCGGAAGAAATGGGTCTGGACAAGACCCCTGCCTTTGAAGAACGCATGAAGCTGGCACGCATTCAAGTGCTCTCCCAGGAATTGGGCAAGGCGCTGCAGGAGAAGGCTTCTCAGATTCCCGATAAAGACATCGAAGACTACTATCACAAGAACCTGGCGAGTTTCGAACAGGCGGACATGGAACGCATTTACGTTCCGAAGAGCCAGGAAATCCCGAATGCGGATTTGGAGGGGAACGACGAGAAGAAGCTGAGCGCAGCTGACGAGGAAAAACGCCAGAAAGAAGAAGAGAAGCGCCAGAAAGAGTCGGAAGGGGCCATGAAGAGCGAGGCAGAGAAGCTCCATGTCCGCGCTGCCGCAGGAGAGGATTTTAAGAAACTCCAGGAGGAGGCGTTTGAGGTCGCCGGCATCAAGACCGGCAGCCCCAGCACCGACGTTGCAAAGATGCGACGCAGCATGCTCGCAGCCAGCCAGGTTTCCGTCATAGATTTGAAACCGGGGGAAGTTTCTGCGGTCATCACAGACACCAACGGATACTTTATCTACAAGATGAAAGCCAAGGAGACCATGGCCTTGGACCAGGCCCGCGAAGAGATCCAGAACACTTTGCGGTCGCAGCGTATGCAGGAGGCGATGAAGTCTGCGCAGGAATCTGCTACGTCGAGTTTCGATGACAAGTACTTCGGAGCTGAGCCCGTGCGAGGCCCCATGATGCCGAGACCTGGCATGCCTCTCCCCCCCATCAAGCCACCATCCCCCGGACCCAAATAATGGGCGGGGTTAAGCCAACCATCCTGCTCACAGGGGTTGCTGGCAATCTGGGATTGCGGCTACTGCCGCTGCTGGCGGATTACCATGTGGTGGGAGTGGACCTGAATCCGCCAGCGACTGATCAATCCTTGCGGTTTGAGCGGCTGGACCTTGGTCTGGAAGCCTCCTGCCGGGAGTTGTTCCTGCTGCTGAAAGAGGCCCGCCCGTCCGCCGTGCTCCATTTGGCTTTTGTCATTGATCCCCTGCGCACCGGCGTGCTCGACCTCAACCGCATGTGGCAGATCAACGTGGCGGGGACGGCAAGGGTGATGGAAGCGATCACCGAAGCCAATCGCGACGATTCGATTGTTCAGAAGTTTGTGTTCCCCAGCAGCGTCTCTGCCTACGGTTCTGACCTGCCCGAACCGGTGACGGAGGACTTTCCCCTTGCCGCGCACACGCTGCCCTACGCTATTCACAAGCGGGAAGCCGATCAAGTCGTGCAGCAACGCGCGCCCGCTTTGCGGGGATGCAGCGTCTACATGCTTCGTCCCCATATCTTCACCGGCGCCAGTGTGCAGAACTACCTGATCGGCGCCTTTCGCGGCGCCCCGAACGGCCGGGGCAAATGGGCGGCCAGCTTGCGTGCCAAAGGCACACGTCTTCCCTGCATGCTGCCCTACGGAAGGCGTTACCTGGAAAACAAGATCCAGTTCGTCCACGTGGACGATGTGGCCCGTCTGCTGGCCTATATCGTTGGCCAAACCGAACCGGAAGCTCAACGTCTGACGGTGCTCAATGTCGCGGGACGCGGCGAAGCTTTGACGTTTGCCCGCTGTATCGAGATTGCCGGTGGCAAACTGATGCGCGTACCCAGCAAGTGGGCATTTGCTTTGGTCCTGCGGTTCCTGTGGAAGGCGGGAGTCTCCGCGATTCCACCCGAAGCTTTGCCTTACATGACAAGCGAGTACACGATGAATACCGAGCGTTTACGCAGGTTCCTGGGTGACGATTACGAAAACGTGATCCGGTACACGATCGCCGATGCCTTCGCCGATTCTTTTGCCACCACCACCCCCATCCCCGCACAGTCGGCAGCGGCGCGGTAACCTGGTTTTCGTGTGGCATTTCGTGACTCTGGGGTTACTTCTTTCCTCGATACAACCCCGCAATTCCAAACGTGTAGGGAGTCCAGGAGGCTTCACGGAAACCGGCGACCCGCATGCGTTCCAGCAGCTCCGCTGGCTGGGGAAATCGTTCCACCGAGGCAGGTAAGTATGCATACGGCCCGCGCACGCCGGAAATCATGGTGCCGATCCCGGGAAGGACTCTCTTGAAGTAGATCCGGTAAACCCTTCCGATCAAGCCACGAGGTTCACCGAAGTCCAGGATTCCGCACTCTCCACCTGGGCGCAGTATGCGTGCGATCTCCCGCAACCCGGCGTCGTAGTTGGCCAGATTGCGGAAGCCAAAGGCGGCGGTCACCAAATCGAAGTGTGCATCGGGAAAAGGCAGGTTCAGAGCATCGGCCTCCACCCAGCTCAGCGAGGTACCCACCGATTTCTGACTGGCGCGTTGCAGCATGGCGTGAGAAAAATCCACACCTAGAATCGTCGCGGCAGAGTTGGTGACCCGGCGGTGCAAGGCAAAAGTCATGTCTCCTGTGCCACAACACAGATCAAGAACGCGCGTATCGGGCCGCGCAAGAACAGAAGAAAATGCTCGTGCCGCGCGCCGCCACCAGAGCCGATCCACGTTGAACGAAAGCACGTGGTTCAACAGGTCATAACGTGGTGCGATGGACGTAAACATTTCCCGCACAGCACGAGCAGCCGACTGCGGGTCGCCGGCTGCTTCGGGAGCAGCGCCGATCACCGTGAGTTTCGCTTGATCACTCATTCTGTAATGAAAACCACAGAGGGCACAGGGTACACAGAGGATTCTTTATTGGATTCGGCGTTCTCTCTGACCCCTGTGTCCTCTGTGGTTAGTTTCTTCTCACCATCCGCCGTAACTCGTCCACGGCTCCAATAATCACCTTCTCGGGGACGTTGTTCACAACCTGAACCCGCCCAATTTGCCGTGGCAATACGAAGTGCACGGTGCCGCTCCGTGTCTTCTTGTCGGTCTGGAGCAACCGGAGAACATCGCAACTGCGGGCGGTCACCTTCGGCAGCGGCCCGAGAGCGAGCACGGCGTCGATGATGCGCTGCGCGGTCACGCCATCACACTGTCCCTGCGCGCGGGCGATGTGCGCCTCCGCCACCATGCCCCAGGCCACTGCTTCACCGTGCAAGAAGCGACGATAGCCGGAATCGGCCTCGAGCGCATGGCCAATCGTATGCCCGAAGTTCAACACGCGCCGCAATCCGCCCTCCCGCTCGTCGTTGGAGACCACCTCCGCCTTCAGCTTCACAGATTCCGTGATGACCCATTCCAGCCAAGCAGGATCCCGGCGCAGACTCCGAACATTGGCGTTCTCAAGTCGGCCGAACAGCTCCGGCCTGCCGATCACACCGCACTTCAGCGCCTCGTACAGCCCGGCGCGAAATTCGCGGTCCGGCAGGGTGGACAGTACTGCTGGATCCATCAGCACCACGCGCGGTGGGTGGAACGTCCCCAGCAGGTTCTTCCCTGCTCTTAGATTCACCCCCGTCTTACCCCCAATCGACGCATCAACTTGCGCCAGCACCGTTGTAGGGATCTGGATCAGGCCGACGCCACGCATATATAGTGATGCCAACAAACCCGTAACGTCGCCCACCACACCCCCACCGAATGCCACCAGCACCGCGTCGCGATCGGCAGCGAGGCGAATCAACTTATCGGCCAACTGCTCGACCGTGGCAAGCTTCTTGGCAGACTCACCATCGGGCATTTCGATCAACTTCGCTTGAAACCCGGCGGCGGACAGCGACCTCATCAATTTACGCCCCCATTTGCGGCGTACGGGAGCCACAGTCACCACGAATAATGCAGAGGAGAACCTCTCGCCTAGCGTTTGCCGCAGCTGCGCCCCAGCCCGTTCGATCAAACCACTGGCAATGAGGGCCTCGTACGAGCCTGACGCTGCCGCAATGGCCAACCGGATCATGAGGTCACATCATAACGTACCCGTCATGGCATCAGCCGGGTCGTAAAGTGGTACCATTTTTTTGGACTATGACGTCGGTGCCGTCCCAAAGCGATTTTCTGGTCATAGGTGCCGGAGTTGCCGGCCTCCGCGCCGCCATCGAATTGGCCAGCGCCGGCTCCGTGATTGTGCTGGCCAAGCGGGAAGTCACTGATTCGAACACCCAGTGGGCGCAGGGCGGCATTGCGGCGGCGCTCAGCGATGAAGACGAAATCAGCCTTCACCTGCAGGACACGCTGCAGGCCGGCGACGGTCTATGCAATCCCGACGCCGCCAAGGTGCTGGTGGAGGATGCGCCGGAGCGGATCGAAGAACTCATCCAGTGGGGCACGGAGTTTGACCGCCAGGGCACCAAACTCACTTTTGGCCGCGAAGGCGCGCACAGCCGGAACCGCATCCTGCATGCGCACGGTGATTCCACCGGCCGGGAGATATTGCGAGCACTCTATGCCAAGGCCCAAACCCTGAAGAACATCTCTGTCCGCGAGTTCGAGTTCTCCACGGATTTGATCGCGGAAGGCGGGCGCGTTTCCGGCATCCATTTGATCGACGACCACGGCCAACTGCAACAGATCACATCATCTGCCGTGTTGCTCGCCACCGGCGGATTAGGGCAACTCTATCGAAATACGACCAATCCCGGCGTTGCCACTGGCGATGGGGTTGCGATGGCATTTCGTGCAGGGGCGGAAGTCAGCGACATGGAGTTCGTCCAGTTTCATCCCACGGCGTTGTACCTGAAGAACGCGCCCCGCTTCCTGCTTTCCGAGGCGTTGCGGGGAGAGGGTGCCTATCTCCGCAACCTCGAAATGCACCGTTTCATGGCGAAGTATCACCCCATGGGGGAACTCGCTCCCCGCGACGTGGTGGCACGGGCCATCGTACACGAACTCGAAGTCAGCCGGGCGAAGGATCCGGTGGTTTATCTCGACCTCACACACCTCAAAGCCGATCATGTGAAGGCCCGGTTTCCACGTATCTACGCAACTTGCATGCAATACAACATCGATCTCACTGCAGAACTGATCCCAATCCGTCCTGCTGCCCACTATGCCATGGGCGGAGTGCGCAGCGATCTGGAGGGACGCACGACCCTGCCCGGACTCTACGTGGCCGGGGAGGTTGCAGCGACCGGCGTGCACGGGGCGAACCGCCTGGCAAGTAACTCCCTGCTTGAGGGGCTTGTGTTCGGTGCGAGGGCTGGGAACAAGATGCGCGACGAACTGCGCCATGTGCCGGCCAAGGCAACTCAGGAGCGCCGCGCGGCCTCCAACGGACCGATGGATACTCCGACCGAGCAGGCCATCCTCGAGATTCAGGACTTGATGTGGCGCGACGTTGGAATCGTGCGAACTGGAACGACATTGAAACGGGCCATCGAGCAACTGAATCAGCTAACCCCCCGCGTCGCGCATCCGCGAACACGGCGGGCCTACGAGGCACAGAACCTGCACGTCACAGGGAGTCTCGTCGCCCGGTCCGCCCTGGCCCGGGAAGAAAGCCGCGGGGCTCATTACCGGCTCGATTTTCCCACTCATGACGACATCAGGTTCCTGAAGCACTCCATTGTCAAAGGCGACTCGATCTGGTTCGAATAAACCTCACATCCGAGTAAACCCTTACCACAGAGGACACCGAGGATATTCTTCGTGGTCATTCCTGCGGCTTCGGATGCGCCAGCGAGGCCAGCACCGACACCAGCAGCACGACCGCAACTGTTCCAAGTGCCCATTCAGTGGGAATCTCGTAGTAGTAGGAAAGCAGCATCTTGGCTCCGATGAACATCAGTACTACGGCCAGACCGTAGTGCAGATAGTGGAACAGATCCATCATGCCAGCCAGCACGAAATACATGGCGCGCAGACCCAGAACAGCGAAGATGTTGGAGGTGTAGACGATGAATGGCTTCAGCGTGATTCCCATCACCGCCGGAATGGAATCGGTAGCAAACAGAAGATCTGTGGTTTCTACCACCAGAAGAACAACCAGGAGTGGCGTAGCGTATAGCCCTGGCCTCCGGACAAAGAATTTGTCGCCGTCGTAATCCTCGGTCACGGGCACCCATCGGCGGAAGAGCCGCAGCACTGGATTCTTATCCGGCTCGATGGCAGCGTTCTCTTTGCGAAAGAGTTTCGCGCCGCTATACAAGAGAAAGATCCCGAACAGGTACAGGATCCAATGAAAGCGGTGGATGAGTCCGATTCCCACCACGACAAATACGGCGCGCATCACGAGTGCGCCCACGATTCCCCAGAACAGGACTTTGTGCTGATGGTTTGGAGGAACACGAAAAAACCGGAAAATCAGCAGGAAGATGAAAAGATTGTCGATACTGAGGGAAAGCTCAATGATGTATCCGGCGCTGAACTCCAGGGCGGAATCGCGCCCACGCCAGAAGTACACCAGCACGCCGAAGGCGGCGGCCAGTACGATCCAGACCAGGCTCCAGGTCAGCGCCTCGCGAAACTTGATGGCGTGGGCCGGCCGATGGAAGACCCAAAGGTCGACGCCCAGCGTCACTAGCACGAAAACTGCAAACAGGATCCAGAAGAGCAGCAATCGCAGCCTCGGAGAAGATTTTCAAATTGCCAATGCGAATCTTCAATTGCCAGTTCTCGATCGTGCAACCGCGAACGTAGGCCCTATTTCTCCCTTCCCAACTTTCCTTCTTGCCATGCTTGCCAGGTTCCGAAGGTCTTCATCAGCTCATCCAGATGGGTTTCGACCATGGTCTGCTCAATCTGCGCGTGGGTCAGGCGGGGCCCGACGCGTACGGGATCATCGGCGATGGCAAAACTCAGAGCCGCCGCTTCGGCCACGTGCTTCTTGAGTTGAGGAAAGTCCACCTTGTCGAAGGTGTCCGACGAGGCGTGGTAGTTGATCAGGTAGTTGGCTTCCTCCTGATTGGCCATGAAAGTTGGGACGCCTTCCAGCATGAAGTCAAAGTGGTCCGTGCCCCACGACATATCGGTGGTCAGAGTTGTGGCGTCGAACTGCTTCAGGGGAGCAACCAGACTGGTGGCTGCGGGAATGACATCCTTACGCCCACCCAGAGAGAATCCCGTCACCCGGCCGGTCCCTGAATCGAAAACGACCATCCCGGCAGCTTTATCCAATTCGCTCCGGTGAGAACGCGCATAGGCGTGGGAACCGAGCAGTCCTTCCTCCTCTCCGGAAAACAGAATAAAGCGCATACTGCGGCGCGGGCGCAGTCCGGTGGCCTTGATCGCGCGCAGGGCATCGATCACCAGCGCTGCGTTGCAGCCATTGTCGAGCGCCCCGGTTCCCAGTTCCCAGGAATCCAGGTGGGCACCCAGAACGACGAACTCATCCGGCTTCTCGCTGCCACGCAACTCGGCGACAACGTTGGCCGTCTGGATGGGGCCTCCGACATGGCTGGGAATAGCTAGATCTGCAAACAGCTTCTGCCCGGAGGCGATCAGCCGGGCTACGCGATCGGCATCTTCCCGCGCAACAATCACCATGGGGAGGCGGTCGATCTCGCCCTCTGTAGCATTGGTGTGCCGGTAGAGCAGGTCGTGCGGGCGAGTGGATTGAAACGCCACGGCCAAAGCCTTCGCCTTCCGCGCGCGCTCGATGATTCCCGGCGCGTTCAGGTATTCCGCAAACAGATCGTCCCAAGTCTTCATTTCATGGGTGTGAACCACCAGGACCGCTCCGGAAACGGTGCCCGCCTTGCTGAAGTCCTCCGTCTTGCCTTCGCCGATATCGATAATCGGGACATGCTGCTGGGCAGCCAATGCCGGTGCCCAGGCAACCGAGACGACGCGAAGCTTGAAGCGCTCGGGCGCGACCACCGTCATCTCGGTGGCGCCCTCCGCCCACGAAGCCTGGATGGTGAAGTTCTCAGTGTGCACGCTGTCGGCTCCGGCTACTTTAAAGGCTGCCGCACCCCAGTCGACTGCCTTTTGCATGGCCGCCGTGCCAGGGACGCGGCCTCCGATCTGGTCGGTGAGCTTCTCCAGGTTGGCTTCGATTGATGAAGGTTTCAGGGCCTCGGAGATAACACGGTCGACGGGGGCCTGTCCGAATGCCACTCCGGCAAGGACCACGGGAAGAAGAAGGCAGAGTTTTGCGGTTCGCATAGAGTCCGAATTAGAAATGAGAATAGGAAAAAAGGCAAAAGACTTCAACACAGAGGACACAGAGTGCACAGAGGAAACCGGGCGCTACTTCTTGTCCAGCAGCCGGACTGTCTCCAACGTCACCTCGCCGACAATCTGAAGGCTCTTAGGGCTTAGCTTGTCTACGGTGTCCTGCGGAGTGTGCCAGAACACGTTGCCATAGCCGTAGTCGAAATCAATCAGGTCGGCGGAGGGCACGCCGCGCTGGATGAAGGGCATATGGTCGTCCTCAACCTGGTTGATACGGCCGAAAAAATGAGATTGATAGCCCAGGCGGACGGCCGCCTGACCCACCAGATCCTCCAGCCAGGGCGTGGAGTTGGTGTCGCGGTCGATGTTGAGATCCGCATCGCCGACCATGTCTTCCAGCAGAAACGCCTTGATCTTCTTGATCGTCCCGTCGTCCTGCCACTTCTGCGCCAGGTGACGCACACCGTAGAGGCTCTCCGCGTCCACCCAAGGCAACTTCATCGACTCTTCCGCATCGTCCCACAGTAACCAAACGCTGTAGCCGTCGCGCTTTTTGCCGCGCAACTGGTTGGCAATCTCGAGCAGCAGAGCGCTGGATGACGCTCCATCATTCGCGCCGATATACGAGGTGCCGCGCAGCGGATAGTTCGTATCGTAGTGACTGGCGATGACGATGATCCCGTCGCGCGTGCCGGGATATTTCGCAATAATGTTGCGCACCGGAAACTTGCCTTCCGAAGTGTCAATGGTGAAGGCATCTTCTTCGACCTCGTCGCCCTTGAGATGGGAGAGGATGTACTCCTCGACTTTCTTGTGATTTTCACTCCCAATCGGGCGCGGACCGAAGGCCACGATCTCTTTGAGATATCGCATGGCGCGAATTTCGTTGAACGACGTGCCAGGGTCGGAGTTGGCTGGGACTTGGGTTTCAATCCGGCCTGAATCGAGGTGTGCCTCCACCGTCTGAGGCGAAGTTGCAGCCGCGTTTTTCTGCTTGGAGCAGGCGAGCGCTGCCAGAAGACAGGTCAAGCCTACGAACCGGTAGGCTCTCATCATCCCTTCCGCTCCGCTCGCGCCTTTCTCTGTTTAGGGTGGACGAGCCAGGCGATCCCGATGCTTAACAGATAAAGTGCAACCATGGGAGCGGCAAAGATGCACATGTTCAGGATGTCGGTGGTTGGCGTCAGGATGGCGGCGACGACGAAGATTCCCAGGATGGCATAACGCACGTTCCGCCACATCCACCCCGCCGTCACTACGCCCATCAGCGCCAGGAAAAAGACAAGAATAGGAAGCTCAAACACAATCCCCAACCCCAGAATCACGGTCAGGAACAGGTCCGTGTATTCATGGATGGTGATCATCGGCTGGAACTGCTTGCCATAGCCGATCAGGAAATCCAGGGCAGCCGGATATACGAGTCTGTAGCCGAAGTATCCGCCGGCCACAAACAGGCCCACGGTGGAGAACATGAAAGGAAAAACGTAGCGCTTCTCGTTACGGTACAGACCTGGAGAGATGAACAGCCAGAGCTGGTAGAGAACAAACGGGGAGGCCACGAACAGTCCCGCCAAAGCACCGATCTTCAAATAAAGATTGAAAGGCTCGGTGGGATTCAGGTAAACCAACTTCTCCGCCATCCCATGCTTGCGGAGGGCCTCCATGATGGGCCGTTCCATCAGGGTGAAGATATTGTCGGCGTATCCCCAGCAGAGGAAGAAACCGATGGCTACAGCAATAATGGAATAGATGATCCGTCGCCGCAGCTCTTCCAAGTGCTCCAGGAAGCTCATGGCGGGCATAGCTTCCGGCGCGGGCTTCGAGGAAGGTGCTTCGGCTGCGATCTCAGGCATCGGGGGCAGCTTTCAGGACAGAGTGTTCTTCGGGGCCTGTTTCAAGCTTAACTGGCGGAACAGATTCTGCAATCTCTGAATTGAGAGTTGACCCGGAAACGACGCCCGCGGGTGGTTCGGACGGAGGCAGGATTTTGTTCTCGCTTTCCAGCTCCAACTGTGAAATCTCGGTCCGGATTTGGGCTTGAAACTCGTTCGAGGCGCGCTTGAGGTCGTTGACGATCTTCCCCACCTGGCGGGCGATCTCGGGCAGCCGCTTAGGGCCAAAGATCAGCAAAGCCAGAAAAAACAGGAAGATGGTCTCAGAAAAGCCCATGTGGTGATGATACTGCGCAGGGGCGGGAGGGGCAATGCGAGAGGGGTGGTGAGGTGAGGGGTGCCCACCGCTCGCGTCTTTGTGGAAGTAGGGATTTAGCAAGCTGCATCGCATCCCCTCGGCAGGGTACGAGAATCATGATGGCTTCTTGGTAATTGTGCTTGCTTTGTTTACAAACTTGTAAAACGTGCAACGGACAGTTGCCTGCCATCGATTTCTGTTATACACTCCATCCCCAGTTTTTAAGGGAGGTTTTCAAATGAAAGGCAGCAAGACTCCCCGGGGCAGTTCAGTTCAGTCAGTTCGGTGATAGCGGTTTGCGGGCTAAGAAGTAGCTTGCCCCAGAGACTTACAGAACAGCAACTAAAGCCCTGCATCGCCCTCCCCGCTACCTGCATCTATCCCTTTGAGGCAGCTAGCCTTCCGGGTTACCTTCGCGGTACCAAAAGGCTCTACGGAGAGGAAACCCTACGTGCTATACTGCGCTCAGATGCGGTGCCCGGGGCTTTTTTCGCCCGAACCCGAAGGAAATTAACGATGGTCCGTGGTTCTCGTCGCACACTCTTCCTGGTAGTTTTTATTCTCGTAACTTGCGGCTTTCTGGGTTTGGTTTTCGGCCAGCGGATCAGTCCGGCTGCGGCCCCCGGCGGCGATGCCGACGTTCGCGACAGCCTGCGCCAGTTCACCGAGATCTACAACATCATCGAGCAAAATTACGCCGAGCCGGTGAACCCGGACAAAGCCATTTACAACGGCGCCATCCCCGGCATGCTGCACGTGCTCGATCCCCACTCTAACTTTTTCGACCCCAAGGCCTACTCGCTGCTGCGCGAGGACCAGCGCGGCAAGTACTACGGCGTCGGGATGACGGTCGGACCACGCAACAATAAGGTCATTGTCATCGCTCCCTTCGTGGGCACGCCAGCATATCGCGCGGGCATTCGCCCGGGCGACATCATCGTGGCCGTGGACGGAAAGTCCACCGACAACATGAGCACCGGCGATGTGGCCGACCTGCTGAAGGGGCCGAAGGGGACTACCGTGCACATCACCATTGTGCGTGAAGGAGCGGACAAGCCCTTGGAGTTTGCCGTGGTCCGCGACGAGATTCCGCGTTACAGCGTGGACCTGCACTTCGCCATTCGCCCGGGCATCGGGTACATGCACATCAGCGGGTTCAACGAGACCACGGAGAAGGAAGTGGCCGACGCACTGGAGCAGCTGGGCGATCTCAAGGGCCTGATTCTCGACCTGCGGCAGAATCCCGGCGGTCTGCTGAGTGAAGGCGTGGGCGTGGCGGACAAGTTTCTGCGTAAGGGGCAGTTGATTGTTTCTCATCATGGCCGCTCTTCGCCGGAGAAGCGTTACGTGGCGACCCACGGTGACGGCGGCAAGGAATATCCGCTGGTGGTGTTGGTCAATCGGGGCACGGCCTCAGCAGCGGAGATTCTGGCGGGGGCGATACAGGACCATGATCGTGGATTGATCGCCGGTGAGACTACCTTCGGCAAGGGGTTGGTCCAAACGGTCTATCCGCTCGACGAAAACACGGGACTGGCTTTGACCACCGCCAAGTACTACACGCCCAGCGGACGCTTGATTCAGCGCGATTACTCGAACGTTTCCCTGTACGACTATTATTTCGACCGAGATACCGACAACGGTACGGCGAACCGCGAGGTCAAACTCACGGACAGCGGCCGCACCGTTTACGGTGGTGGAGGAATTACCCCCGACGTAACCATCGAGTCGGCCAAGACCAACCACTTCCAGGACTCCCTGCTGCAGCACTATGCTTTCTTCAACTTCGCCAAGCACTACACCGTGACCCACCATCCGACGAAGGCGTTCGAGGTGGACGACGCTGTCCTGCAGGACTTCCGTAAATTCCTCGATGCGGAAAAAATTCCATACACCGAGGCCGAGTTGATGGAGAGCAACGACTGGGTACGTTCTAACATCAAGAGCGAAGTCTTCGTGGACGCGTTCGGACAGGAAGAAGGGCTGAAAGTCAGGGCTGAGACCGATCCCGAGGTTGTCAAAGCCCTCGATCTGCTGCCCCAGGCAAAGGCACTGGCGGAAAACGCGAAACGCATTGTGGCAGAGCGGACCGGCGCGCGGCCTTTCAACCGCTAGCCGCTGCGCTTATGAAGACCCGGGCCCGACCAACTCGGGCCCTTTTTCTTGCAATTGCTTGCGGCGGATGAGCTTGGAGTTACGAGCTCCCGTTGACTTGGGCTAGCGGCTATGTGACAATCCGCGCAGAAATCGCTCTCCCTGCGGCCGCGGTGGCGGCCGCCGACCTGCATTCGTATATGCCGGCTCAATTCCTAGGTCGAGGTCGGATCCTTGGTCAGGTACAGCCCACGCGGACGCGGATTTCATGGGCATAATCAAAGAGGGAGTGTGGATCTTGCCTGTGCTTTTTGCCGCCATCGCCGGATTTAGCGATTGGCGGTCCCGTCGCATTCCCAACTGGTTGACGGTTTCCGGACTGGTGCTGGGGGTTGCGGCGAATTCGCTGACACGGGGGTGGTCCGGAGCAAGAGATGCTCTGCTTGGTGCCGGCCTGGGCCTTCTCCTCTTGTTGCCTTTTGTGGTGGTTCGAAGTCTGGGCGCAGGTGACTGGAAGCTGGTGGGCGCGCTGGGCGCCTTCCTTGGGCCGCACACCTTGATCACGGTGCTGTTCGCCACGATTCTGGTCGCAGGGTTGATGGCGGTGGTCCTGGTGGTCTGGAAGCGGCGCGTTGGCCAGACCGTCCGCAACGTCGGACGTATTATGGCCGCGGCCCTGAGCTTCCATCTCCCTGGGCCGGAACTGTCGCTGGATAATCCGGAAGCCCTCAAGGTGCCATTTGGCGTGGCAGTGGCGATTGCGGTCATCCTTTACAGCGCCAGTCAGGTTTGGCGGGCAGTGTAAGAGCAGCGTGGCCATTATGAGTCGATCAAGGATGGGTCCAGTAAGACAATTCCTGGCAGATACCGCTGCGTCCCAGGTGGCGGAGGCGGCGCTTGTTCTGCCCCTGGTTTTCATGATGCTGTTGGGAATTTACTGGTTTGGACGTGCCTTCAATATCTACGCCACCATTAATCACGCCGCGCGCGAAGCAGCCCGAGCGGGTGCGGCACAAACTTGTGCGAGCTGCGGGAATGCCCATATTTCTACGGTCCAAGGCACTGCGATCATCGACGCGATACTGCAAGCATCCAGCGTGGATCCCAACCAGATCATCTTGCACGACCCCACCCCCCAGCCTTGCCCGATCCCCGGATTCACCATGGAGCGCAACGTACTAGGATCCAACAACAACGTTCTGTATTACAACTATGCTCTGCTCACCCCGGTCGGCAGTCCGTATCCGCCGGTTTGTGGTGTCCGAGTCACCTTCCAATATCCTTATCAGTTCTGGCTTCCATTCACTTCGCTGAACCGGCAACAGATCATTCTCACCGCCGACGTGCAAATGAAGGGGGAGTATTGATGGGTGGGGATGGCCGAGGCGTACTTGTGGGGAAACTCCGCCGCAATTGGCTGAAGGGCTCTGAGGCTTCTTCCCTGGTGGAGTTTGCCATTGCACTTCCGCTGCTCGTGGTTCTGGTTGTGGGCATCTTCGATTTTGGGGGTGCGTTCAACGCGAAGCAGGAACTTAACAACGCAGCGCGTGAGGGCGCGCGCTTTGGAGCGGCACAGCCAGACAACGACCTCTCCAACAGCGGTACGCCGCCATCCGTGGATGCCATACGGGTGGTGGTGGATTCTTATCTGAAGACCGAAAGGATCAATGATTGCGCACTGGATTCCGCGAGTGGCACTCCGGCGGGGATACGGACTTGGACTTACACCACCACCAGCTCCGGAGGTTGTGCGGGCACCCTTACGCTTACCATCGTGCGCGGCTTTCCCGACTGTAGTTTGCTGGCGACCGGTTACGGCAGTCCAAATCCCATTACGGTGAATGTACCCTGCACACAGGTCAAGATCTCTTACCCGTATCAATGGCACTTCAATAATGTCATCCGGCTAGTTGTGTCTGGGGCCAACTATGGCAGCCTGCTGCAGATTCAGACCGATGCCACCGTTCCCAACCTGAATTGAAGTTCAGCGCATAAGGGGGCGCAGAATCTCATCCAGCGTATCAGGCCCCGCCGTTCGCTCTAAGTGCGGGTTCTTGACTCCGCCCCGGTAGGAAATCGCATACGTCCGGAAAAAGTTGGCATTTTCCACCAGAAGCTCGATGGGACGGTCGCTATCTCCGGAACCGCGTAACGCGTCTCGCAGCACCTCTCTGGACCAGCGCCGGCCATTGACAGCCACCAACTTCATTCCCGGGCCTATTCCCACGGCGTAGGCGGGCGATCCCGGGACCACATCCACCAGCCTGCCATCCTGCTTGACCAGGAAACCCAGCGAATACGATGCATTCGCGGACTTGCCGGTCCTCTCCTGAGCGGCGACGAAAGTATTGGGCTGATCGCTGTAGACCAGCCGCCACCCGCCACGCTCGATTCCAACCAGAGGAGCGTGGGCACTGGTTGAATTCACGCGTTCGTTCAACAATTTCGCCCAGTCATATGGCGTCACATCGTTCAAAGTGCGCGCCAAGTCATCGAACGTGTAAGACACGACTCTGGGGGGGCCGCTTTGTCCGCCATAGAAAAGCCGGCAGAAATCATCGAGTGACTTATTCCCGTGGGTCTGCAGGCGGATCAGGGTATCGACTTCGAGCCAGATCAGCTCACCCTCAGAATAATAGTCCAGACCGCGACGCCAACCCGTCCATTGCGGCCCTTCCAGTCGCAGAATCTGAACCGAGCGAGCTGTGTCCTCAAGCGGACGCCACGTGCGTCCCGCAAGATGGTCGAGCGTGGCCGCGCTCTCCGCCAGGGCTTCCCGGTACTGCTCCGGCGTCCATAGCCCGGAACGAACGGTGAGAACATCTCCCAGGTACTGCGTCAGGCCTTCGTACACCCAAAGCATGTCCGCGACCATCGGGTCCTGATAGTTGCGGGTGGCCAAACCCGCCAGCCGGCGATATTTGCCGTTCCAGGAATGCACAAACTCGTGGGGCATCAGGCCAGCCTCCAGCAGATGCATCTCCGGGTCGGTGAGTTCGCGTTCCCTGACCCCGTTATCGCTGGACTCGTGATGCTCCAGGCCGCGGCCTCCGACTTCATCGCTGAGGGTGAGAAGAAAGTGATATTGGGTGTAGTGCCGCGCACCGAACAATGCGCCCGCTTCCGCTACGAGCTTGCGGTAAGCCGCTTCATCTTGGGGCGTCATCGCCAATCCGGCTTCGCTCTCGCTGACCATGTCGATCACATGAACCGGGGTCTCTCCCGGCTTGGTCAGTTGAATCTGGCGGTAGTGATCTCCGGCGATGAGGGGAGAATCGACCAGCGTGGTGAGAGAGACGGGCTTGAAGTGTACGACCTCATTACCGCCAGCTTTTGTGACACTCTCGACGGGAAGGGCAGTACCGAATTTCCAACCGCCCGGAAGATGGGCGGCCGCTTCCACTTCCACCTCGTCCGAACTCGTCCCCTGCGGATAGAGCACCGCCTGGTTCCAGTTCAAATCCAGAACATTGGTCGAAGCCGACGCACCACTGGAGCCTGCGACGCCCGTGGTGGTGATGACATCGAGGGCGACCTGCAAGAGTTCCGCGCCCGTGGGTACGCCCACATGAAAGGTATACATATCCACGGGATCGCGCTGCCAGTCCAGATTCTGGCCTTCGGCTTCCATGGTTATGCCAGTCAGGTTGGCAATGGGCCCGGCGGGGCGGTGATTGCCCGGAATCCACTCCGGATAGACCAAGGTCAGCGGCCCAGGTTTCACGGGGATGGTCAGGCGGGCATGGTAGATATTGCGCGGTGCGTCGGTCAGGTCGACCGCGAGCCGGATGGGCTGAGCAAGAACAAGACTGAAGGAAAAGCAGACGGCAGCAAGGGCGTATCGCAAGACAATCCGAACGAGGCTCACCAGGTCACTCCAGTATGCCGAGGCGAGAGCTTAACGGAAAGGAGGGCAGCGACGCAAGCTGGTGGCAGCCTTCTCTGCGCCGACCTGCTCGGTGGCTACTTCTTCTCACTCACATCCGTGGAATTCGCGGTCGTGGACAGCCTGGTAATCTCCGCTAACTGCTTCTTCGCCTGCTCGACCTCGGCAGGTTGTTTGGCAAACTGAAGATACTGCTGCATGGCTTCGGCGGCGTGCTGATAATCGTGTTTCTGCAGAAGGACCATTCCCAGCAGGTATTGCAGCTTGGTAACCTGGTGATCGTCGTCGACCCTGATCCCCTGGCGCGCGCTTTTTTCGGCCGCATCGAAATCTTTCAGATAGTAGTTCGCGACCGAATTGAAGAAGTAGGCAAAGGGGAAGTTCACCGGATTGAGCGCCAACAGCTTGTTGGTGATTTCCACCACCTGCGGCCATTCTTTGGCCTCAAATGCCAACTGGGCGAGGCGGTTGTAGGGATTCACGTATCTCGGATCCGCCGCCACCGCCTGTTCGAACGAATGTTTCGCTGATGCCGGGTCTTTCTTCAGCAGCTGCACCTGCCCCAGCTCAAACCACGCGCTGGCGTACTTGGGATAAATCTGGACAGCTTTTTCCAGAGATTGCTGGGCCTGGTCCAGCTTCCCCTTCTTTTCCTCGTCCCGGCCCTTTTCCAAGGCCTTTCTTGCCGCGCTGGGCGCCAGCGCGCTGGTTACACTGATGCTGGTGCCCTCAACCTGTGCCAGCCGGTGCAACACGACTTTGCCAACGTCAGTGCTCTCCAAGGTGTTCATGCGACTGGCCAGGTCGATGACCTCGGAGGAGAATCCCGCCAGCACTGCCTGCAGTTCGCAGTCACGCCAGTTGCGCTGTTCCCGTGCGGCCGTTCCTCGGGTCATGGATGTCGCGCTGGCGTCGCTGAGGTCAACACCCGCGGAGGGAGAGGGATCTCCGAGTTGAAAGCTGAAGTTCCCGCGCCGGTCGGTGAAGGTTCGAGTGTGATGGTCGCCGCGGCAAACCATCTGGATGGCGGCGGGTTCGGTCAGCTCCGTCCCGTCATCCAAGGCCACCCTGCCGGAGAGGAAGACGGTCACGGGCCCAGGCATCGTCTCCCGCGGGGGCAAACTGGGACGGCCAATTCCCGGCAACCTGGTACCGCCACCGCCCCCTCCTCCTCCGGGATGGGTTTGGGCAAGAGAAAAAGGCAATCCAACCAATAGGAGAAGAAGACACAGAAACCGCGGGGCTTGCATGGCACACCCCCAACCAGACTTGCTGAATTATATGCCTGGCGGGGATGGGGAATGCGTTTACAACAGCTTGTTTTGACCCAAATTTTACAAACGAGGCATAAACTGACAAGACAGCTGCTATGTCCCTACGTCGCCGTTGCGTAAGCAGCACGCTGCCTGTATGCTGCCTGGCTTTGGTCCTGATGCCTGCCACCTGGGCAGGAGATAAGGCCGCCTTGCCAACCCTTCGCTGGGCTGAAAGCCAGCCAGGCTGCACCTTCAGCGCAGACGATGACGGCAAATACCGCTACGGCCTATGGACTGAGGAGTTTGGAATCATCCTGGCCGTGGATTCCCAGGAGCTCCGGAAAACCGCTCTTCGCACCGAACCGATTTTCGCGGTGCTGCTAACGGTGCGGTATCGGGGGCAGGATTCTCTGTCCCTGAGACCGGCGGACAGCAGCCTGGAATTCGTGAAGCACTACCGCGACGTGCAACCGGCGCTCGACCCGGACAATCTCGCGACTAGGTTCTGGAACGATACTGCCAGGTTCTCTGCCCAGACGGAACAAGAGATCCGCAAGCATCCGGAGAAGAAAGCCGACAAAGAGGCGGCCCTCCAGGAACACAAGAACAACGTCGGCCAGATGCTGGAGTTTCTGAAAGCCCGCAGCCTGCGCGAAGTCAAGGTCGACGCCAACCATCCCGAGGCGGCTGGCTGGTTGTTCTTCAGCGCCCGAAGTAAATGGGTTGGCGGTTGGAAGAAGCAGGAGGAGTTCGTGCTGCGGATCGCGCTCCCAGACAGGACAATCGAGTTTCCCTTTGCTTTGCCGCCCAGCCAGGGGGACCTGATTCTGCGGAGGAGGTAGCGTCCAGAGACAAGCCACAGAGACGTAGCAAGCTACGTCTCTACGGTCTTTCTTACGACGCCACGCGCCTGGCCTCGGCTTCCTTCTGGGAAACATAGCGCAGCAACAGATCACGCAGCGAGACCAAACCCTTGAGTTGCCTGCCATCAGTGATCGGCAGGTGACGAAACCCAAACTCGCGCATCAGGAACAAGCCGTTCTCTACCGTCTCATCCACATTGATCGACTTGGGATTTGCGGTCATCACCTCGGCAACCTTGGTGGTTCCTGGCATGCGCCCAATTGCCACCACGCGATTCATGATGTCGCGCTCCGACACAATGCCCACCAGGTCCCCGTTGCGCATAACCGGCAGAGCTCCGATATTGTGCTCCATCATAAGGCGGGCAGCCTCCAGCACAGTGCTGTCGGCGTCGACGGAGTAAACCCGGCGGTCTTTTACCAGTTCGTAGATCAGTGCCATACGTGACTCCTTGTGCGGGTGGGTTCGGCCAAGTGGCCCAGCTTCTCGCCCCACGGCGGGTTGCAACACTTTATCACGGAGGTGGCATGGGTAGACAGGCCAGGGGCAGGCGGTAGTGTCCCAATTTCAAAGGCTTGGTCTTCGTAGTGTCTCAGCTTGCTCTGTGCCGAGTTTCTACCTTGAATTTGCTGAAATTGAGACACCGCCTCTTCTTTGCGGTCTTTGCGAACGCTTGCGCTCTTTGCGGTCAAAAACCTGCCGCAAAGTACGGGGAGGCTCGAGGCTCCTAAGGATGCGCAGAAAACCCTCGACCCTCTTGGCCGGAGATCAGAACGCTACCCGCTGCCCGCGAAT
>JAIQFW010000242.1 GCA_020073105.1 Terriglobia bacterium
CGTCCGGCTGCGCTCGCATGGCTCCGCCGGACGAAGCCGCCTCTTCCGGTGGTGAGAGTGTGGTTGCAAGTGTAGTGTTGGAGAACCCAAAACCGGAGAAAGTCTCATTATCCCTGGACTAAAGATGGGGGGCAGGTCAGGATGAACCCCTTCATCGCTCAGCAGGGCATAGATGCCGCGAGCAAACTTATCTTGCTGTTCAGACAGAAAAGACTTGTTCTTCAGGAATGTGAGGGTCGGATCCCACTTGTCAACAACCGTCGCCCCCAAATGTCTCGCGAAGGCTTGCCCGGCATCAATATTCAGATGCTCATAAAAACTGCGAATATGTCCGAGACAGCTCTTAAGATCGAAGACATTTGACGAAGAGAGATACAATTCTTCCGCTTTGGCAAGAGACGCCGTAAGAAGAGGATCGAAGCCAAGGCTATCGAGAAACCCGACTACTTTGGTTTTGTCGCTCTCGACTTCCAGATTAGTATTTTGTTGGAGTACGTTTTTCAGGTAGAAATATCGTGCTTGGTTGCATTGTTGAACAATGGCGTCGATGGCATCGACGATTTCCTGGCCTTCTTTCTCCCGGCCGGGACGATAAGCCGGATTCCCGACCATCTTGCCCGCTGATCCCTTTGCCGAATACGTTTGAAGCTCTGCCATCTCGCGCAGCGGGGCCAAGGAATTTCGAAGGCTATTGATCTGGGCAGGGCTAAACAGATTGAAATTGAGCGAAAGTATCTCCTCAATCTCAATCAGCATGATGGCCAACCCGGCAGACGGCACCTTGAGTTGAAGGGTAGCATTGAGCAGCGATTGCGCGTATCCGTTGCGAATACAAAACTGAGCAACGAGGGCCAGCGGAGACGTCTTCTGGGACCAGGAGGGAAAAACACCGCTGGCATTCGTTGGGGCCACAGCCAGCATTCTTTTCAGCAATTCTTCGACAAACTTCGGGCGATTTTCAGGGGCGAGCTGATTGAGAATGGACAGCAATAGGTTGAAATTGACACTTTCGAATACGAATAGCTTGGGGTTTTCCGCGACCTCGCGAGGCCGTTTTTGTCTCATGCGGGTCAAGCCAATGACAGCGGCCATAGAGGGCGTATAACCTTGCTGCCTCATATTGCTTTCTTCCCATTTCATCTCAGGCGGCCATTCTTTACCCACATAGCGATAACTAAGAGTGGGACGGACCCGTTCCTCTTCCAGAATGTAAAGGGCGTTCTGCAACGCCTCAGCTAATTCCATCCCAAGAAGATAGCACTAGCCGCCCCAACTCGAACGGGGGGGTTCGGAGTCCTCTAGCTCCTATCCCCTGCCTCGTTTGACCGCTTTTTCCACCCGCCTGTAAGATCAGAATTCAGCCTTCAGCACTCAGCAGTCAGCATTCAGTCCTGAGCCGTTCGTTACTTAGCGCGCCAGCACTGCTGCTGTCCTGGCTAAATGCTGAGTGCTGAATGCTAAGTGCTGCTTTACCCATGCCCCACGAACTGCCCAAATCCTACGAGCCGGGCGCGATCGAAACGCGCTGGGCCGAGTACTGGATCAAAGAAAGACTTTTTTCAGTCGCGACGCCTCCGCCCGGAGAGACGCGCCCGGTTTTCACGCTCCTGCTGCCTCCGCCCAATGTGACCGGAAGGTTACACATGGGCCACATGCTCAACCAGACCCAGATGGACATCCTGGTGCGCTGGCATCGCATGCGGGGCTTTCTGACTCTCTGGCTTCCAGGCACCGATCACGCGGGTATTGCGACCCAGATGATGGTGGAACGCCAGCTTGCCAAGGAAGGCAAGAGACGCCGCGATCTGGGGCGGGAGAAGTTCATCGAGCGGGTGTGGGAGTGGAAGCAGCTCTATGGCAACGCGATCCTCGACCAGATGAAGCGGCTGGGCGCGTCGGTGGACTGGGACCGCGAATACTTCACCATGGACGAGAACCTGAACCGCGCGGTGCGCGAGGTTTTTGTCCGGCTGTACGAAGAGGGCCTGATCTATCGCGGCAAGTACATCGTCAACTGGTGTCCGCGTTGCGAGACCGCGATTTCCGACCTCGAGGTCAAGCACGAGGAGGTGCAGGGCAAGCTGTATGAAATCCGCTATCCGGTGATTGGGACGAAGGAGTTCATCACGGTGGCGACGACGCGTCCCGAGACCATGCTGGGCGACACGGCGATTGCCGTCAACGAAAAAGACGAGCGCTACACCCATCTGCACGGCAAGGAAGTGCTGTTGCCGCTGATGAACCGTGAAATTCCGATCATCACCGATGAACTGGCGCAGCCGGAGTTCGGCACGGGCGCCGTCAAAGTTACGCCCGCGCATGATCCGAACGATTTCGAAGCCGGGAAGCGCCACAACCTGCCCCAGATCGATGTGATGGATCTGCACGCGCACATGAACCAGAACGCCGGTGCATACGCGGGACTCGACCGGTTCGAAGCGCGCAAGCAAGTGTTGGCGGACCTACGAGAGCAAGGATTCCTGGTGGGCGAGAAGGACTACACGATCGCGCTCGGTAAGTGCGATCGCTGCGGAAGCGTGGTCGAGCCACGGCTGTCGACGCAGTGGTTCATCAAGATCGCGCCCATGGCAAAGCGGGCTGCGGAAGCCGTGGAGAACGGCGAGATTACGATCGTCCCGGAAAACTACAAGACGATCTACCTGAACTGGATGCGCAACATCCATGACTGGTGCATCTCGCGGCAGTTGTGGTGGGGACACCGGATTCCGGCATGGCACTGCAAGTGTGGAGAGATCATCGTTGCCCGCGAGACGCCGGCGAAATGCTCCAAGTGCGCCAACTCCGAGTTGACGCAAGACACCGACGTGCTCGACACCTGGTTCTCGTCGGGACTGCTGCCGTTCACCACGCTGGGCTGGCCGGAGAAGACGCGCGACCAGCAGGTCTTCTATCCGACCACGTTGCTGATCACCGCCTATGAAATTTTGTTCTTCTGGGTAGCGCGCATGATCATGTTCGGCTGCCACTTCATGGACGGACACCAGCAGGATCCCAAGCTTAAGGCGGCCAGCGGTTGGGCACACAAGAAAGACGACAGCGTACCCTTCCGGCAGGTTTACATTCACGCCTTGGTGCGCGATGCCGAGCGGCAGAAGATGTCGAAAACCAAGGGGAACGTGCTCGACCCGCTGGAGATCATTGACCGCTTTGGCACCGATGCCACGCGCTTCACGCTGGCGGCGATGGCGGCCCCGGGGACCGACATTGCATTCAACGAAAGCCGCACCGAAGGCTATCGGGCATTCGCCAACAAGATTTGGAATGCGGCGCGGTTCATGTTCATGAATGTGGACCGGATAGGAATTGCCGGTGTGGGTCCGGGTCGGAGTCTGTCCCGAGCGCAGTCGAGGGAACCCGGACAGGGCGGGTCGGAGACCCGCCTCCACACGGACATTGCCAGCTTCCACGCTGCCACCCTCGAAGACCGCTGGATTCTTTCGCGTTTCAACCGGGTTATAAAAGATGTGAATGCAGCACTCGAGACCTATCGCTTTCACGAGGCGGCGAACAGCATCTACGATTTCTTCTGGGGCGAGTTCTGCGACTGGTACCTCGAGCTGATCAAGCCGCGACTAGTGGACGAAGCCCCGCGAGAATCGGCGCAGGCCGCTTGCCAAAACCTCGTCAGCCTGTTCGAAGCGGCCTTGCGGCTCTTGCATCCGGTGATGCCGTTCATCACGGAAGAAATCTGGTACGCGATCTACGATGAGAAGCCTCCGCTGAAGTCGATTGCGCTCGCGGCCTACCCGCAAGCGGATGAGAAGCGCATCGACTTGGCTGCTGAGACCGAGATGGCCATTCTGCAGGATCTGATCGTCAGCGTGCGCAACTCCCGTGCCGAGTTGAAGGTCGAGCCGAAACAGCGGGTGCCGATACAGGTGTTTGCCCATGAACCCGAGATACGGGCTTTGCTGGAACAGAACCGCGGCGCGGTGGAACGCCTGGGCGGGGTGGAAACCATCGAGTTCGTGAACGATTCGCTGGCCAAGCTGGCGGGCGCGCGTCACACCGCTCGTTTCGACGTGCATGTAATCTATGAGAAGAAGATCGATGCGGCAGCCGAGCGGGAACGCCTGACCAAGGAACTGGACAAGATCGAAAAAGAAATTGCCAACGGCCTGCGTCAGTTGGGCAACGAGCAGTTCCTGGCCAAAGCGCCGACAAAGGTTGTCGAAGGGCTACGCAAACGGGCGCAGGAATTACAAATCCTGCGGGAGAAGACCAAGGGCAAGCTGGAGGAACTGAAGTAGCTGGTAGCTAGGAACCGTTCCGCTTTCCTCACGCCTAGCTACAAGGTACTCGCTACTGGTTCTTATGGACTGGCATAGCCGACGCATTACCACGATACTGGAGAACGCGCTGCAGGAGGACCGGGCCACGCGCGATGCGACCAGCTACGCCTGCATCGATCCCAACCAGCGTGCCGCCGCCACCGTTTTAGCCAAGCAGGACTGCATTCTGTCCGGGATTGGCTGCATCGCCCGCATTCTTGATGTATACGCGGACCTCGATGGCGCCGTTACTTCACACTACGAGGTGACGACCCATCCGGAAATCTTCGACGGTGTCCGCTTGCACAAGGGCCAATCGGTTGCCGTCATTCGGCATAACGCGCGGGTGATTCTTTCCTGTGAGCGGGTCATGCTGAATCTTCTGCAGCGGCTCAGCGGAATCGCTACCCTCACGCGCAAGTTTGTTGACGCGGTGGCGGGCACCCGTACCTACATTCTGGACACGCGGAAGACCATCCCTGGACTGCGTGTGCTGGATAAGTACGCGGTACGCTGCGGCGGCGGGCAAAACCATCGGCTGGATCTGTCAGACGGCGTCCTGATCAAAAACAACCACATTGCGCTGGCGGGCGGAGTAGGACCGGCGCTGGACCGTGCCCACCACAATCGGCGAGGCGAACAGGTCATTGAATGTGAAGTGCGGACCCTGGACGAGCTGGAGCAGGCGTTGCAACACGATGCCGAAGCCATTCTGCTGGACAATATGTCGGTCGAGGATGTCAGACACGCGGTTGCGCGTTGTGCTCATGCCAGCCGCCACATTCCGCTAGAGGTTTCGGGCGGAATCACGCTGGAGAATGTTCGCGCTTATGCCGAAACCGGCGTGAACTTCATTTCGGTGGGTGCGCTGACTCATTCGGTGCCAGCGGTGGACATGAGCCTGCGGGTGATGCCGGCGTAGCTGGCCGGCGCGAAGGGCGCGATCGGAGCTGTCCGCATTTGTCGTTTGGCCCGTTCTCGCGCATAATTCCTCCATCAAGAAGCCAGCAACAACTCGAAGCGTGCGGACAGGAGTCGCCGCGCCACACAAGGCTGGCCCACAAACCGATGTCCGGTTGGGGCGAATTGTGCGTCTTCTCGCCGACCACGCCACCGTGGTCGTAAGCGGAACCAAGATTGCCTCCGAAATCGGCAGCAGCCGCTCTGAGGTTTGGCGCCTGGTCCAGCAGCTGCGCGAGCTGGGAGTAGAAATTAGTGGGCATCCCGCGACCGGCTACAGCCTGACTTCCATGCCCGACCTGCTGCTTCCGGACATCCTCACGCCCCTGCTCAAGGGCACGATTTTCGCCAAGAACGTCCATCACTATTACAAGACCGGCTCAACCAACACCGTCGCCATGGAAGCAGCCAGCAGCGGCGCTCCCGAAGGCAGCGTCTTTCTGGCAGAGCAGCAGACGGCGGGACGCGGGCGGGGAGCGAACCAGTGGCATTCTGCAAGGTCAGCGGGAATCTACTGCTCCGTGCTGCTGCGCCCGCCGTTGCCGCCGGCCGATGCGCTCCTGCTCTCTCTTGCAGCGGGGCTTGCCGTGCACGCGGCCGTGCAGGAAGTCGATGCCCGGGTCATCCCCGACCTGAAGTGGCCCAACGATCTTCTGATCGGGGAAAAGAAATTCGGCGGCATTCTTACCGAGATGAACGCGGAAGTGACGCGTGTACGGCACATCGTGATCGGGATCGGAGTCAACGTGAATCAGGCGAGCTTCCCCGCGGATTTGCAGGCGACTGCGACATCTTTGAAGTTGGCAACGGGTAGCGAGTGGTCGCGGGTGGAACTGTGCGCGGCTTTGCTAAAATCGCTCGACCGGGAATATCGCAACCTGCTGGAGCAACCTCACGGGTCAGTGCTGCAGCGCTTCTCGGAGCGGTCGTCATCGGTGCGAGGAGCGCAGGTCCACGTGGCTGAGAACGGCGGGTTCGAAGGCGTGACCGAGGGCCTGGATGACCGGGGCTTTCTGCGGATACGCACCGCACAAGGTGTGCGCACGGTGCTCAGCGGAACCGTGAAACCGTTGTAATGGGCTTAGCAGAGAATGTGTAGAGGCGGGTCTTCAACCCGCCACGACCGGGTCGGAGACCCGGTCCCACACAGACGGAACAAGATGCTGCTAGTTCTCGATGTCGGCAATACCAACA
>JAIQFW010000044.1 GCA_020073105.1 Terriglobia bacterium
GTTGCCGAGCAGAATGGTGAGCAGCGCCTGTTTCCAGTTCATGCCCGCGCCGATCAGCCCCGACGCCAGCATGTAGGTGGGAATGCAGTGCGCCATCGAGATCCACAAGGCGGCAAGCCACTGACATCGATGACGGTCGCGACATCGTCGGCTTCTTCGTCGATTCGGCCGGCGTTCATCATGGATTTGTTGATGTCAAGGGCAGGATCAGCACCGTCGATGTTCCGGGTTCGACCGGGACACTGGTTTACGGCATCAGCCCGCAGTTCAATAACATTGTTGGATCGTACACGGATCTGAAGGGGATGCAGCATGGCTTTGCGCTCAGCCAAGGACAATTCTCCAGAATTGATGTCCCCGGGGCGATCCAGACTCAAGCGTTCTCCATTTACGACTTCGTGACTATTGTGGGTGCCTTTCGGGACGGACAAGGGGTTGTGCACGGTTTCCAATATTCTCTTTCAACCAAGAGCTTCACGACCATCGATTTCCCGGGTTCGACAGTTACCGAATTATTCGGCGTCACTGGATTGGAATTTGAAGTCGGAGTCTATCGTGACTCATCGGGAGCGGAGCATGGGTTGTTTAGAGATCGAAATGGTCAGACCACCAAGCTCGACTTTCCCGGGGCCGCGATCACCGCGAACGAGAAAGTCACTCTCACTGGCTTGGAGATAGTCGGATTCCACGGCGCAAGCGCAATCGGTCCTTTTCATGGCCACTTCGGTCCCGCATCCGGGACACTCCAAAACCTGGATTTCCCGAACGCGACTGACACGCGTTGCCTCGGCGTCAACGACCTTAATGAGATCGTGGGCCGCTACACCGACACTCGTGGGGTGCTCCACGGTTTCTTCGCAAAGTGATCGCCTTTACACTTACAACTGGTCAATAAGTGTAATCGCCTGATAACTTCAAGTATCATTCGTGAATCACCAAACCGCCGCTTAGTGCTGTCCGGTCAAGTCAGCCAGCTCACGTAACTTGACTGTCGGGTCATTGGCGACGTCTTGCCGTAACCATCCGAGGTGACCAGCCCCATAGATCACGAGAATCCTCTCGTTGGGAGATTCGATCAGCTTGACGATATTGTTATAAATCCGAACATTTCTTTGATACCAGGCTGCCAGCAGGTCGGGGCCTGCATAGTCAAAAGGATCTCCGAAGTGCACCGTGGCGTAATACAAAGCCATATCCTCTGCTGCCCTCGAATCGGAATTCATGTACTCCAACGTCTCGAGCACAGTGTGTGATTGCAAGAAATCGCCCTGCTCCTTAACCAGCGTGCCCCAGCTCGCATTGATCGCGTTAAGCTTCTCTGCGCGGCCATTGGCCTTCGCATAATTGACCACCCGTTGCCACGGGAATTCACCGTCGACATCAATCGGGTAAAGCGCGTGATGGCCAAGCTCCTTGGCCAGTCGGTATCCGATTTGATTGGTCTCGTTACGCGACAGAGTGTACTTTCCCGCAAGGTAGTCGGAATATTCCTGCCCCACTCGCTGGCTCCCGATATCGGCTTCAATCGCAATCTTAGTCGGATGAAACCTTTTCAACACTTCGATCAACTGCACGATTTCCTGCTGGCGTCTCGGAGCCAAAACGTCGTCAGCTTGCATGTTGTGGATATCGTGTCCCGGATTCGACATGTGAAAGGCCCCGAGCACCAGAACCTCCGGGCGTGCGTCCCGTTGAGCCCAAGAAGCTATCGATATCGCCAGCACCCCCACGGACAGAAAAATCTTCTTCATATACCCCTCTGCGCCTAGGTACGAGCCTCCGCTTGGCAAAGTTCCCAATGACGGTTGGCGTAATATCCCGTTACACTCAAAACCCCTACCCTAGGGCTGGCCGGGGTCAAAGAGTGTAATCGCCTGTGGGTGTTGAAAAACTATCGCAACAGAAACGGCATCTCACGGGGCGTACCCTGCTGAGTTTTGCTTCCCCTCAGTTCTCTTAAGCGGTAACTTCCAGAATGGGTCTTGTCGGTGGGCTGAGGAACCGCACCAAGCGCTTGAGATTCTGTGCCGCTGCAGCCAGGAAGAACTGCTCCCGCACAAACTTCAATCTCCGCAGGCGCAGGCGACGCAGCCCGATCTGATGTTTCAATTCGGCGAACAGCGCTTCCACCTTCTTTCTCTGTCGCTGGGCACGAGCAAACTCTGGCGTGTTGGCTAACTCCCGTGCACGTTGCCGGGCGGGCTCGTGCTGGTGGATGTTCAGAGACCGAAAAGGGGCACTGGTGCATTGGGCTTTTAGCGCACACGCACCACAACGTTTGCGGGTTCCAATGTAGTTGAAGGCGCGATTCCGATAAACTCGACCCCCATAGTTGAGTGGCTGGCCAGCAGGACAGATATAGCGATTGTGTTCGCGCTCGTACCTGAAACGCTCAGGACCAAAAAACGGGCTGTTTTTGCGGTGGATGCTGTCGCGGGTCCGCATATAGGGAGTGATGTTGCGATCCGCCAACCACTGTAAGAACTCTTCATTCCCATACGTCGTGTCGGCTGCCACCGATTCGGGCGCTCGTCCTTGCCACTCGGCGAAACGGGTCAGCATCTCTTGCGCCGCCACCGTCTCCTGACTCAAGCGTGCGGCCGTGGCCTGCACTCCGACAATCACGCAGCTGGGGTTATCCAATTGATCCGGAGCTGCTGCTGCGCATTCTGCTGATTGGCTACGGTCCGACCCATGCATCTCTTCGGTCTCGAACTGCGATCATGATTACTACTTCGAACTCCTCGGTGAAGAGGAGCAGGACGCCCAATCAATAACTCGGTGTTCTACCGCACACCATCGCGATTTCCGTGCTGTCCCGCGTGCGAACCGAACTTGCTCCACTGCGGATAGTCCCACCCCTGACGCATCATCCAGTACAGACGAACCGCCAGTCGGCGGGCCATCGCTACTTTGGCCGTTTTCCGTCCCCGCCGCATCATGAGGTGGAGATACTTGCTGCGCCACTCGGGCAGGCTGCGCACCGTCACCGGCGCGCGCCGTTCAAAAGCTAACTGCCGCCGAATATCACTGCGCGAATATCCATGCGTCTCGGGCTCATCACTCCCGGGCAATTCGACCGTGTGCAGTTTCAGAAACTGGAGGACAGTATCTACGGCGTACCGTTTTATCGCCGCCGAAGGTAAGCCGAGCAGAACTACGTGGTAGTTGCGTTCAACATCGCCGCTCAGACCATTGTCCGCATGTGCCCGGACGGTTGTAGCGAGCTAATCTATCGCGGCACTATGAAAGCTTACGGCTGATCGGCCGTCAGTCGCTGATCATTCGTGGTGCTGAAGAAGCCTCGCCTATCTGGCATAGTTCTCGCACACCATTGGCACACTCCGAACATTCATAACCGCGTTCAGCCTGAGGTTATCTTGACATGTGGTTCACATGAAAGTATGCTTGTGACATGTCAAAGATGATTCAACTTCGCAATGTACCCGATGCCCTACACCGAGGACTGAAAGCTCGCGCCGCCATGGCGGGCATGTCGCTTTCGGATTATCTATTAGCGGAAATCAAGGAAATCGCCGAAAGACCAACGCTTGCAGAATTGCGCGAGCGCCTGCACAAGCGCAAGCCGGTTTCGGCCCAGATCGATACCGCTCTCCTGGTACGAGAAGAGCGCGAGGCGCGATGATTGTCCTGGATGCGTCTGCCGCAGTTGATTGGCTTCTTCAGACATCTTCCGGGCAGCGCATTGAGAGGAGAATTTATTCGCGTAACGAAACCTTGCACGCGCCTCATCTCCTGGATCTTGAAGTCACCCAGGTGCTGCGGCGTCTTACGCACCAAGGAGTTGTCTCTGGACAGCGTGCTGATGAGGCCGTCCGCGATCTGCTGGATCTCCGCATGACTCGGTATCCTCATCTCGTGCTGGTGCCCCGGATTTGGCAACTGCGGCATAACTTTTCTGCCTACGATGCTGCCTACATCGCGCTCGCCGAAAAACTCGGAGCTGCCTTAGTTACCCGGGACGGTCGACTCGCTTCCGCTTCCGGTCACGCGGCGACCATCGAGCTCTTTTAGTTCGCGAGACCGCCTGATTCACTCACCTACGTTATTCGTGCATCGTTTTCAGCAGAGGCTCTACGGCTGCACCGGATCGCCTGCCAACCTAAGATCACGACCCACAGCATGTACGTAAGAAATGCGAATCGCGGAGGCCAGCCGATGTTAACGCCGGGGCCATAAGCCCCCGGTCCTAAGGGAAACAGAAAGATAGCCGAGTAAACCGCAAAGCTGAAAAAGCCAAACAACGGTAAGCCAGCGGTCCAGAGTAGAACTCGCCGCGCCGACCCCCATGCTTCGTTGGTGCGAACCAGGCTGAGGTTGATAAGCAGCGCTGCAAATGGAAAGCAGTACCAGCTGACTGGTGCCGAATATCACGTGAAGTGTGCCCCTGGTGGATAGCGGGAAGTGCAGCGGCATAGGATCTGTTGTGAATTCAAACGGGTTGCCCCCCTTTGTCATAGAGGAAAACAGGGGTAAACTCCGCCCCATAGCCATTTGGTGTCCGAATCTCCCTCACGGTAGATGCGGAGTTGTTGTCGGAGGAACCATGACTCTTCTGAGTAAGAACAAGCGGGCCGGGGTCGTTCTCGTAGTCTCCACGGTGCTGACTCTGGCTGGGCAGGAGCCGCCGTCGCACTCACCGGAGCAGGGAAAACATCAGCAGAGGTCGCTGGCTGCCAGCAGGGCGAATCCTAACATCGTCCTGATGCTCACAGACAATCTCGGCTATGGCGAGCTCGGGATCTATGGCGGCGGCATCCTTCGTGGAGCGCCTACGCCCAGAATCGACAAACTTGCCAGCGAGGGCACCCGACTATTGAATTTCAATGTTGAGGCTCAGTGCACTCCGTCGCGTTCGGCGCTGATGACCGGCCGTTTTCCCATTCGCTCGGGAACCTACCAGGTGCCGCGTGGGGGCGTCCCCGAAGGACTAACCACCTGGGAGATTACGCTGCCGCAGCGTTTGTCAGCACAGGGCTACGCTACCGGGATCTGGGGTAAGTGGCACCTGGGCAGCGCGGAAGCGCGCCTTCCCACAAATCGAGGCTTCGATGAGTGGTACGGCATCCCGCGCACCTATAGCGAGGTTTTTTGGCCTGAGCTAAACGACACTCATTCCCTATGGCCGTCCGTCGGCTCAAAGCAAGGCTGGGACCCCCATTTGGTTCCCGCTGAGCCCATTTATGAGGTGCGCAAAGGCGGGAAGCCTCACAAGGTCGCCGAGTTGGATTTAGATCATCGGCGGGCCATGGAAAAGGAAATCACCACACGCGCTGTGGAATTCATAAAAAGAAACGCCAGCAGCGGCAAACCATTTTTTGCCTACGTCTCGTTCTCACTCTTTCATATGCCAACGCTGCCGAATCCCGAGTTCGCGGGCAAGACCGGGAATGGCGATTGGGCGGATTGTCTCGCCGAGATGGACTATCGCACCGGCCAAATCCTCGATGCGATTAAGGAGGCCGGCATCGAAGACAGCACGATCGTAATCTTCACCAGCGACAACGGTCCCGAGGCTACCCACCCATGGGAAGGCGACAGCGGACCCTGGAGAGGTACTTATTTCACTGCCATGGAGGCCTCGCTGCGTGCGCCATTCACCATCCGCTGGCCGGGCAAAATTCCCGCTGGCCGTGTGAGCAACGAAATCGTCCACATGGTGGACCTGTTTACAACTCTTGCCCATATAGGAGGAGCTGAAATCCCGAAAGATCGGCCGATTGATGGCGTAGATCAGATGGACTTTTTCCTTGGCAAACAGGAACGCTCGAACCGCGACGGGTTCCCCGCCTATGTGTCTGACCGTTTACAAGCAGTTAAGTGGCGGAATTGGAAAATGCATCTCGTTTGGCAGGAGAACATGTACGCCGCGCCCCAGCGACTGCCGCTTCCCAAAATCATTAACCTGCTGACAGATTTGAAGGAAGAGAACGATGTTCTCATCCAGGATGGTTGGGTCACCTATCCAAGGTCACCTATCCAATGATGAAAATCGTCAATGACTTTGAGGAGAGCTTGAAGAAATATCCACCGATCAAGATGGGCACGCCCGATCCGTATCAGCCTCCAACGGAGCAAACGGGGCAGCGCTAACTGGCGAAAGAGCGGCTGCGGTTTAAAAGGCTTTGGAATACCGGCCTGCGATGGCTGATGGATTGCCGGGAAACCTTACCTTACCGGGTTAGGTAAGGGTAGCCCGTCATCCGCCCAGAATCCGTAAGAGTTGCTTTTCGCTGAAGACTGGCAAAAGCGGCTGAGCCAATCAACAGCAGAGCACCCATCAAGGCAACGAAAGCGAGCAGGCTTACGACTTTGCATTCGGTTCTCCCTCCCTGATTCTAGGGCAAGTCCGGGAGCCGTTCCTTCTCACAACGACAGCTTTTTCCGGGGCTAAGAACAAATGCGGGTCTCGTGAGATTTCGCCAGAGAAAGACGCTGGCTCGCACACTTCGTCTACTGCGCTTTGGCGGCTTTACGGGCGACCAGGAGATAGCCCCTGCTCAACGCATCTTTCTGGAGTGTCGCCAGACGGGTGTGGCCTTCGACGCTATTACCCGACCTGATCTGAATCTCACTCCATGCAAGTGTGCCGTCGTAGGCGAGACGAAAGAGCCCGATTCTGTTGGACTCCTTGATGGCTGAGTCAAGTGTGCGAAGAGCACTGTCGACATCGGAAGGTTTACCGCTGCCGGCTTGGACGCGAGCCGCTACGATCTGAAATTCGATGCGAACATCACGCTGTTGGGTGCGTTGTGTAATCGGGCTACCCCAGGAGATCGATTTCTGGGCATCGGCTAACTTGCCTTGCGCCAGATATGCTCGCGCGAGAATTGCGTAGGCCCAAACCTGCTGGGACGTCATCTTCTCGGCTTGGAATTGTTCGAGAGCCTGGTGGGCGGGAGCGTCTGCGTCACCCGGGCGTCCGTCTTCAATGGAAAGTGCAGCAAGTTGAAGCAGGCTTTCTGCGGTAGCTTCCTTCTCGCCAAGTTCTTTGCGTGCGTTCAGTGCGGTTTCGTAGTACTGGCGGGCACCGCCGAGATCGGCTCGCTGGAGGTACAGGTCTCCCAGACCGGCCGACGCTATCGCCAGTTCGTGTTTCTCGCCCGCTTCTTTGCAGAGAGAAATACCTTCTTCGTAATTCTTCTGTGCGGCTGTGAATTCGCCGGAAGCAGTCAGAACGCTGGCGAGGCCTATCAGTGGGTACGCCGACTTGCTCCTTTCGCCATTATCGCGAAAGGTGGTGAAGGATTCCTCATAGGCTCGTCTTGCTCCCGCTAAGTCGCCGACCGCCTTGCGGATGTCTCCAATATTATGGAGAGCGACGGCGGTTCCACTAGGCGCCTTGATCTCGCGCCAGATATCCAGGGCCTGCTCGAAAACTTTTTGAGCTCCAGAAAGGTCGTCCCGGACGATCAAATCGGTGCCGATGTTATTAAGGGTCTCGCCCATGCCTATCTTGTTGCCCGTGTCGCGGTAGATGGCGAGCGCCTGCTCGGAAATCTTGCGAGCTTCGGCAGTGTTGCCTTGGTCGCCAATCACACTCGCTATGTTGTCAATGGCGCCCGCAAGACCGCCCTGGTTGCCCATCGCCCGGTAGATTCGAGCGGCTTCCTGGTACATCTTCTGGGCGCCCGGAAGGTCTCCCTGGTCGTAGAGCGCATTGGCAATGCTGTTGATGGCGGCCGCCTCGGCAGCACGATCACCAGCTCCGGCTGAGATCTGGCGCGCCTGCTCACAAAAAGAAATGGCTTGCTTAGGATCGCCCAGATTGCGAGTGGCGCTGCATTGGGCCTGGCGAGCACGTGCAATCAGGAGGCGTGCGCCCTGCGCTTCTGCCTTGTCGGCAAGCTTGGCCGCAAGATCGGCCTGGCGCTTGTAGTCGGACAATGAACGCACGGCCGAAATTTCCTGTACATCGATGCGAAGATCATCGCCTCTGGGCGCAGGAAGTTTGCGCAAGGAAGTGACCGTAGCCAACGCCGCTTCGCCCTGACCGGCATTGACCTGAGCGCTGGCCAGCTTGAGACCGTAGTCGAGATTATCGGGAGAAGTCCCGTATAGCGCCTTGTAGGTATTGACGGCTTTATCCCACTTGTGCGCAGCCTCGTAATACTGACCTTCCACCAGGGAGCGTTCCTCGCGGGGGAGATGGGTAGAAAGCTCGAAGGACCTGCGGGCAGCCTCGGCGGATTTCAGGTCATACCCGAGGGCGCTCCAGGCCGCCGCGAGACTGGCATAAGACATCGCGTGTTGCGGGTCAGCAGCAACGGCCTTCTGAAAGAGATCGCGTGCAGCCAGAGGATCGAAGCTGCGCAATTTTTCCAGGCCTTGCGCGTAGTAGCGCGAGGCTTCGAGATTGGCGGGGAGGGAGGCTTTGGCGGCGACCTCCTCGGATTCCGTCACCTGGGGAATGCCCAACTTTTGGCGCAATTGTACACCGGCATCCGTGACGAGTTGGTCAAGCTTGCCTTCCTGACCCCGCACCGTAAAACTGGCGATTAGGTTACCGGTTTGCGCGTCCTGAACTCGGAGATCGAGGCGAATACCTTCCGCGGAATCTTGGCTGAGGTCGAGATACGAGCCGAGCACAACAAAATCGGTACCAAGATTTCTTCGTAGACGGGTGAGCGTATCGGCAGCTAGCGTATCGGTCTCAGGGAGCGAAAGCTCAGCTTTCACGCGGGACACGTTCTCACCCGAGATCGTAAGCAGTTTCTCTCCCGCTGCAATTTCTGTCGTAAGCATTTCTGAGAGCGCCGTGGAGAGCCATGCAGTATCGGAGCGTCCAGAGAGGTTCCTGAAACCCAGAACCGCAACTGAGCGGCGGGCAGTTGCAGGCGTAGTCGAGGCAGAACGGGGGCCGTGGCGCTTGACGAGCACGTACCCGGTTACGAGCGCAGCCAGCACAATCAGCAGCAGTGCGCTCCCGATCAGCAGGGAGCGGGAAGACCAGGGGGGACGTGCGGCGGCAGGCCTCACACCCGATGTCAAGCGCTCGATATCAGCCTGCAACTCCTGGGCAGTTTGGTAGCGCCGGGCAGGATCTTTTTCGAGTGCTTTCAAGATGACTGTCTCGAGGCCGGGTGAGGTGCGCGGATTCACCTTGCTGGGTGGCTCTGGCGGTTTGTTGAGTATGGCGTCAATGAGCATCGGCCCGTTGGTATCGGGAAAAGGACGGTGCGCAGTGCACATTTCGTAGAGAACCGCCCCAGCGGCCCAGATGTCGGTGCGCGGGTCTGCAGGTTCGCCGCGTAATTGTTCCGGTGCCATGTAAGGCAGCGTTCCCGTGACTTGCTGAGATGCCGTGAGGCTGGTGAGGCTAATGGTGCTCGCCACGTCTGCGTCCGGGCGTGTGAACTGGGCGAGCCCAAAATCAAGAATCTTTAGCCGGTTGTCGGTTGTGATGCGCAGGTTGGCCGGTTTCAGGTCGCGGTGGACGATCCCTTGCTGGTGCGCTGCCGCAAGGCCCTCTGCGACTTGCAGGCCTAATCGAATGACTTCAGTAGAGGGCAGCGGGCCGGAGGTGAGGCGGTCTGAAAGTGTTTGCCCGACGATGTACTCGGTGACCAAAAAATCAGTACCATCTTTTGTTCCGAACTCATGGATGGTGGCGATGTTGGGATGGTTCAGACGGGCGAGAGAAACCGCTTCTTTGCGGAAACGTTTGCGGCTGGCTTTGTCAACCAGCATGCCAGCGGGAAGGACTTTGAGGGCGACGTCGCGCTCCAGTTGCTCATCGTGAGCGCGATAGACAACCCCCATTCCTCCGGCGCCGATCTTTTCCGCGATGCGATAATGACCCAGAGTCTGGCCGACAAGCACGTCCTCGCCGACCGCGTGGTCCGCCATGGGGAAGCCGCTCCGATCACCTACCCTCTAAGGCAAATCGTAGGCTCGACGAGCAAGGCAAGTCAAAGCTAACCGACAACAGCCAGCCTTCCCGAATGCCTGCGCTAGGCGCACCGAAATCGGGCTCCGGGAAAGTGGGTTCCGGTTCCGGATGGATGGTCGGCTAACCTTACCTTGGGATTACTTCGCGCTTGCCCGTGACACTTGAAACCCTTTATTCCACCGGATTGCACTGCCACCCTGTTTCTCAGAACTTCCTCAGGAACATTTCAGGACCGCCAAAGGACATTCGCGCCGGGCGCCGCTAACCTTGCAGCATCTCACGGGGAACCTCGGCCAAACGCCAGGTCCAAAAAGGATGGTTGCTATGGTAAAGCGTTTAGCGGTATTTGCGTACGGGCTGGTCAGTTACCTGGTGTTCTTTCTGACGTTTGTGTATGCCGTCGGGTTCATCGGCAATTTGTATGTTCCGAAGTCCATGGACTCCACAGCCCGCGTGTCGTTCTTGCCGGCTCTAGTCATTGATGCTCTGCTGCTGCTGATGTTCGCAGTGCAGCATAGCGTTATGGCACGGCCCGCATTCAAAGAGGTGCTGACCCGATTCATTCCGGCGGCTGCCGAACGCAGCACGTACGTGCTGTGTTCCAGCCTGTTGCTGATCGCGCTGTTCGCCTTCTGGCAACCAATCGGCGGCGTTATTTGGAACGTCACTAATCCGATGGTTCGGAACGCCATCAACGTAGTGTTCGGCTTAGGTTTCGCCCTAGTGTTCGTTGCCACGCTGTTGATTAACCACTTTGACCTGTTCGGGCTTCGGCAGGTGGCGTTGTATCTTGCGCGCAAGCCATACACGTACCTCGAATTCCGAACGCCACTGTTCTACCGCTATGTACGTCATCCGTTATATGTTGGTTGGTTGATCGCTTTCTGGGCTACCCCAACGATGACCGGAGCGCACCTGCTGTTCGCGCTGCTTACGTCCGCGTATATCCTGACGGCGATCCGCTGGGAAGAGCGCGACCTGATCGTCGTTCACGGTTCGAAGTATCAGGATTATCAGAAGCGCGTGCCCAAACTGATCCCGTCGTTGGCGACGTACCGCAACCCTGAGGAACTGATCGCCCAGAACCAACACTCGGCTGCGTGATCTTAAGAGAACAAAAAAGGGCTCCAGGCCGCCCTCTTTTCCCTCCGAACAATGCGGCACCCATCAGGAGGCCGCGATTTCGGCTGTTTGTGCGGCAGCTTCCTCGCGCCAGCCCATGAACGCAGAGAACTCTTGCAGCAGGATCTTCCAGGCCGGTTCCTCAGCAAGAAGCAGGTGGTTGGCGCTGGGTAGAGAAGCGTAGCGGGCGTTGGGGATTTCGGCGGCCAACTGGCGGCCGTGCTCGGGCGAGACCACCTGGTCGCGATCGCAATGCACGACCAGCGTCGGGACTTGCACCTGTCGCAAGAACCTACGTACGTCGATGGTCAAATCGACCTCGATAAGTCTTGCGGCATTTTCAGCCGAGGTTGACACCCGCTGCAGATCGTCGAACCACGTCTCGTGGACAGGCGTGGCGTTGGGTATGAAACGGTTGGTGAACATTCTGCAGAATGCGGGATGGTGAAGTCCCCAGCCGAGCCGTGTCAGGCTGATCAATGCACGCCGAGCCTCGATCTCTTCCGGGCTGCCGTAATGGTAGAGTCCGACGGGAAATGCGCCATAGAGCACCAGTTTGCTCACCCGCTCGGGATGCCTCACCGCATAAGCTATGGCGATAGCGCCGCCCCTCGAAATCCCGAGCAGAGAAAAGCGATCGAGTCCCGCCGCATCCACCACCGTTTCCAGATCGTGCACCCAGGTGTCAAAACTCACGTCAGGAACATCGCGCTGCGACATGCCGTTACCACGCTCGTCGTACCGGATCAACCGGTGGTGTTTGCTGAGTTCTGTCCACCAGTGCTGCCAAATAGGGCTTCCCCACTCGAAATCCAAATGTGTCAGCCAGTTCGACGCCTTCACCAACGGCGGTCCGTCACCGATGCTGGCCCAGGCAAGACGCACGCCATCCTCCGTGACTGAAAACCTTATGTCCTGGCGGGGCAGTGGAGTGATGGGCTGCCCCCCTACTGCCACAGCTTGTGAGGCCGCTGAACCCACGACGTTTCTCACTGGCGCAACGAATCGATAACCATGCCGTGGCACCGTTTCGATGTATTTCGCCGGGTGAAGCAGTTTGCGTAACTGCGAAATGCAGTAATCCAGATTATTTTCTTCGACGACGGAATCCGGCCATACGGACTCCATGAATGCGTCTTTGCGCACGAGCTTGCCGGCATTCTCCACCAGCACGCAAAGCGTATCGAACAGTTTGCCCCGAAGGCGAATCTCCCCATTGTCTCGAAGGAGCTTTCGCTCGTCCACATCAAGAACGTAGTTTCCAAAGAGGTATTTGGACATTGTCAAACGGCGACCGGCTCGGGGCACAGGAAAGCCGGACGTCCCCACATGCTCGCTATTCTACCAGCGGATACGTATACCAGTCTTTCTCATCACGCGAACATCGAATGAGCTGCAAGTTGGATTGGGTTGCGGCTGTTGTCCGCAAAAATCCCGTGCCCCATCGCGCATTGAACGGATGGTCGGCAAACCGGAAGCTATCCGGCTTCCATGGCGGGATTAGTCCTGTGAAGTCGGCTTGTAGTACGTGACATTTCGGACTTGAATTCTCAACTGCCAGGCTCCGCGGCACTAGTGACCAAGCGCAGTCTCACTCACGACGCAGCATAGTGGCCAGGGGAAGGGGGCTAAAATCTCTAAGAGAATTCGTCACCGAGCCCGGCTCTTGAAGAATCCTGACAAACGTTCTATTTCTGAACTCCGCAAGAACGGGGCGTTCTCCGAGAATTCACACCCGGAGTCCTTTCGATTGATCCACGAGCCATCGCGATCTGGCTGCGCGCCAATAGTGCAGACCGTCGCGCATCCGGCATCGGAGTGCAACTCTCTATGGAGCAGTGGTTGCCTTCAACTCGTCACCTAGGCGACACGCGCCATCGGATTGGTCATCTCGCTTGTGCAAAATGCGCAACGATGCGCATCGATGGGTATCTCGCTCAGGCATTCCGGACACTTGCGTGTTGTCGGATCTGCCGGAACAGGTTCCTTGCGCGTACGGGCAATCAATGCATTTATGGGCAGCACGACAAAGAAATAGACGGCGGCCGCAATGATCAAGAACGACAGCAAAGCGTTGGTAAATTCGCCGTACAGGAACTTGCTGCCATTGAGCGTGAAACTAAAACTCGAGAAATCTGGTTGTTTCACCAGAGCAGCAATCAACGGTGTAAGCAGGTCCTTCACCAGCGCCGTAACTACGGCACCGAATGCAGCGCCGATGACAACGCCCACTGCCAGGTCTACGACGTTACCTCTAAGCAGAAACTGCTTGAACCCTTTCATCGGTGTCTCCTTGCTGGAAATTCGTACCCAGAGCGCCGTCCCAGCCGCGTCACGTCCCGGCACGATTTTCCGACTCTGGGGCCGCCCGCATGAAGCCGTTGCCCTTTCCCCGTTCCGACGGTGGAAAGGGCGATCGACTAGTTCTTAATCTTCTCTTCTTGCGCGGCCAGTTCTACCGTGCCTTCGTTTGTCGGGCCGTTTCTGTCAACCAGCCTGGCGAAGTCTTTCGTGTTGAACGGATACACGTGGGCTGACTCTTGTCCCGTCGTACTCAAGGTGAAGTCCACGCGTCGGTTGTAAGCGAGGACAGTGGTCTGCGACTTCTGAAGGGCCTTCTCCCGGTCTTCAGCGGTTAAGTTGGAGTCCTGCTCCACCAGTTGTTTGACCTGATCGGCGCTCAGATTGTGTGCTTTGCCGTATGCACGAGTCTCAATGTTGGCTTCGGGTACTCCCTGTTCGACAAGGAAGCGCTTGGCTAGCACAGCTCGCCTTTCGGAAAGAGCTTGGTTGTATCCTTCCGGTCCACGCTGATCGGCGTGGCCAGAAAGGACCAGGCGGGCATCGGACTGGGTCGCAAGATAACCTTTGAAGCCATCTGCCACCGACTTGAGGGTGTCCTGTTCGCTCGGGAGCAAGGCAGCGTTCGTTTTGATCGTTCTCGGCCGGTCGGTCGGAAAGTAAATGCTGCGCATCGAGAGTTTCATTTCTGGTTGCTCAATCGAGCCAACGATGTGCAGGGTGGCTGTCCGCGTTTCCGTCACACCACAACCATTGCTCGCAGTAAGCGTGTAGTTGACGGTCTCATCCACCGGTCCAAAGTCGGTCTTGTGGGGAGTGACCTGCAGGGTGCGACTGCCGCTGGTATTGACAGAGCCCAGCGGATCGATCGATACCGCGGAGGCATTGGTGGCTGTCCAGTTCAGTGTAGTGTTACTATCCCCGACAACTTTGTCCCCCACCCGCTTGTAACGGATCTCCGCCGGTGAGAGCCCCAGACTTGCCTGGATGGAGTTGTTCGCACTGACGGTCGCGCTAGAAGTCGCAGTGCCTCCAGGACCTGAAGCTGTCAGTTCATAGGTAACGGTTTGTTTGGGTTGAATTGCTTGTTCCCCCGTGGTCGCAACCGGCCCAATCGGGGTGATCTCAACGCGGGGGGCATCGGACGTAGACCACTTGAGTTGCGAGGCATCGCCGCAGTTAACTTGCGCTGTGTTTGCAGACAACTGCGCGGTAGGTTTGGCTACAGCGACGGTTGCACTGGCCATGCCTACGGTGAAGCGTGGTATAGCGCTAAGCTTTTCTCCACGAGGCCAGGGTACAGTCTTTCGAACACCTTTGGGGATATCCACGACCACACGCTGGTTCGCAGGAACGTCGACTGGCCCGGCCCAAATCTCCTTGTCCGTTCCCAGTACCGTCACCTGGTGTGTTCCCGGCGGAACAACAAGCTCTTGCTTCCACCACCAGTTGTGGTTGAACTCGTCGCCGTGGCCAACGAAGTAGTCAGGAGTTTTCCCGTTGAGCAGCACAGCGTCCCGTGCAGCCCCTTCAATCGTCATCGCGCCGAATGGTCCAGAGACGGTTCCGGCGACTGGTTCCAAGGTGACTTCGAGGTTGGCAGTTTCTCCAGCGGTAATTGTGACGGTACGACTCGTCGGGTTATAGCCATAGTTGACCAGATCAATCTTGTGGTTGCCGGCGCTGAGGCTAAGGGAGTGGTGGTGGCTCGCCTCGCCGAGAGCACGCCCGTCCACGAAGACATACGTCTGCTTGGGGGTGACATGAATAGTAAGCTTGCCGTCCTGTGCGCAGACTGAAATTCCAGCCGCTAACACGAGTAGGACAACACATGCAATCAGGCGGAATGCCTGGCTTTCAGATTTCATCGTGATCTCCTTGTCTCGGATAATGAGCCAGGACCTCATCGGGCAACTGAAGGGACCCTGGTCTCAGCTCGCTTTGGAAAGCACCACTACCGTGGGCATTGGCGAATCCCTGCTTGACGGTACGTTGCTTTCAGCTGTGTCCCTTAACCATTCAGACCAATGCTTGCCAATGGAGGCAATTTCCACTGCCGTCGAAGTGTTCCGCCGCACATTTCGCTCGGGAGAGTGCGCTCTTCGACGGCGGGATGCCATTCCAGTGCATCCACTTAAACCTGAGAGGACATTGGACGAGTGTGGCCTGCAGCTGAACAAGAGACCCAAGAAACTCAGCTGCAGTCGGCCGGCCCCCACGAACGGTTGTGGGCTTCCAAGAGCAGACGGACACGACTTGTACCCTCTTTTAGAAGGGTCCGCTTATTTAGTTGCCGGCTCAGTGAGTTCCATCACCCTTGTTGGTGATCGGAGAATGGCGCCTCTCAACTGTGGCGCCTGCCGTTTCAACTTGCAGGTCAGGAGAGTGTCCGGGCTGTAGCCAAACTATAGTAGTTCTATGAGACTCGGGCATCTACAATCAACACCGAAAGAACCGATGGCGGGTTAAGTGGCTGGAAAATCAACCTGTTTCCTTTTGCACACACCGCAGATAGCAGCGATGCCTGCTCGTGGTGCTCATCCGCGTAACAGCTGTCCGGACGGGCTCGCAGTCTCCATTCCATCACACTGAACCGTGATGCCCGTCATCGCAGAGATTAGCCAAAACAGTAGACTTGGTAGGTAATTGTCGCCTCTCCGAAGAGCTGTTCCCACCACGGGACACAACACCCCCTGAGGCACGGGCCGAATATTCCAGGGAATCGGTTCGACACAAGTCTGAGCACAACGAGAGAATACTAGTACGCCACTATCCCTTCACAGCGGAAGACTTCTCAACGCTGGTTAAGCGGGGTGGCGCGGCGCAGCAATGACTTGTAGTGCAGCAGCCGAAAAGGAGAAGATTGGGAACTAGCAGACAGTCGCGACACGATACCTGACCCGTTGACATGATCAGGTCGCAGCAATCGCTGTCGATAGGGTCACCTCGCCCGCTCCTGCGGAATATTGGATCGGTTTCCCACTGGAGGCCATGGAACAAATGTCCAGACGATGGGTTCAAAGATTTTATTGGAGGTCGTATGTACACAAAGAGGTGGATTGTCTCACTGCCCACATTGTTGCTTGCTATCGGACTAATCGCCTGCTCGCGCGCTCGCAGCGATGCTGAAATCACGACCGATGTTCAAACCAAGATCCAAGCGGATGCCGCACTCGCCGCAGATCCCATCAACATTCAGTGCAACAGCGGCGTTGTCGTACTCTCTGGTAGCGTTAAGACGGATACAGCCCTCAGCACGGCCGAGGACATTGCTAAACAGGTCGAAGGTGTCAAAGGGGTTGTCAATAATCTGCAAGTGGTGTCTGCCGCAATTTCGCCCCCAGTCGGCCAGCGCACTATGAAGAAGACCGCGAAACCGGCACAAGCGGCTGCGCCGGTTGCTAGGGTTGCCTCCTCTGCCTCGCCGCAGACTCAGGCTGCTCCACAACCCGCACTACCTGTGCCTGAGCCAGTCCGTGTAACCATCCCGCAGGGTACGGGGATGACTGTCCGACTCATCGATCCGGTAGATTCCGAGAAGAATAAAGAAGGTGACACGTTTCGTGCGTCGCTCGACTCGCCCATCGTGATTGAAGATAAAACGGTCATCCCGAAGAATGCGGACGTGGAGACCCGGTTGGTCTCGTCGAAGAGCGCCGGACATTTTACGGGCAGCTCAGCGGTCGTCCTGGTCATGTCCAAGATCACGTTCGGTGGCAAGACCTACGATGTTCAGTCCGGGGAATTTTCCAAACAGGGAGCGTCTCGGGGAAAACGGAGCGCGGCCGTTATCGGAGGTGGTGCTGCGGTTGGGGCCGTGATCGGGGCGATTGCGGGTGGGGGGAAAGGTGCCGCGATTGGGGCTGCTGCAGGAGCTGGTACCGGAACAGGGGTCCAGGCGTTAACCAAGGGGGAGCAGATCAAATTGCCGTCAGAAACTCTTTTGGAGTTCCAGCTGAAGGCACCCCTTACCGTAATTCCGGCTAGCGATACATCAAAGCGGGAGACCGTCGGATAGTCAGTCTGGTTCGATGATTTGCCCGTATACCTGGTAGCAATGTTGAAAATGGTCTTTTTTTAACAATTGCATAACGTTACATCCGGACCAGCTCCGGTAGTAACCGCCTGCGTCCGTTTTCATAGGAGGATGCTATGAATGAACTCGTCAAACTATTAACTGACAAAACAGGGCTTCCTGACGACAAAGCCAGGCTGGCAATTGAGACTGTTATCGGTTTCTTGAAGCAGCGCTTGCCGAGTGCGGTTGGCGAACAACTAAGCTCCTGCCTTTCGAATCCTGCGAGCGAGGGAATAGCCGAGAAAGTGAAAGGCGTGGCCAAGGGCGTGGGCAATGTGTTTACGAAGAAGGCCGGCTAACGCTCACTAATACCTTGGTGGCACGCGGACAGGTGGATGCCGCACCTACCGCCAAGGTAGCATTTCGATCCTTTAGAGAAAACATTTGTCGTCGGAGATGCTTGACTGATCTCTCAGAACTATGGAATGACAGTGCGGGCCAGGCCATCACACATCTTCATTTTTCTAGATGCGCAGGCTCCAGGGGCCCCGCGCAGACAATCAAATAAGGAAAATCTTTATGGCAGACATGAGTAGGCATCTCGACAAAGCTTATGAGATGAAGACATTCGAAGAGCTCGCAGACGCGCCAGTAGATGCATTAGAGGGCATTTCTAAGAATGATGCCGATCTGTTGCTGAAAGCATTCGGCATTCGGACTGTTCGCGACCTGGCAGAGAGCAAATTCGTGTTGCGGGCGCAAGCTATCGCAAACCTTGCCAGGGTGCCTGCCACCAAGAAGAAAGCGGCCTAGCAGAACGGGGTGCCGGCGCGGCAGGCCACAAATGAGGCAGAAACTCAATTGTGGTCTGTCGGCGGTCTCAGAGAGTGAATGCTCTGCCGAAAGGGAGGACGATATGTTGCATTGGCTGTGGGTTGTGCTGATAGGGCTTGTAATCGGCGCGTTAGCGAAACTTATCATGCCGGGGAAAGATCCTGGAGGATTTATTGTTACGGCCCTGCTTGGGATCGCGGGGGCGGTGGTGGCCACTGGGATTGGCCGTGCCATTGGTTGGTATGGCGAAGGGCAATCGGCTGGTTTCATTGTGTCGATCATCGGAGCAATCTTGCTTCTTGCCGTATACCGTGCGGTGAGGCGGCGACCCGTTGCCCATTAGTCAGGCTGGGCTGCCTCAGGAGTTCTAAGGGACCGACGTTGGTGCACACGCGTCTGATCGCCGCTGTCGACAGTGAGGCGCAACGGGTAGGTGTTTTGGCGTCGTGAGGGCGTGACGGTCGTCACTGACGATGGCACGAAACGGGTGTTCAAATCTGAGCGGAGCAAGCGGTCCGAACAGGTTGGTCGCATATGCTCGGGGAGCAAGCCAACTTGTGCCTTTCGGGGGAAGGGCGCGGGCGTGCTTCCCTTTTTCGATGGCTAATTCACGTTCGGCATGGAATTGCCGATCGCGTGCAAGGGTTCGCCCGGAGAAGACCAGGGTGAGCAATGATGAAACAGCTTCCGCAAGCCAAAATCCTGACACTGCCCTTTGGGGATTTAGCCTTATGGGCTCGCCCGTCCAATTGAAGCCTAAAAGCAAGGTGATCCTTTGCATTGACGATGACCAAGCCGTGCTTGAGTGCGAAAAAGCATTTCTCGAGAGCTTTGGGTACACCGTTCTTACCGCTCCCAGTGGCGGCGAGGGACTGGAACTTGCCTCCACGCATTCGGTTGACGTGGTAATCGTGGACTATTTTATGCCTGAGATGAATGGGGAAGAAGTTGCCATTGAAATGAGACAGCTTAAGCCGCAAGCGACAATCATCATGCTCTCAGGCGCGGTAGATGTTCCTGAACAAGCTTTGAGTCGGGTAGACGCTTTCGTAGCCAAAGATCGTTTGGCCAGCCAGTTGTTGCCAGCGATCGCGCAGTCGCAGGTTACATCCGGGACCTAATCCGCGCTTCGGCGACGTGGTCGGTATAGTGGCAGGTCGTCTCTCAGAGGACGCTTCTGAGCCGTGCCCTTCCACAAAGCTTGATGCCGGTCTTCTCGGGATCGACATTTAGAGCCGAATTCCTGGCAAACGGAGGAATCACATGAACAAGAAAGGAATGCTTCTGCTGTTGTTCGGGACATTTTTCGTGGGGGCAGCGCATGCAGATGAAGTGACACTGAAAAATGGCGATCGGTTGACGGGTACGATTGTGAAGTCCGACGCCAAAGTGCTGGTGATGAAGTCAGATTTTGCGGGAGATGTGAGTATCCAGTGGGACGCGATCACTTCGATTCAATCTAAGCAGCCACTTTATTTTGCCTTGAAAGACGGGGAAACGATCGCGGGGACGGTGACAACAGGCGATGGAAGATTCGTAGTCGCTACGAAGAACGCGGGAACGGTTACGGCATCGAAAGACAGTGTCGTAGCTATGCGAAACGAAGCTGAACAAACAGCCTTCAATACTGAAATCGACCGTCTTCGCAATCCGCACTTGACGGACTTTTGGAGTGGTTTTCTAGACACCGGATTGAGTGTCACACGTGGCAATTCGGATACGCTGAATTTTAGTCTCGCCGGGCAAGCGGTGCGGAAAACTTCACGGGATACGATCACGGCATACGCTACTTCGATTTTTGCGAACAACGGAACCGCGGGCCCAACCAATACCACAGCCAATTCCATCGGCGGCGGTTTACGCATCGACCTGAATGTTACGAACCGGCTTTTTGTCTACGGGCTTACTGACTTTTATCACGACGAATTCCAGCAGCTTGATCTTCGCAACATTTTGGCGGGTGGCCTTGGCTATCACGTAATGAATACAAAGCCCACTACTTTTGATGTGTACGGAGGCGGTGCGTTCAACCAGTCGTATTATTCAACCCCGCTGACACTGAAGACGGGAGAAATCATGGCCGGTGAATATCTTTCGCATGCGTTTTCGAACCGGACGACGTTCAGTGAGCGGTTCGAGTTTTTTCCAAATGTCTCGGATACAGGACAGTACCGCTACACATTCGATGCGCACGCTGTAACGAAGCTGAGTCGGTGGTTCGGCTGGCAAGTGTCCTTCGACGATCTATACGTTAGTAATCCACCGACCGGGATAAAGAAGAATGACCTCATCTTGAGCACGGGGCTTCGCTTGACTTTTGGAGGAGTGGCGCAGTAGTAGATTTGATCTGGAATTCTAGTTTCCACAATTGGAGTCAGTTGCGGCTTTGGGTGCGTTGAAGACAAGAAACCCGCCAACTCGAATCTAAGTAAAGATTTCATTGACCTTCTCACGCACTTGCTGACTGCGTGACGGCTTTAGATAGCGCATTGTTGACTCCATATCTGAGTGGCCGAGCCACTGCTGCACAGTGCGTAAATCAACCCCAGCCCATAGCGACCAAGTGGCAAACGTCGCTCGGAATTTGTGCAGCCAGAAATCTTGCTTCTGGAGCTTCGCCCGCTCAGCGCCCGCCTTCAGACAATCCAGGAAGTCCAACTTGGGCCTGCACCCATTGGTCGGGAAGAGCAAGTCACAACCCGCCGTGGCCTTTGCCTTCCAGTCCTTCAGGTCCTTCACCAGCTTTGCGGGAATCGGAATCTCACGCTCTTGATAGTTCTTCGGACTAAAGCCATACTCGGGCTTGTAGCGAACCGTCACGGTGTGGCGGGTCAGATTCACGTCCGACCACGACACGTGCATCACTTCCTGCTCGCGCATCAGAAGTTGCGTTATCAAGAAGGCGCTGAGCGCGAAGAAGAGACACCCGTGTCCGCGGTCGAAAGTTACCGGCTGACCACCGGAGAGATGAGGTTTTGTGCAGTATGACAATTCGAATAAATATGCAATACCCGCCTCGGTACCAGCGATTGCCGATGGTGTTCTTGCCCGCCTGCGAACTTACGGCCGCGCTCTGACTGCGGCCGACCTTGCCGAACTATTGAACGTCTCCAAGCCCACAATTCATCGGATGTGCGAGCAGAAGGCCATCCCCCACTTCAAAGTGGGAAAGCTGACTCGCTTCCTGCCTTCATTGCTTGCCCAGTGGGTGCTTGACCGGCAACACCTTGCATCCATCCATGAACTGTTGAGGCTGGAGCAAATGCAAGAGACCGGGCGAAGTAGCAGCCGCGCAGCAGCGTAAGAATCTGGAGCAAACCCACGGTTAGCAAGGGCATTCCTACTCTGATCCGCTAAAGCTAGTCGGCTGCCGCAAGTGTCGCACAGAAACTCAGCTTCAATCCGAATTGCAAGTTGCACGGTGGCTTGGTGCCGCCGGAGATTCCGAATATGGGTCGTGCAAGGTAACGTTGTTGCCGACTAGAAAATTTGTATGGTTGAGGGTGTTGCAAGCTTCGGAGCGGAACTGCATCAGAATGTCATCTTAAAGAAAGCCTGTCCCCGTCTTGGGGTATTGCCCTGGCAAACCGCACCGGGTGAGACTATCCCAAAATTGAAATTCGTATTGTTGGGGTCAAGTCCGGCGACATCATACGCGTTGTTGTCCATTTTGTCGCCACCGCAGACTCTCATCCGGTTCAGAACATTATCGAATTCCACTCTTAACTCAGCATTGACTCTCTCGCCCAGGAAGAATCGCTTGGAAATTCCCAACGTTTCGTTGCTTTCGAAAGGGTTTCGGAAGCCGGAATAGAATGGAGCGGCGTTGCCCACTCTCCACGCCCCCGGAAACTGAAACTTCTTGATGTTGAATACAGGCAGACCCCGGTAGTAATTGTCCCAATTCACATCGAACGAGCCCGGCAAAATATTGGCGCGGTTGGCGATGGTGAATAGGGGACGGCCACCCGCGGTGATCTGCACCGGCGTGCCACTGGTGTATTGGTAGGATCCGGAGAATGACCAGCCACCCAGCAGGTTTTTCCTGAGGGCTCCCCCCTGGTTCAAGAGTTTTTTCCCCGGTCCAATCGGAAGCTCATAGACCTGGCTGATGCTGAGCACGTGAGTTCGGTCGTCTCTGGCGACCGACCACTCACTCTCGGGATCAAACTGGTTCAAGCCTCTGACAGTGGATCTCGAGACGCTGCTATCCGTGTTCGAGATGGTCTTCGAGAAAGTGTAGGCCATCAGCAGGGTTAAACCACTCCCCGTGCGCTTTTGGAAGCCGACCTGGAGGGCGTCATATTTGTCTGCGCCGGTGGTGTCGAATGGGTTGCTGATATCGCGGTATTGCGGGTACGGAACCAACGTCCGGATGAGGGGTCTGTTGCCCCAGTCGTTCATGTAGTTCTCGTACGGTGTATAGAGTCCCTGGAATTGTCCGAAACCCAGTCCTTTTAGAACAGCCTGTCCGGCGTCGCTCATCCAACTTACCGCTAACACGCATTCCGTTTCCCGGAACAGGCCGTCGGGGCAAAGCGTTGCGGGAATTTTAGGATCGAGCTGATTTCGCCGGATCAACGCAGCCGGCAAGTGCAAGTCATGGCTATGAACGTAAGACACCGTAGTGAACATTTTCCAGGGCAATTCCCGCTGCACTCCAATGGTGAGCAACTCGCTGTAGGCCTGGTCGATGTGCCGGTGAATCTCACTGGTATTGTTAGCGGGGAAGCCGGGCGAGAACGTGGACTTGATCGGCGAGGGAAGCGGAGTGGTATCCCACTGACCCAGTCCGGGAATCTGCCCCCCATTATCTTCAAAAATCACATTGCCATACAAGGTATTGCCAAAATTTACCGCAACCTGGGAGGTTCCGTATTCGAAGCCACCTGTATTCAGGAAGCTGAACGACATTCCTGCCAGTACGACAGTCTTGCTATTCACCTGATAGGCGAATCCCAGGCGAGGGCTGAAGTGCCTCCATTGCATATCCGGATGATCCCACCCCGCACAGCCGTTGCAGTTCTTGCCCAGCTGTGCCATTGCCCCTAGCATCGGTTGGCCGGTGATCGGGCTGATGACGTGAGGATTTGGAATCGAGGGATTGAAAAAAACAAGTTGATTGGCCTGGTTGTCATTGGAGAAAGGAAACGCCAGATCCCAGCGGAGTCCCCAATTCAAGGTAAAGCGCGGAGTGATTTTCACGTTGTCCTGAAAATAGGGAGCGATGTAGAAATTTCGCAGCCTGGTCATGGGTGCATACGAACGCTGCGCGCCGTCTACGTTTCCGAGCAGGAAACTGGCGAACCCGTTGCCAGTAAAAATACCTTCTGCATCGTTCACTGGGTCTGCGGTCGTCCTTGCGGCGAAAAAAAGGTTGCCGGCACAGAGTTGACACTCCTGGTCATCCTGGAAGGTGCGCCGAGTGTCCACTCCAAAATTGATGGTGTGCCGGCCACGCGTATAGAACCAATTGTTGGCAATTCCCAGTCCGTGTTTACGATTGATGCTGTACTGCCACCCCAATGGGCCCCAGTTCACGGGCTCCCAGGGGCCGTCAACAAAGTTGATGCCGGGCAAAAACACTCCTCCACCGGGAGAGGGCTCGATACCGGCAAAGCTGCCGATGGGTCTTTGCTGGCGGTAGTTAAAGATCTCGCTGGTCCAACTAACGCCGCCCGTCACCATTAATCCAGGCGTTATAGCATGAGAGTAAGTCACCAGCAGCCCGCTGCCAAACCAGTTGTTGGTGGTGGTGTTGTTCAGTGGATTGTCGACGAATCCGCCCGCTACCTGTTCTTGATTGCGCCAGTACGCTCCGTGAAGGGCCTGCTTGGGGTTGATATTGTGGTCGAGGGTGAAACCCCAAGCCGTATGCGCCAGAATTGGAATAAACGCCGACTGGAAGTTGTTGACTTCTGCCGACGATGTTGGCTTGGGGACAAATCCCAGCAGCGACGCCGAAACCGTGCAATCTGAGTTGTGGAGTTCGGCACGACCAAAGCACTGAAGTCGCCATTGACCATGCGCTCGGTTGGAACCGTGACCGGAGGTTGACCCGAAGCCTGGTGAAATTGTTCAATGCTTGCGAACCAGAATGTTTTGCTGCGTCCGTCGTATAGCTTTGGAATGCGGACTGGGCCCCCCGCGGTGAAGCCCCAGTCAACTTCATGATCCGTATTCGGACTGCCGATAATTCCGCGATCGTTGGGATTGACATCGTTGAAAGCCCCCGGGGCGTCGAAGAAGGCATCACGATAGACCGCAAAAGAGCTGCCATGGATACTGTTGGTCCCGGACTGAAACTGATACTGGAGGACACCCTGCCCAAGCCCATATTGGGCGGAGAAGGCGCCTTGCAGCACGGTGAATTCCCTGACCAAGTCAAACGGAGGATTGATGAAATACTGGCGGCCCTGAAATTCGGCGAAGGCGATGGGTACTCCGTTGAAAACCACTTCGTTCTGAAAATCCAGTCCACCGTTGATGCGACCGTCAGTAGATACTCCCGGTGTCAACCCTCCATTAATGCGCCCGATGGACGATACTCCCGGCGCCGATAGACCGTCTGTCATTTTGGTAAGCGATACTCCCGGCGCCAAACACTCGAGATGTTCAATCTGCCGAACTGTTCCTGTAAGTATTTGGGGCAAATCCTCCAGAAGCTTGTATTGGATGGTGGTGCCGAGCAAGGGCTGCTCGGTTTCGATCGAAATTTCTGGGGCGGCTACTTCAACGGTCTCGCGGGTACTCCCAACCGTCAGCACAGCGTTTGCAATCGAGTTCATCGCCGCCCGCACGAACACACCTTTTTGGACCGCCGACTTAAATCCCAGCTTCTCCACCGTGACCGTATAAGCGCCTGGGATCAGGTCGGTGATGTAGTAGCTTCCCTCCACGCCGGTCTCGGTGTTACGGAGAACGCCGGTATCGGTATTGGCAATGGAGACTCTGGCATTGTCGACTGCCAACCCACTCTGGTCAGTGACGGTACCGCGAATTCCGCTGAGGGTTTGGGCATGCAGAGTTGAAGTAGAGGAAAATAGCGCGATCGAAATCACCAAACAGGCGGCCAGGCGGGTCAACGCAGCACGCCCACTTTTCATCTTCAGAACGAACAATACGCAGCTTTGAGTTTTTGTGAACGGGTCGGGACGGTGCATGCAGCGATCTCCACCCTAGCTTTGGCCCTGCGTGCCGCGCCGAAGAGAAAGGACCCGAGGCGTACCGGCGAGGGCGGGATGTCGGACCACCACTTATCGCGCCGCGAGGAGTATACAACGAATTCAAATAGCTCAACGATGTTTCCACACGAGAAGCCAGGGGAGTTATGGAACGCCAAGGCCATGAAGCAATTTCTGAAAGCGGGGATCGGAGCGCAGCGGGTCGAACTCCTCGTAAGCGGGGAGCCAGAGGAGGAGATGGCAATCGTGCAACTGGTAAGCCTTTTCCAGTGCCTGGAGGGCTTCCTCACGCCTACCCAAACGCATGTACCAGCGCGCCCTCTGGGATAGACCACCCCCCATTTCCAACTTGCGCTGCCAGTAGCCGCGGGCCCCGCCAGCGGCAAGAGCTGCGCTGAGTGAGGCATCCCCATGATGGCCAGGCGAAAATGGGCCGCGCCGAACGTGGGATCGATTTCCGTCGCGGCGCGGATAATTCGCAGGGCTTCATCATAGTGGCGAGCACAGAAGTAGACATGCCACGCCATCGCGTTCGTCATCACCGATACAGGATCGAGGGCGCTCGCCAACTTAGCCTGCTGGATGGCTTCCTCAGACCTTCCATAGTGCGCAAGGGTCACGGCGTATAGCATGCGGGCCCAAGCGTAGCCCGGACGCGCTGCCAGGGCACGGCGGAAGAACGCTTCGGATTCACTGGGGTTAAAATCGTAACCAGCGGAAACAATTCCGAGCACCATTAAAGCTTGTGCCTGGGTGGGGTCGATCTCCAGGGCCTTGTTGGCCGCGTCTCTGGCCAGGGGGCCAGCCTCGCACTCGCCCTCCGCAGCCATGGTGTGGAACGCGTCCGCCAATCCAGCCCAAGACTCTGCGCTGTTCGGGTCCAGGCGGATCGCCTCGCTGAACACCTCCTTGGCCCGGCCGGCATCCATTCTGCTCAAGAAATAGGAGCCTTTGAAATAGAGAAGGGCGACTTCCGGGTTCATGGGACGCGGCTGCGAAAGCCGTGCCTGCTCCTGTGGCGTAAGAGTGTGCGAGATGCTGGCTGCAATCGCACGAGCCACTTCCCCTTGCACGGTGAGGACATCGCTCAATTGCAGGTCGTAGGTGTGCGCCCACAGATGGCGATCCGACGCGGCCTGGATGAGCTGAACCGTGATTCGCACCCTGTCTCCAGACCGCACCACCGAGCCCTCGACCAAAGCGTCAACGCCTAGTTCGCGCGCTATCTGGGGAGCCGACTTGTGCGTGCCCGCGTATGCCATGGCCGAGGTATGCGAGATCACGCGGAGCGAACCGATCTGGGCCAGATTGGTGATGAGTTCGTCGGTCACGCCGTCGGGAAAAAACTGCTGATTGGGATCGGCGGAAAGATTGGCCAGCGGGAGGACTGCGATCGACTCTACGGGATGAGGGTGCAAGAAGTTCCAGGTGAGGAGCGCGGAGGCAAGAAGCACGAGAGCAGCACAGACTCCGATAACTGAATAGAAGGCTCGACTTCTCGGCGCCGTCTTGGCCGGTTCGACAGGCGGTGGAGGCTCGGAGGGATCGGCATCCAGAGGAGTGACCGGCGCGATGAAACGATACCCGCGACGGGGCAGGGTTTCAACAAATCGAGGTTCGGCGGCGGAGTCATTCAGAACCTCGCGGATCTTGTTGAGGGCGGTGCCCAGACTGTGATCGAAGTCAACAAATGTGTCCGCGGGCCAAAGCTTTTGGCATATCTCTTCCCGGGTGACCAGTTCGCCCGGACGATCCAACAACATGGCCAGTAATTGGAAGGGCTGAGACTGCAAGCGGACTTTGATGCCATGCTTGCGCAACTCGCCAGAACGCAGGTCTGCTTCAAAGGGGCCGAAAGATAGCCGTCGTGGCGTTGAAACAGACGCAGGCATGGACACAGGGTCTGACTGTTGGCGTTGAGACTAACAGGGGGTAAAGGGAGCGTCAAACAAAATATCGCGAGGGCCAAACGTAACTGGTGCATTTACAGCGGCTTGCCTGTTGAACAAGAGTTGAAGACGAATTGAAGCGCAGTGCATTGCCAACCAGCGCGGTTTGTACGAGTGTGGCCTCCGACCAGGAGCAACCTCACATGAGAACCATAGCAGCAAAGTTGTTCGCATCCGTTTTGTTTGGGTTAGTGCTTTCTTCAGCTCTGTTCGCGACGGACTACCGCTATACGAAAATCGACGTGCCAAACAGTAGCGCAACTATCGCCCGAGGCATCAATGCCCGGGGCGACATCATCGGTGACTACTTTGACGCGGATGGTATGGCTCACGAATTCCTGCTCCACAACGGCGTTTACACGAACATCCCTAATCCCAGTGATGGAACTATAGCCGTGCGTGCCATCAATGCTCGGGGTGACATCGTTGGAGCATTGGGAGATGAGGTCGGCGGCCACGGGTTCCTGTTTCATGATGGGCAGTTCACCAAGGTAGATTTTCCCGGAGCCAGTGACACCATAGCCTTCGGAATCAACAACACCGGCGACATCACCGGACAATACACGGCCAAGTCCGGTGCGGTGTTTGGCTACCTCCTGAGAGATGGGACATTCCACAAAATTAGTATTCGAGATACAGACTTCACCGGTGCGCATGGAGCTGAAGATAGTGGCCGGGTGATAGTAGGGGACATCGTCCTAAGTGCCGATTCTTCCACTCGCGGCTTCATCTGGAATAGGGGCGCGGTTCAGTTGCTCGACCCTCCCGGAACCATCTTCCCGTGTTCTCACGCGCGTGGGATTAACGAGCGGGGAGACGTCGCCGGCGCATTCGCGATCGTTCATACACCGGAGGAATGCTTTCCTCCGAATCATGGGTTCGTGTTCCGGCAAGGCGAATATGACGTGATCGATCCCCATGGATCTGTCGACACCTTCGTGTTTGGAATTAATGACGACGGGGTTGTAGTCGGTGTCTTCACGGATCAAAACGGCATCCTGCACGGCTTCAAGGCAACACCCAAGGACTGATCACAAACCAGCGCGTGAAAGAGGAAACCAGGATGACGAGCACAAAGCAACACCAGATCTCGATTTTGCAGATAGTCCAACGTGTCGCGCTCGGTTTAGGTGTCGCGCTTGCACCAACGATCTTCGCGACCCCGTCCGCGCAAGCTCAGACTCACAACGTGCTGTACAGCTTCGCTGGAGGCACGGACGGGGCCACTCCCAACGCGGGTTTGGTTCTGGATGACGCGGGCAACCTCTATGGCACCACCAAGACGGGCGGCGTTTCAAACCTCGGAACCATATTCAAGCTGGACACGGACGGCAACGAAACTCTGCTGCACAGCTTCACCGGTGGGGCAGACGGGGCAACTCCCAATGCAGGTTTGATCTTGGACCCGGCAGGCAACCTCTATGGCACCACTTACGAGGGTGGCGCTTCGAACTTTGGCACCGTGTTTAAGCTGGACACGGCCGGTACGGAGACTGTTCTTCTCAGCTTCACTGGGGGGGCGGACGGGGCGAGTCCCTACGCAGGTTTGGTTTTGGACGGGGCGGGAAATCTTTACGGCACCACTGCTGGCGGCGGCGCTTCAAACTCCGGGACAGTGTTCAAGTTGGATGCGGCTGGTACGCAAACGGTGCTGTACAGCTTCACAGGAGGAGCGGACGGGCGATTTCCCTATGCAGGTTTGGTTCTGGACGCGGCCGGCAACGTCTATGGCACGACCAGCGAAGGCGGGGTCAACGGGGCCCCTTGCTTGGCAGATTATTTCTTGGGATGCGGGATGGTGTTCAAGCTGGGTTCGACGGGCACAGAAACGGTGTTGTACACCTTCACTGGCGGGGCGGACGGACGAAATCCCTTAGCAGGGTTGGTTCTGGACGCGTCGGGTAACCTCTACGGTACCGGGGTTGCTGGCGGTCCGTCAGATCAAGGAGTGGTGTTCAAGCTAGATACAGCTGGCAACGAGACCGTACTCTACGGCTTTACCGCCAGCAACGACGGACATTATCCGGAAAGCACTCTGATCTTCGATCACGCCGACAATCTCTACGGCACTACTACCTCCGGTGGCGCTTCAGGCTTCGGAACGATGTTTGAGCTGGATACAACCGGCAAGGAAACTCTGCTGTATAGCTTCACTGGGGGGGCGGACGGGGCAACTCCTTATGCGGGTCTGACTCTTGACGACAACACCGGGATCCTCTACGGCACCACCAGCGCTGGCGGTGCTTCAAACTTTGGAACCGTGTTCGAGATCACACCGGATTTCTCGCTCTCCGTTTCCGGGTTCACACCAAATCCGGTGAAGGCCGGCGCATCCTCCACCTCCGCCATGAATATCAATGCGTTATCCGCGTTCAACAGTACGGTCGCGCTCTCCTGTTCGGTGAAGCCGTCGTCGGGTTCGGCCCCGAAATGCTCGATCAACCCAAGTTCCATCACCGTTGGCACCCCCGCCACCCTAACCGTGACCACGACGAGAACAAGCGCGAGTGGTTTACCCCCTCGCTCTGGTTCTGCACTATTTTATGCACTCTCGTTGCCGCTGATCGGCGTGGTAGCGGGCGTTGGGTCCGGCTCGAACCGAAAAAGGAAAAGAAAAGGTTGGGTGCTGGCGTGCCTGCTTTTCGCCGGCTTGGTTTTCGGAGTTGCTTGCGGTGGCGGCAGCACGAGTAGTGGCGGAGGCAGCGGCGGTGGCACAACTTACACCATTACCGTGTCGGGTGCGTCGGGCTCCTCATCTCATTCCATCACCACTACGCTCACGGTTCAGTGACATGATACCTTGAAAATGCTCGTGGGTCGGTTCGCCCTGGTCTAAGTTCTCCGCCCCTGTACTTGAGGTTGCGGTCTCCCCGCTTTCCACAGCTTGAATGCTTCAAACCACAGGATGCTGAACGCCGCCGCACCTCCGCACACCGCAAGGTCGATCGGATGCAGCACGGAGAAACGAAACAGGTCCCGCGAAAAAGGCACAAAGATCACGAACCCCAAGAACCCGATAGTCCCTCCAATAACCCACCAAAGTGAGGGATTGGGGGAGTGCAGCCCAGCCAGAATCGTCCTCGCCCACGAGCGGTTCGTGAAGATCAATGCCAGGTTCGAAATGACGAGCGTGGTGAACGTCAACGCCCGTGCCTCCTGTTCCCCTCTCCCGCCGTAATGGGCTGTGGCAAAGACCGCCAGGACCACACCTAACACGCTGAGACCCTGCAGAATGCTGATGGCAAAGGTCCGGCGTCCGAACAATGGTTCGTTGGCGGCACGCGGAGGATGCTGCATCACAGTCGATTCTTCACGCTCTGCCTCAAGCACAATGGAACAGGCCGGGTCGATGATGAGGTGCAAGAAGGCCACGTGGAAGGGCAACAGAATAAGGGGCCATTTCATCATTACCGGTATTAGCGTCAGGCCAATGATCGGAAGATGACTGGCCAAAGTGTAGGCAATCGCTCTCTTAAGGTTGTCAAAAATCCTCCGCCCCAGCCTCACGGCATGGACAATCGAAGAGAAATCATCATCCAACAACACCAGCGCAGCAGCTTCCCGAGCTACGTCGGTACCCCGTCCGCCCATGGCGATACCGATATCGGCAGCTTTCAGCGCCGGAGCATCATTCACCCCATCGCCGGTCATGGCTACGGTTTCACCGTTTGCCCTGAAGGCCTGGACCAGTCGCAACTTCTGTTCGGGAACAACCCGGGCAAAGACGTTCGTGGTGCGAACCCGCCGCCGAAGTTCGTCATCCTCCATCGAGTCGAGTTCGGAACCGGTGATGCACTGATCATGATTTCTTAGTCCAATCTGGCGTCCGATATTCGCGGCAGTGCCCGCGTAGTCCCCGGTGATCATCACGACCTGGATACCCGCCGAGTAGCATTCCTGCACGGCCTTCGCTACACCGGGGCGCACCGGATCAGCCAGACCCACTAGACCAAGAAACTCGAAGTCGAAGTCGTGCTGCTTCCGCGGTAGCTCAGATTCCTGAAAGTAAGCTCGGGCCACGCCGAGTACCCGCAGTCCCTCGCTGGCCATCGAGCCGACCCGGGAAAGGAGTGAGTCCATCTGCTCAGGCCTGAGGTGGCAAAGGTCGGCGATGGCTTCAGGTGCGCCTTTGGAGGCGATGACATAGTCCGTTCCAGCCGGCGATCTCCAGACCTGCGATAGTGCGAGCAGCTCGGGTGAGAGCGGATATTGGCGAACAAGGACCCAGTCGCCATGCAAGTGCTCCGTGTTCGCCAGCCTGGATGTCCCAAACTCATTCAACGCCCGTTCCATCGGATCAAAGGGATCGCGATGGTTCGCTAGGATACTAAATTCGATTAAGCTATGAAACTTCTCCGGGAGCGAAAGATTCGAACTGTTGCAGACGTGAAATTCACTGTCCGCAAATAGGTCTTGGACTGACATCCGGTTCATCGTCACAGTGCCTGTTTTGTCCACGCATAAGACCGATGCCGAACCCACAGTCTCCACTACTGGCACGCGACGCGTAAGGACGTGCCGCTCGGAAATGCGCCAAGCTCCCAGAGCCATGAAAATGGTCAAGACCACCGGCAATTCGTTCGGCAGAATGGCCATCGCCAGTGTCAGACCTGACAAAACCCCATCGAGCCAACTACCTCGCGTAAGGCCGTGGAGCAGGACAACGAGTAGACAAAGCAGACCACCAATAATCGCCAGGATGCGGACCCAACGGGCTGTTTCTTTCTGCAGATGCGTTTTCTCAAGATGTACGGACTCCAGAGCTTTGCCAATCTTGCCGATCTCGGTATGCAATCCGGCCGCCTGCACAATCGCAGCTCCGCGACCCTGTACCACCAGGCTGCCGGAATAAACAAACGGCAGGTCGTCGCCCCCTGGGCGAACGGCGTCGACCGGCTTGGCACTCCCGGCTTTCCGAACCGGTACCGATTCCCCGGTCAGCAATGATTCGTCACATGACAGGTTGACGCAGGAAATGACACGGGAATCAGCCGGGACTCGGTCTCCTTCGCAAAGAACAACAACATCGCCCCTCACAACTTCGCGACCCGGGATGCGCGTGGGCTTGCCGTCGCGGATCACCAGAGCGCGCGGGCTAGAAAGATCCCGCAGAGCTTCCAGCGTGCGCTCGGTCTTGTGCTCCTGGTAGAAGCTGATGCCGGTCACCACGAACACAAAACCGAGCAGCATCAACGCTTCCTGCACATCGCCGAGAAACAGGTAGATAGTTCCACAGGCTACGAGGAGCAGAAAGATTGGCTCTTTCACCACGTCCCATGCGATCGCAGCAACGCTTCGGGGCTTGGACGAAGGCAGCTCGTTCGGCCCATCGATTCTTAGACGCTCTCTTGCTTCCTCTGAAGATAGTCCGGCTAATTGGGGCTCATTTTCAAATTCGAGAGCAGGAGGGCCAGCGGAGTCATGATCGGCTCCGGGTAACGTTGATAGTTGTACAGACGCAGCATCCATACCTGAGCCACCGAAGCGCCGCCGGACTAGGCCGCTAGGCTTGCGCTTTGAATCGTTCGACTCGAATGCAGTTCTCGTCTATTTGATCGATCTGATCGAGCTTGTCTTCTTGTTATTTCAGGTCTTTGCAACACGCGCTCAGCCCTCAACCTCTTGGCGCCTCCAGGCACTTTCGTCTCGATGACGTCTCCCTGGCTGCGCCCGAGGAGCGCTATCCCCACGGGTGCGAGAACAGAAACCCGACTTGTGGAGATGTCTGCGTTGTCCGGAAACACCAGCGAGTAAAGCTGTTTCTTTCGCGTATCGAGGTCCAGAAGACGGATACTGGAGTTCATCCTGATCACGTCTCTCGGAATGCGCTTTGAAGACGTTACCTCTGCACTCTCCAAGGTTTGTTCCAGCGATTCGAGTTGCAGTTGATCTCGAAAAAGAGAGTGCTTCAGAGCCCGAACCAAACGGCTGAGCCTGTCCATATCAGCGTCAGTGACCATAATGGAGCGGTTTTTCATGTATGAACTCCTTGTCCCGTTCCGCGCTGTTGGTAGCTATGCAGCGTTTCTCTTCTCAATCTCGGACTCAGGTTTACTCTGCGTTTCCTTCTGCAAGGGCTCAAACGTTGATTGAGCAGGACTCGCCGTTTGCTTCTTGCTGGCTTCGTTCCGGCGTGAGTTGATCTCGAACCATACAAGAAGAGCTACAGCACCCGCGCACAGGACCAATACCAGGATTGTTGCCGATTCCATAAGGGCACCTCGTTTCGCTTAATCGTTTTCAGGTTTCTGCCCGCCGCCGACTGTCAGCACCGGGCACTTGGCTAGAGACACAACTCTATGCGCGATCGAACCAAAATGACTTGCCGTCTGGGCGAAAGCTCCCGCGCCCCGCACACCCATGACGATGATGTCTGCTGCCAAATCATTCGCGACACCGAGGATGCGGTCTGCTACCGGTCCGATTTCCGCTACCACTTGCGGTTCGTACAGCAACTCCGGTTCGAGTGGGATCATTTTGCGCAAGCGCTTCTCGGTTAACTGTATTGCGAGATGGGGCGAATCTCGAAGAACTCCTTCGACTACGTGCACCAGCGTCAGATGTGCTTCATATTCATGGGCGAGCAAGACGGCGAATTCTGTCGCTCGCAATGACCCAGGTGAGAAATCCGCGGCGCAAACGATGCTCTGAAAACCAGGAGGCGCCCCTGCCACCACGTGCCGGCCAATGGTCAGTACTGGACAGGGTGCCTCACGAATTATTTCTTCAGCGATCGAACCAAGGAGCACTTTGCCCAATCCTGCCCGACTGCTCGTGCCCATCACCACCAAATCAGCATCGTACTTTTGCGCGAAGTCGATGAGCACCTCCGCAACGTCCCCATGGCCCAATAGTGCCTCGCAGCGCTGACCGCGATGTCTCAACGGGTCGATCAATTGATTTAGGGTATAGGTCGCATAATCTTGGGCTTCCTTCAAGATCCGCTCTACGGATTCAGGGTGAGCAAAGGCATAGGCCTCCTGTGGTATGACATGCGCCGCGTAGAGCTCCGCTCCGTAGCGGTCTGCCAATGCGACTGCAGACGGCAAGGCTCGATTTGCTGAATGATCAAAATCAGTTGCAAACAGAATGTTCTTGAGTGCGATCTGCTGCTTTACCTCCAGCGCTCTCATCTCGCACCTCCTTCTTCCCCGGATGCCGGATGCTGTTCGGAGGAGGGACGCTGTTGCCAACTTTGTTCCCGGGTCAGCGGCCCTGACTCCTCTGCCTCGCTGCAATCGTTCAGCATCAATTTTGAGAGCTGCCATGCGCAGGCTCCAGGCTTTGCAAGCGGTCATTGGCATTGTGGTAGTCGATTATCGTGTCTACCGTTTGATAAAGCCCGTTCGCGTGCTGAGACAAGTCCGCGACCGTCTCTTTATACTCAGGCTGACGCAGATTCCAGCGTCCGGGTCGTAACAGGCTGATGGCTTCCCCGGTTGCATCTGCCACGGCAACCAGATGTGGCCGGGCCCTCTCGATCGCCATCTGCTGCGCGTCGCTTGCCTGCGGCTTCATTTCCTCGAGCTCTTCCAGCATTCGTCCCATATCGTCAATTCCATGCCGAAGGATGCTCAGATAGTAGGTATGACTCTCCCAGCCCGTCTGCTGGTTACGGGTGAGAGACAAAAGCGTCTCGGCATCACGGCTGATCTTAGCGGCCTGTTGCTCAAACGTGGATAGATGGACCGCTACGTGGGATACCTTTGCAGCCTCCCGGGTAGATTGGTTCGTATCGGCTGAGAGTACAGCCGGGGCCGACAGCATCGCGGCTGCTGCCAATGACGCAACAAGAATTCTTCTCCGTTTCATATTCGTGTCTCCTCTAAGATTTGGGCATCGTTGGGTTTAGGAGTCGTCCAAGGGAGCAGCCTCCGATAGCTTGCCCTCTGACTCTGGTCGAACTCCCGGTGATTTCTCTGTCTCCTATGAATTCAGTTCCTCCATCCTGAGCATCTCGAAAGAGTTTCTGTAACGATCAAGGCACTTCCGCTCCAGGCCCGATTTGCTAAAGAATCAAAATCAATTGCAAACAGAATGTTCTCGAGTGCGATCTGCCGTTTCACCTCCAGCGCTCTCATCTCGCATCTCGCGCTGCATCTCGTGGTCCAGTTTTGCGGCCCGGCGATCCAGAAGCCACAGTATGAATTCAATCCCGCCGAGGGTGACGATGATTGCGATGGTTTCCCACATACCTGTCCAAGACCTCACATCAACAGAGCGATACATCGACCCAGTGCTGCTTGATTGTTTGTCCACCTGTTTGTCTGGCTTGTCCGCTCCGCAGAATTTCGGCCATACAAGAGCCTGCCACCTCGGGGCTTAGGATTCCGCTCGCGACAGCGCCCTCGAGCAAATCCATTGAGTCTTTTCCGTTCTCAACCAGGAGGCTCTGCGCGAGCAAACGGAGGCGGGGATCAGGGGATTCTAAGGCTTCTACCAGCTCCCAACCTGCTTCCGGATCGGCGGTCTTCCGCCATACAATTCCACACGCGAGCATGTAGTTGGCATCCATGGCTAAACCTCCAATACGGCCCGTCTGGACTACGGGTTGCGCGTGACGCACTGGTCCAGACCAGGCAATCACTACTCCAAGAACCAAACTCCCCAAAAGAGTCCCCCAAACAAGAGCGCCGAGAGCCCTGCTACAGCCAGGTAGCGGACGACCCGCTCGGCGTATGTAGGGCTCCTGCCCTGAGTGCTTTCGATTTGTTCGTCCAACGTGTCGAACATACCTGCTTCTCCATCACGCTCGTTAGAATCACCGTTTAGCTGACCGGGAGACTCATCCTCCGATTCAGGCGACCAGCGAGGTCGTCTTGTCACAAGCGAGACGCTCGCTGACAACCTCGACGATATGCCGATAGGCGTACTTACAGACGATGTCACGGGCTCCCAAGGCTTGGAAACCGGTGAAATCCGTAATCTCCGGTGCGCTCGGCTGCATGACAATGCAGGGCATTTGTGCGCCTCTCTTACGCAATGCCTTCAGCAAATCCTCGCAATCCGCATCCGGCAAGTATTCGTTTACCAGCACGAGATCGAAGACCTGCGAATTCACTAGCCTTAGCGCGTCCCTAGCGGTCCAGACGGTCGTTGTGTCAAATCCCGCGTCCTCCAGCATTCTCTCCAGAGCGATCAGGACCTCCTCGTTGCAATCAGCTACTAGAACTTTCTTTCGTGGCGTTTTCATAGTCTTCTCTCTGCCGCTGCTCGCTGGGCCAGAACGGCAACTCTCCTGCTCCTGACTGAGCAATCGAGAAATCTTCATGTACTTGCCGCCACCCTTGTGTCGCTCAAGCCGGCGGCCAATGCACACTCCGGCCTTGTCGGCCACACGGGCGATTGCCGCGTAGATGCTTGAATCCCGGTCCTCGATTACGATCACCGTCGATGACACCAAAACAACGGTCACTCGGCAGTGTTTATCAACCCCACCCCTAGGACCGTTCAGGTCCCCAAGGCTCACCCGTACTCTTCTGATCCGTCTGGCGAAGCGTTCCAGTGCGAAACAGAGCCGCCGCTCAATGTGGCCGCGCAATTGTTTGGTGATGCGGATGTCCTTTCCGTAAATCTCGAATTCCATTTCACCCCCTAGTCAGGCTTGTTCTCGCGACGTTTGAGTGTTGGCCGATCATCTTCAGTATTCGAATCGTCTGTGGTCTTCGGGACCCGCCGCAAAGTAGGTTTGTCGTCTTTTTTCTCATCCGTAACTCGATGCCTGTTCTCAAGGGCGGCAAGGCGAGTCCTCGCTTCGTCAAACTCGGATCTGGTGACAACGTATTGGGGGGAGGGCGGGAGTTTGCTCTCGATTTGCTTCTGTGTCTTCGCGATCCGACTGTCGATTGGGGGATGGGAAGCAAATACTTTCGACAACGTGCCCGGTTTTTGTTTCTCTTTCGCCTGGATCTTTTCAAAAAAGGTCATAAACGACTGTGGGTCGTAGCCCGTCTTGTACATGTATTGCAGCCCGAGGTAATCCGCCTCCTCTTCGAATCCGCGAGAGAATTTCATGAAGCTCATGGGCACGCCGATACCGACAACCGACCGAACTGCGTAACCCACGCCGCCACCCACAAAAATCAAGGGAATCGACGCGATATTCGCCAAGTTGGCCCGGGTCATTTGCCGCACGGCATGCCGGGCAGCTACATGCGCGACCTCGTGCGCCATGACTCCGGCCAGTTCAGCCTCCTCATCGGCGGCCAGGAGCAGCCCGGAATTCACGTAGAAGAATCCACCCGGCAGTGCGAAGGCGTTCACTTCACTGGCGTCAATCACCTTGATCGTAAAGGGCACTTGTGCATCGGAGTTTCGTACGATGTTCTGTCCGATCCGATTGACGTACTCGGTGATGACGGGGTCCTGAACCAGCCTCACGGTGCTGTCGATCATCTGGGCGTATTCCTTGCCTACCCGGATCTCTGTTTCCAGCGAGTACCAGTTCCCCAGCCCACGGCCGCCGATATCGCGGTTGCCGATGGCATCGATGTCATCCTTGCCGCCTTCCTTCACCTTGGGCTGCTGTGCGGGGCGCTGCGACTGATCGGTCCGAAGATCGCCCTCGCCATACGCTGGTACCGCGTGCGTGAAACACAGGAGGAGCGTTAACGTGGCTGCTAAAGTTGTAGCGCCGTGTCTCATCGCACACCTCCCTCAATCTTTGAGGGTCAACTCCATTCATAAGCGCAGGAACGTGCAGTAGAAAAGTAGAAAGTTTAAGATAGATACGTAACTTTTACGAAAGTGTGGGCTTCTGTATGGAATGGCTCAACTATCATCACTTGCTCTACTTCTGGACGGTGGCCCGGACTGGCAGCATCTCCGCAGCAAGTAAAGAGCTCCGGCTTGCGTCTCCGACGATCAGCAATCAGATTCACAAGCTGGAAGACAGCCTGGGCGAAGAGCTACTGCGCCGCTCCGGCCGCAAGTTGGTCCTCACCGATATGGGACGGATCGCGATGCGCTACGCGGATGAGATCTTTTCCCTGGGGCAGGAATTCACCAGCACGATGAAAGAACGACCCACTGGCCGGCCGTTGAGATTCTGTGTCGGGATCGCCGATGTATTGCCGAAGGTCATCGCGTTTCGATTGATCGAGCCTGCGTTGCGGTTGCGTACTCCAATTCATTTGATCTGCCGCGAGGGCAGGCCGGATCATTTGTTGGCCGATCTGGCTGTTCATGACGTTGACGTAGTTCTTTCCGACACTCCAGCCAGTCCTGCCGCCAATATTCGAGCATTCAATCACCTGTTGGGCGAATGCGGAGTCAGTTTTGTCGCTCCCAAGAAACTGGCATTCCTCAAGAAGGGGTTTCCCCGCTCACTCGACGGCGCGCCTTTCCTGCTTCCCTTGGACAACACTGCTTTGCGGCGCGATTTGGACGAATGGTGTCATTCCCAAAAGCTCAGGCCTGTGGTTATGGGTGAGTTTGCCGACCTCGCCCTGCTCAGAATCTTTGCAGAAGAAGGGTTTGGAGTGTTCGCAGTGCCAAGTGTAATGGAAGATCAGATGCGGCAGTACGGCTTCTATAAGATCGGGGCGACAACCAAGATTACTGTACGCATCTATGCAATTTCCGTGGAGCGGCAAGTACGCCACCCTGCGGTAGTTGCCGTTTGCGAGACCGCACGGAACGGGTTATTTCGCACGAGTAATCGGCAGCCAATAGAAGCGAAGGGCTAGATCGCCTGTGCGTACGTTGGGTCTGCGCTGGTCGCGGCGCAGAACCCATCGAGAGACAACGCCGGGACCCCTTTTCCGAATATGTCCTGTGACCCGATCTTCTGACTAGGCTGGCTGCGACTCGTGATGCTTTCACAAAAGCTAACGAGTCGCGTCAAACTTTCTACTTTCCCCGTGCGTTCTTTTGGTTTATCAACGAATCTGGTGCACGGAAATCGGGGGATACGTTTGTTCCTTTGACCGTCGGTCTGGATCATGAATGCGGGTTGCAAAACGATTCTTTCTCTCGCGGCGGTAGCGCTGCTGCTCTGTATTCCCATGGCAGATGCAGCCGAGACTGATGACGTTCAAGCCCCCCCTGCCATCAATCTTGCCGCAGGGCGCGCAACGATCTTCCCAAGTGCTCGTGGCATGGCACTGCCGCGGGTATTGTGCCACGGCACCATTGCGCTTGCCCCGTGCCCTGTCTCGTTTCACCAATTCGCCGAGCATGTTGCCGATTTCGTTTTTGGCGACTGTCGATCTAACCTCCGATCCCTCTGCCTGCTTCGTTGTTAGCTTCCGCTCCCTCTAGATAGACCTGTCGGCCCCTTAAGAGAATTCTCGAATGGGGGAAATCAATGGAATTCGCCCGAAGGAGGGTTTGGCTTATGTTGGACACAGGCAGACGCTGGCCGGAGCTCTATCGTGGGGCGCTCCTGGAATCAGACCGCGGCAGGTTACCTGCCAGGATTGACGAGGCACGTGAAGCAATTCGGTGCCGTGCCAGGGAGTTGTGGTATGCGGGTTCGCCGGAAACAAGGGAGCGACATGATCTAGATGCAGCACTCCATTTCTTAGGTTTGCTCCGGATGGTGGGCGAAGGAAAGTAATGAGGAGAGAACAATCGGAGTGCTACCTCAACGCTGATGAGGTCGGACGGAAGGACCCCCGTGCGTAAACTTCAGGTCGCGATGAAGCTCGCATTCTGAGCATCGCGGAGACTCCGGTCCGGCGTTGGACAATCGTCCAACGCCTTTTCCTGCGCTTGAATCGCAACACTTAGCTCTGGGTGCACCTTTCTCCCCTGGACGGAGTGCTCACATTCCGAGAGGAATTGATCGGGGGCGGATGCCTATTCTTGCCGAGCTGGGAAGCTTCGTAGGGTGATGCGCACGATCTCGCCCCGCTGCCACAGACGCATGCGGGGTCCCCAGGTGCCGGTCCCGCGGCAGACAATGATCGGCTTGCCGTTCAGTTCATATTTCCCCGACAGGAGGGGATGGGTGAAACGAACCAGGTAACCGAAGGGCCAGATTTGCCCTTCGTGGGTGTGACTCGATAGCATCAGTCCCACTGTCGATTTGGCTGCTAGCTCTGCTTGCCAGGGCGTGTGGGAAACAAGTACGGTCGCGGCGCCTACAGGTCGGCCTGCCAGTGCACGTTCAACGAAGTTCCCGGTTTCGCCGTGGCGGCGCCGACTGGTGAGGTCATCAACCCCCGCCAGAATCAGACCTGGGCGAACTTCCGCCCAGCGGTCGTGCAGAACATGAATCCCACTTTCCTCAAGCAGATTTGCACTGCCTTCAGCTCCGCCATGGAACTCGTGATTGCCAGTGACGCCCCAGACGCCCAACGGTGCAGAAAGCCACCGGAATGAAGGCAACAGTTCGTTCTCCGACGGATCGTCACCCTCGATGATGTCGCCGCCCAAGACGATGATGTCGGGTTTTTGAGCCTCAATCTGGTCGATCCGAGCTGCGAGCCAATTCCTCCCGAGTAGCGTTCCGAGATGGAAGTCCGAGGCGAGAACCAGCACGGTTCCGTCGCTTCCGGCTGGCAAGCCGGCGAGTTGTACTTCGTAGCTCTGCACAACCGGCGCTCGCAGACCTTGTACGAGAGCAAATGCGGAGAGCACGCCACCAGCGACAAGGGCCCATCCCCGCAACGAGGGTGCGAACCGTGGCAACAAGAGACCGAATACGGTGACGATGTCGACGACCAACAAGGAAACGAGCAGTAGGAACAGGACTCCTATCCAGTTCGCGCCGAGAGCTTCAAGGAATCGGGCTATAACCCCGGGAGCAAAATGACCCACAATCCGCGCAACGATGTAGCTCATCCACAGAATGCATGACACTGCCCAGAGAACGCCTCGGGGGAGGTGTCGAGCGACAACGGGCACTGATGACGCCCGCCAGAGGACGTAAATGTGCATCCCGCTCCAAACAAAGAGAACGACGGCCAGGAACACTCTCATTGCTCCCTGTCTCTTCCAGCTAATGGTCGGACTGTGAGAACCGGGCAACCCGCTCGGCATACAATCTTGTGTGCGACGGATCCGAAATGGCTGGCTAGTCGAGCAAACGCTCCGGCCCCACGTGCTCCAATGACGATCAGGTCCGATGCGGCATCGTCAGCTACTCTTAAGATGATGTCCGCCGGCGGCCCCATTTCGACGAAGACTTCGGGTTCGGTCGCGAGATCGCCTACTTGGGGAACAAGTTTGCGCAAACCCACTCTGGCCATTTGCGCATCGAGGTAGGGCGATTCCGGAAGGCCTTCGAGCGCGTGCACCAAAGTTAAGCGAGAACGGTAGTTTCTCGAGAAAGCCAAAGCGTACGGTGCCGCAGCTAGGGACTCCGGAGAAAAATCGATTGCGTAGAGTATCCGGCGAAACTCAGTTCCTTCTGCAGGGTGGCTCCCCGGACCCACGGTCAGAACCGGACATCGTGACTCACGCATGGCCTCTTTTGCCACGGACCCAAGGAGGAATTTTCTAATGCCCGTGCGCCCGATCGTGCCCATAACCAACAAGTCTGTGGCATGTCGGCGCATGAAGTTGTTCAAGCCAATCCAAATGTCACCGTTGCCAACCAGCGCCTCACAGGGAAGATCACGCCACGGGGCAGAGTTCAGAACCGTGCTTAGTTTGAGCTTTGCAAGGCGACGTTGCGTGTCGCGAGTTTGGCCCTTCCACCGGCGCAATTGCTGCGATCTGCGCATCCGCCTGGCTGATCAGCCCGCCTAGGTCACGGCACTAAGCGGCAATCCCAGCGCCCCCGGTCAGCCGATGTTACCGGAGTCTCGTCGCGGAAACTCGCGCCCACAGACTGTCCAAATGGCCAAGTCTCCAACGTCATTGTAGTGACGGTACAGAACGGCCGTCCGCAAAGGAGGCCCCGAAGTGAACCACAACACTGCGAAAGTAAGCTACCTGGCCATCGTCCTGGCATGTGTTGCAGCGATTTTGGTCAGCTCGATCTGGTACAGTCCTTTCGTGTTCGGCAAGCAATGGATGGAGCTGCGCAGTGCGCAGCCGCCCGGCAGTGCCGATACGGCAATGCCGGCGTGGAAAATACCCGTCGATCTGGTTCGGGAGCTTGTCGTCGTTTATGTGCTTGCTCGTTTTGTCACTGGCTTGCGGATCGTCGACTGGAAGGGTGCCGTGAGTCTCGGATTGTGGGTATGGCTTGGTTTTCCCGTACAGATGCTGGTGGGCTCCAGTCTGTGGGATAACAAGCCATGGACACTCAGCCTGATCCATGCCGGGGACTGGCTCATGAAAATGCTGCTCATGTCGCTGGTTCTCAGCCAGTGGCCTCGTGTTTCCAAGTCACTGGCCTTTCGAAAGTCGTCCCATGGGCGGAACGATACCGGATCAAACTCATAAAGGAGGGTTCCCAAATGCAATATCTTTTGCTGCTCTACGTGAATGAGGCCGGCTGGCCCAATTTGACGAAGACCGAGCAGGAGCAGGGGATGGCTGCCTACATGGCGTACACTGAGGCACTCACGAAGGCGGGCGTCCTCAAGCTCACGAATCGGCTGCAGCCAAGCTCGTCGGCCACCACTGTGCGCCTCGCGGACGGCAAGACGCAGGTGCTGGATGGACCCTATGCTGACTCGAAAGAGCAGCTGGGCGGTTACTACGTCATTGATGTGCCCGATCTGGATGCCGCCCTCTCCTGGGTAGCCCGGTGTCCGACTGTTGGTCACGGCGTGGTCGAGGTCCGCCCAGTGTGGGCGTAACCGCCTGACACTCGCCTATTAGCCGGCGTCTGTGACAAATGGAGGTGCCCGCCCCCGGGCGTCGGATGGCGGTAGCACGCAACGGAGCATGAGCATGACCTCCTGGAATCGGCCACGAGCGGAGTTGAGTCGGCATCCATGACCCCGCACGAATCCGAAGCACAGGCACGAAGCACGGCGGAGGCAGTGGCCCGTCGCAGCTGCGGTAAGCTCATCGCATTTCTCGCAGCACGGAACCGAGATGTAGCGACCGCTGAAGACGCTCTATCGGAGGCATTCGCTGCCGCGCTGGTGGAATGGCCCGTGAAAGGTTGTCCGACGAACCCGGAGGCTTGGCTGCTAACCGTTGCCCGGCGAAAAGCAATCGACGCAGGGCGGCGACAACACACGGCTGAGATTTCGTCGGGACAGCTGAAGTTGATAGCCGAAGGCCTGGAGGCTGCTGCGAACGCGCCAGAGATTCCGGATCGGCGGCTGGGGCTCATGTTCGTTTGCGCCCATCCCGCGATTGACGCTCGAGTGCGTGCGCCGCTGATGCTGCAGGTCGTGCTCGGGCTGGATGCTAAGACAATCTCCTCGGCATTCCTACTTTCCCCAGCAACCATGGGTAAGAGACTGGTCCGTGCCAAGGGAAAGATTCGACAGGCAGCTATCCCATTCGAAGTGCCGGAGCGCGAGCAACTTCCCGGCAGACTCGGTGCGGTCCTGGACGCGATCTATGCGGCTTTTGCTGAAGGGTGGACCGATCCCGGCGGAACCGATCTGGTTCGTCGCGACCTCACCGACGAAGCATTCTTTCTTGCCAGGCTGGTGGGCGAACTGCTACCGGAAGAACCGGAGCCGCTCGGTCTGCTCGCCCTGATGCTTCACGCGGAAGCCCGCCGGCCGGCACGCCGCAATGCGCAAGGCGAGTACGTGCCACTCGCAGAACAGGATCCTGCGCTGTGGAACCAGGGTATGATCAGCGAAGCCGAAGCTCTCCTATTTCGCGCCAGCACGCTAGGCTCAATCGGACGTTATCAACTGGAAGGCGCATTGCAGTCAGCCCACGTCCATCGCTGCCGCACAGGCCACGACAACTGGCCTGCGGTCGTCGAACTGTACGATGGCTTGATGGCGCTCTCCGGCTCACCAGTGGTTGCAGTCAACCGCGCTCTGGCCGTTGCGAATTTACGTGGTGCCAAAGCCGCTCTAGGGGACTTGCGTGAGATCGAGGACGATGCACGAATCGCCGACTACCAGCCATACTGGGCTGCCCGCGCAGAGCTGCTGGCCAAGACGGGCGCACATCCCGAGGCGCGCCACGCCTATGAGATCGCAATCGGCCTGGAGCATGACCCTTCCGTCCGCCGCTTCCTGCGACGGCGTCAGTCGGCCTTGCCACGGTGACATTTGCCGCAAAGACAGGCGACAACACGCTTCTGAATGACGAGCAAACCCGGTGTGCGACAATCGGCCGTCAATCGTCCATTCTGGTGGATCCCTTCTCTTCGTTGCACCACCAGTGTGTTGCCTGGATGTTGTCGGGATGATCGTCTCTCCACGCACCGCCCATTCCTTTCGGCTCCTTGTGATCCGGAACAATGTCGTTGTAGTCCGTGAACTCTTCATTGCAGGTCGGACAGATCCCGCTTTGTTCGACGATCTTCCGGTTCATCAGTTTCCGCATCTCTGCAGGCGATCGCAGCTCCCGATACCCTCGGGGGTGGTGGGGGTCCTCTACGCGCTGAACCCCGAGTCTTATGACCTTGGGTTTAGGAAGGACCTTTCGGCCACAGCAAGCGCGCGATCTGTGAATTGGGCAGAATTCGTTGGAACGGAGTCTCACGATACGTCTCCTGTAGTTCTTGGGGGATGTGAAGGGGTTTCAGCGTCGAAAACCGCTAAGCGAGCGGGAACAACACAGACATCGGCAGTCTGGCAGTCAGTCTTCGATAGAATTGCGATGGGATGGGAGTCACGATCGAGTTGCAGAATCTCGGCGACGCCCAGCTGTGCCGGGATATCACCGCGCACCTGGAGCACACATTCAGTGGGCGACAAGGCGAATGGCGCGTGTCTATTGCGGGATCACGGGCGGCTGAGAACTGGGACTTGCGGGTGGAAGGACCGAACGGGTTTGAACGGTCTTATATCCTCTCGGCCGGTGCCGGCGAGCACGAGCCCGCGGCGATATGCACACTTGTTTTAAGGCTGGTGGCGCCTGCTAAAGCGTGAGCACAGCTTTCGTTCGCCCGGGTGCGGCATTTCTCTCTTTTCGGCTAAAATGGGATCCGCACGAAAGGAGCACAAATGGCAAAGAAAAAGATCGATCCGCTAAACAGGAAGCAGTACAGCGCCGTCTCCGCCGCGCTTACCGTCTCTGATATTCCGGCAGCGGTGAGCTTCTATCAAAAGGCTTTTGGTTTCGCGAAACGCGGCATCATGAACGGGCCTGACAGAAAGCCGGTCCATGCTGAACTCACCCTGCGGGGTACGACGCTCATGCTCGGCCCTGAGAACGCGGCGATGGGAAAGCGCAATGCCAAGAACGTTGGCGCCTCTCCTGCGAGCCTCTACATCTACGTGGAAAACGTGGATAAGGTCGTCGAGAAAGCGACCAAGCTCGGCGCAACACCACAAGGTCCCGTGATGGACATGTTTTGGGGTGATCGCTGCGGCACCGTCGTCGATGCGGATGGCTACACGTGGATGGTCGGTACACACAAGGCGGAACCGACAGCCAAAGAAATGAAGAAAGGAATGGAGGAGATGATGAGGCAGCAGCCGCCGAGCGCAGCTGCCGCTGACTGAGGTAGTGTCACTCGAACAGCGCTGGCTGTCGGGTGGTCTTTTCCGCCTCCTGAAAGTTGCTCAGGCCAACGCCCACAAGCCGATAGCGTCGCCGTGGGTCGAGATCCACTCGTTCTCGAAGCTCTAGAGCGATCTCAGTCAGTTCTTCGCAAGAGGATGGTGGGGAGGTCGGGGTGTAGCTTCGCGTCAGGATCTTGAACTCGCTCGTCTTCAGCTTGAGGACCACAGTGCGGGCAATTCGGGACTCCTTGCGCAAAGCCTCCCAGAGCTTTTCTGCCAGGCGCCGGATCATAGGCTCGGTCTCCGCCAGCAGAACGTCGCTTTCAAAGGTGTCCTCGACGGAGATGGATTGCGTCGGCCGGTTGGGAACGACTTCGCTTTCGTCGATGCCGCGCGCAAGCTCGTACAGGCGTACACCATAGCGACCGAAGCGCTCTTCCAGAACGGGCAAATCTACTCCCCGTAAGTCGCCCACCGTCCTGGCTCCCAACTTGCCGAGTCTCTCTTCCGTGACCTTTCCTACTCCAGGCAGGCGTCCGACCGGCAGAGGCAGCAGAAACGCATCCACTTCTTCCGGCTGGATCACGAACAGTCCGTCCGGCTTCCGCCAGTCGGACGCGAGCTTGGCTAAGAATTTGTTCGGTGCCACACCGGCAGAGGCGCTCAGATTCAGTTCCTGGCGAATCTGTTTGCGAATCATGCGCGCCACCAGGGTTGCAGTCGGCAAACCCGTCTTGTTTTCGGTCACGTCGAGGTAGGCTTCGTCGAGCGATGGTGGTTCGATCAGGTCGGTATGGCGTTTGAAAATCTCTCGTACCTCGCGTGAGACGGCCCGATAGCGGGTGAAATCCGGCGGCACAAAAATGGCTTCTGGGCATAGACGTTCTGCCCGCACTGCCGGCATTGCCGAGTGGACTCCGAACTTTCTGGCTTCGTAGGAAGCAGCGCAAACAACAGAACGTCTGCCCTTCCAGGCAACGATCACGGGCTTGCCGCGCAATTGCAGATCATCGCGCTGCTCGACCGAGGCATAGAAGGCATCCATGTCCACGTGAATGATTTTGCGAATGCCCATTGGCAACCATACTATTCCGGGTTGCAGAAGGCTGTGAACGCCACGTCCTCTCGGCCAGACTGCAAACTCTCAGTGCGGTAAATTCTAGGAGTGCATGTAGCTCCCAGCCTCTATTCTGCACTCGCGATGTTCGTCCTTTTCCTGCACGCGCTGTTCGTTCTGTGGGTGGTCTTCGGCGCTTTTCTGACAAGCTCTCGTCCGGTTCTTCGCCGGCTGCATATCGTTTCTCTTGTCTGGGTAATCCTTACGGAACTTCTTCCTTGGCCGTGTCCTCTAACGGTGCTAGAGAACTGGCTTGAAGCCAGGGCCGGAGTCGAGCCATACCAGGGTGGGTTCCTGCTTCACTATCTGGACAAGTTGGTCTATCCAAACATTCCCGCTACTGTTCTGACGGCTGCAGGCGTGCTCGTTTGCCTTCTGAACCTGGTGTTCTACGGACGGCAGATGTGGATCGCCCGGCACCGTTAATTTCCCATACCTCACGCTCTTATCCGGCGAAACGAGACCAAATCCCACCGCCGATCAGGTGTTGATGTCTGTTGTCGAAGGATGTAGAGATTGCCGTCGTCGGCCCGAACTTTGTAGGAGATGCTCTCTGGGTCGTACCACTGATCGAGCACGGTCTCGACCTCACACTGTCTTCCACCCAGCCAGAACCGAACGGGGCGTTCATCGGCCTTTCGGCCCGAGTAACATTCCACGGTTAACTTCATTGGTTTCGTTGTCGTTCCCCAACCTATGCCTCTTCATCTGGCGGTCCGGCCGTGCCGGCGAGATCCTGAGGCTTGATCTTCTCGACATTGAATCTTGCAGCACGCTCGCGCATGGTCTTCAGCACATCTTCAAGTGCTGGCGGTTCACCCTGGATCCAACGTAGTGGATTGATGCGGGCGACAACCAACGACCGCAGATATGGGCTGACCATGCCGCGTTCTTTTAGCTTCTTAACTACCACCGCGACTTTCTCTTCCAGGTCGAGCACCATCGCCGCCCGCTTCTCATGATCCTTAATGGCAGTGCGCAGCGGATCATCGGTGAAAGTCTCAAGTCGCCGGAGGATTGGGTGATAGGCCCCGCCACCAAAGCGCGGCGTCCGCTCATAGCAGACGCCGAGGGTGACTAAGGCGGCTTCGTCAAGGTAAAACGCGAACCTGGACTCCGGGCGTGAGGCATCCTCGCCAACTAGGCCGCGATAGATGCGTATGACTTCGAGGGAACGTTCTTTCAGGTTGTGTGCCTTCTCGGTGTTCAGTGCCAGGATTTGCCAGGCCACCTCGCGGTCAGCGACCACGAGTGCGGAGATCGACTTGGCCCCAAGCCGACGCATGGCCTCCAGGCGATGCCGGCCATTGGGAGTCCAGAAGCCGCCCTTTGGCGCCACGATGGCGATCACGGGATCCAGAAAACGGCCCGTCTTGTTGATGACGTCAGCCAGACGCTTGTGGTGGGCGTCGGAAAGATCGCGCTGGAAAGGCGTAGGCTCAATCGCAGCGATCGGCAGGACCGCAAGCAGCAGCGGGTGACCGCCGAGAGGCTCTTTATATGAACCGACGACGCAGCCGCCGGCTTTCTGAACTGCTTGCGCCGCCTCCGCGGCAGCTCCTACAGGTTCCTGCAGATAACATTCTGCGGGTCCCAACCCCTTCGTGCCGGGCTTGGCTTTGCGTGGACGCCGCCGGACTGGTGCGCGCTTAACCATAGTCAGTGTTCCATTCTAGTTCCGAGCGAAGCGCGATCTCGCCGCGCGAACGCCCTTGCCTAACCGTCTTCGAACGCCCGGGCGGTCTCGTCACGACTTGCGGGCGTCAGCGGCTCGATGTCTCCATTCGTCACAATCGTGATCTCCTCGCTCGACGGACGCACCTCACCAATGACCGCAACCTGGGTACCTGTGGCCTTAATGGCAGACTGGACCGAGTCCGCCTTGTCCGGCGCCACGGCGATCAGCAATGCGCCTGAGGCAATCAGTTTCAGCGGATCAAGTGTGAGCGCGCTGCAAATCGCGTCGGTTTCGGGAAACAAGGGAATGTGCTCGCGAATGACTCGAAGCCCGAGACCGGCAGGCGCCACCATCTCGAACAGACCCGTTGCGAGCCCGCCTTCGGTCGGATCATGCATTGCGTGCACGCCCTCGCCGACATTGGCAGCGGCAAGAGCTGCATTCACGACGCTGATACTGGGCTCAATCAGGAAACGAGCGGCCCGCGCCAGAAGATCGGCATTAACCCGGTCCCGCAGCTGTTCGTTCATCTCTTGTGCCAGGATCGCGGTGCCCTCAATGGCTACGCCGCGTGTCAGCAGGATCTGATCACCGATGGCGATGCGAGTCTTCCGCACCAGGCAAGTCGGGGCGACCTCGCCGAGCATCTGCCCGACCAGAATCGGCCGCTCCAGACCTTGGGTGATTTCCGTGTGCCCGCCTCCGATCGCGACATCCAATTCCTCACACGCGCTCCGCACATCCGCCATGATCGTCTCCGCCAGTTCGGGCGTCGTGCGGTTCTCGGGAAGGAGCATAACGACGAAGAACCACAACGGCCGTGCGCCCAGGACCGCAACGTCGTTCGCATTCACGTGAACCGCATAGCGACCGATGTGAGCCGTGGCGAAGGTAACCGGATCGGTCGCGACGACGAGATAGCGATCCCCGGCATCGATGACGGCCGCGTCCTCGCCAATCTGAGGTCCAATGAGCAGGCGCGGATCATGCTTCGACGGATGCTTCAGCAACGACCGCAAATGCTCAAGCGGAAGCTTGCCGACTGGCAGAACCTCCTTGGGTTGGCCTTGTCTCATGTGCTCATGATCATCGACGAGGCCGCCTCGAGGGTCAAGGCCAGGATCCGTGTTCAGCGGTTCACAACATATTCCGCAGAGATTCCGCGAGATACTCTCGTAAAATAAGGAAGACGACGCCGGAGCCCGAGGTGTCGGCGGACTAGGAGGTTTGCTATGAAATCTCTCGTGCGTTGGCAACCATTTCAGGAACTCACGTCTCTCCAACGGCAGATGAACCATTTGTTCGACAGCTTCTTTGGCAGAACACCAGGGATGCCGTTCGAAGAGAATCTGAGCGCCTGGGAATTCGGACCAGCAGCAGACGTTTACGAAGATGATCAAAAACTGACCTTCAAAGTGGAAGTGCCAGGCATTGATGAAAAAGACGTCAAAGTCGAAGTCGAGAACAACGTGCTTACTGTGCGCGGCGAACGCAGACTCGAAAAGGACATCAAGGAGGAGAACTTCCGGCGCAAGGAGCGCCACTACGGGGCCTTCTCCCGCTCATTCACCCTTCCCACAAGCGTAGACCCGGACAAGATTGAAGCCAATTACACGCATGGCGTGCTGAGCATTGACATGCCGAAGCGTGCAGAAGCGAAGGCAAGACAAATCAGGGTGAACGTGCCCAAGACGTTGAAAGCCGCATAGCTCCAGAAGGGAGGGCAGTTTCGCCCTCCCTTCTTCCAAGATCCGTCTGCCGAATTTCAGTACAGCCACCCTGGTTCAACTGGAATTGCATCGGAGTCTAGTCGAACCAACCCCGCCGCATAAAATTCATCGAGGGCTTTCCGGAACTCTCTACCGGTGATGCGGCGGTTGATCTCTGGATACTCAGTCTCGTTGACACGGCAAGCAGGATGATACTGGGCCATCAAGTTGACATAGGTGTCAGCGCCCAGTTCGCGGACGATCCACTGCATGATCTCAGCTGTCCCTGCCACACCGCCAGGCATGACGAGGTGACGCAGAAGAACGCCCCGAAGGGCTATGCCGTGTTCATCTGTGACCAGTGGCCCTACTTGTCGGTGCATCTCCTTGATGGCCCGTCGAGCAGTGTCAGGATAGTCGGGAGCCTTCGCGTAGCGTCGCGCTTGGCAGGGGTCCCAGAACTTAAAGTCGGGCATGTAGATATCGACAATGCCGTCCATGAGCGCGAGGGAATCCGGCGAGTCGTAGGCACTGGTGTTGTAAACCAACGGAAGGCGGAGGCCGCGCTTAGCAGCCAGCGAGAGGGCCTCTAGAATCTGCGGCACAACATGCTCCGGAGTCACGAAGTTGAGGTTGTGACAACCCTTGCCCTGCAAATCAAGCATCATCTCTGCGAGTTCGTCTGGCTTGGTAGCATGGCCCTCACCCAGCCAACTGATCTCGTAGTTTTGGCAGAAGACGCAACGTAGATTGCATGAACTGAAGAAAATGGTTCCCGAGCCGCGCGAGCCACTCAGGCAGCGTTCCTCACCGGAGTGGGCAAAATGGCTGCTCACCGTGGCGTAACGCCCGGTCTTACATACCTTGGTTAGGTTTTCGAGGCGGTTAACATGGCAGTTGCGCGGGCACAGGGCACAGTCAGCGAGCTTCTCGAGGCCAAGTTCCACACGGCGTGACAACTGCCCCGACTCCCACAACTTGACATAGGCTGGCTGGAAGCTTGCACGCGTGATCGTGAAACGGTACGAGACTGACATGATGACAAGCGCCATTTCTCGCAATGCTGCGACGGTTTCACAATCCCCTCTGCGAGAGAGCGTGTGATACCACGACTCAGCACGTCACATGGAGGATTGCGTTGGTGTCATCAGGATCCTGGCCTAGCCTTTCGATCGCCTCGGCGGTTGGCAGGACCAACAATTCGACGTGACGCCGCCGTGCTTCGCGCTTGACTTCCTCCATTAGAGGCAGCCTGCCATACGCCCCGGTTCCGATAATCAACTGCCTGCACTTCCACGGTATCTCCTCTTCGACGGACAGCGGCGTGTGCCCAAACTCGTCTTGAAACCGCTTCGAAGGCTTCTTCTTGCGTTTCAGGATCTTCCCATGGTCGATGATCACATCGTGCTCGTATGTTGTGCCATCAATCTGTATGCAGCCGAAAGAGAAATGACCGAACTTCATCTCAACCTCGCCGGACAGAAGCGGATCCACTCAGGCGCACTTCTGGGATGTAAAAAGCGCGAAGGCCGACCACACTTGCTCGACCTCATGGCTGCCGCAGTGCGGGCATGTGATCTCCTCTTCCCCCAGTCGACCAGAGCCAAGATTCTGGAAAAGGTTTTATTGCAAGCGCGGCAGAAGAACTCGTAGTGAGGCATAGGCGCCTCCCAATCCGGACGGAACCTGATTAGAATCTTAAGCCCCGACCGGCGGGTGGTTCAAATTGTGACCAGCGAACCTCCAGGAAGGCCGGGTTCCGACCGGAATAGCACCCTTCATTCAACCTAACAGCTCCGCTGTCGTTCAGCCTCACAGCAAACCGGCATCATGGGCGATTAGAATTCAGTGTTCGGACATTGAAGAAACGAGAGGTGAGACACGGTAAGCGTTCCTTTGACGCGATCACCGGTTCGCCACACCATCGTTGTCGGTGGTGGCGTAGTCGGAGTCTGTTGCGCCTACTTCCTGGCCAAGCGCGGTGCAAAGGTCACCGTCCTGGAGCGCGATCAAATTGGCAGAGCAGCCTCCTTCGGAAATGCCGGCTGCATCGCGCCCGGCCACCCGCCAATCAACAAGCCAGGCCGTGTCCGCCAGGCCCTGAAATCGCTCTTTCATCCACTCAGTCCTTTATATGTCGCTCCCCGGTTCGACCCGGCGCTCGTGAAGTGGCTCTGGTCCTTTAGCCGGACATGCACCGAGAAGCATGTTGAAATCGCGATGCAAAGCCTCGCGCCACTCGGCCATGCCAGCCGTGCGCTGTTCGACGAGTTAGTTGAAGCTGAAAAACTGCGTTGTTGGTTTTCCCGCGACGGGTATTACGAGATCTACCTGACCGAGCGCGGCCTCGAATCAGCCAAAGAAGAAATGCGAATGATCTCGCGGTACGGCTTCCATCCCGAAGTGTTATCGGGAGCAGAGTTGCGCCAGCGTGAGCCGGCAATTAACGATCGTGTCTTAGGCGGTATTTTCTATCCCGAAGCCGCCACCATCAATCCATACCAATTCGTGTTGGAAATAGCGCGACGAACTGAGCGACACGGTACGAAATTCCGAACCACGTCTGAGTTCGTCTCACTGCGCATCGTGAACGGCCGCGTTCGAGGTGTTCAACTAGAGAATGGCGAGTCTATCGATGCTGACTCTGTGGTTCTGACAGCAGGAGCATACAGCGCGCCACTGCTCCACAGGCTTGGCATCCGCTTCCCCCTGCAAGCGGCGAAAGGTTATCACCGCGATTGTGAGACCAAGCCGGGCGGTGCGCCTCTGCTCAGTCACGCCTGCGTGTTGGGCGAGAACATGGTGTTCTGCACGCCGATGGACGGGTTTGTGCGCTTCGCCGGTACTCTCGAGTTATCGGGCGTAAATCACGAGATCAGACGCCCACGCCTTGAGCAACTCACCAAAGCTGCCAGCCGGTATTTGCAGACTATGGAAGATGCGACGGTCAAATCGGAATGGTGCGGTTTGAGGCCTTGTCTGCCCGACGGCATGCCAGCCGTGGGACCAGTCTCGCGATATCCCGGCCTGTTCGTTGCGACCGGCCACGCCATGATGGGACTCACGTTGGGACCGGTGACTGGAAAGCTGATAGCCGAACACGTTCTTGACGGGGCTCCGAGCATGGATATCAGCGCACTGCGTCCCGATCGGTTCTGAGGGCAAACCCTCAAAAGGCGAATCGAGAAAGTCCCGCGCAAGCCGTCACCGTTGAAGCCATATCAATGAGGCGACTAGAATCCTCTCAGAAGGGGGAAAGTCATGCCCCAATACGAGTTCTTCTGCCACTCCTGCAACCGGCCGTTCTCAAAGACGCTGACTCCTGCGGAATACAAAGAAGGCACCGTCACGTGTCCGGAATGTGGCAGCAAGGAAGTCGAGCAGAGATGGTTCTATGCGGCGGCGGACAGGCAGAGCGCGTAGACACCCGGAGTAGCGCGAGATTATCCGGAAATACGCTATCGGACAATCGGAGGGCTTGCGGGCACCGGCGGAGGGAGAGCACAGGCCTAGGTCGGGGTTGAGCGCGGTGTGGTGCGCGGAGAAACCACCCAAAAACGCCGCGAGCTGCCCCGATCTCCTCTTCTCGGCTCCCCCAAAGAAATAGGAAATCTAAGGCGGTCCTTGCTGCAGGACGAAGGCGCGCAGAAACGCGCGCCTTCGGGACAGAGCCACTTCGGGCCACTCTCATTCAAACGGTCGCAGCCTTCGCTACCTGCACGGAGTCCTCCTTGTACAACCAGGCGTCGGCCAGCGTACCCGCTGCTATCTCAACTACTCCAACGATGGTTGCGATTACCAGCAACCGCAGCGGGGAAAGGCCCATTGGATAGCTGGCAAGATTGGGTAGGAATGATCCGATTATCCAGGCGGCCAATCCAGCGCGCAAAGCAGTGACAGATCCCGCACCGTACCGCGACCGAATCGCCGCGTAGAGCCAGACACTGGCAATGCCCAGTAAGAAACCCCAGATGTTGAAAACAACGATAGCACCGATATGGAATTGGGCCGGCCTGCCGAGCGCTTGCATCGCCCGGCCCCATGCCGCTCCCAGGATTACACCGTTCGTAATGTATTCGAAAATGTTGATCACGAGGCCCGCTAGCAGACCGCCTAAAATGACTCGGCCTCGGCTGATGTGTGCCATAGATCCTCCTCTGAGATGCCACTGCCTAGGGCCGCATACCAGCAAGAGGAGACTTATTTGCCAGCACCGTTTCCCTTGGTTTGGCAAAGTCGTGGGAATTATGAACCTCTGCACAACGTTTGCCAACTGCGGAGGCCCGTGCGTTACGCGCCGTGTCCGACGCAACGCCAACGGCCCGCAAGAAGCATGCGGCTCGAGCGAACCCGAACCGAAATGAGCGCGAGACGAATCCTGCCACCCTTTGTGTGTCTTGGCCGGGGAACCTTTGCCAAGCCAATTACGTATTCTCCAACGAAGCACTGAACAGATGACGCTAACGTTCGCAAATGCCTAAGCGTCCAAAAGGTAAGAACGTGGAGAATGGTTCATGGGTGCCAAGTATAACTACATCATCGATAGTGTGACCTGGCGTATAGGGCTGAATCTTGCCGGGTTTGCGTTGTGGTTGGCCGCTGTCGCCGGTCTGCTCGCGGCCGTACAGTTGTGACGTCCGACTTTCGTCAGAATGCGAACCATCGCGAATTCCTTTGAACACAGCAACATTCAGGCGAGCGGACTGAGATCGGGCTATCCGCGGGGCGTCGCTGGAATAGTGTCACATCAGCGGAACCTCACCGAAATGGGCAAAATGGCTGCTGACGGTCGCGCAAAGTCCGGTTCGGCAAACCTTCTTTTTGTCTTCTAAGCGCGGCTCCCGTGTCAACACCATGTTCTACATCACTGCGGTGCAAACTCGACCGAGCGTAGACTTTTACCAGCATCCCGGCCGCAGGTCCGAATCCGGCCAAACAGCTTGCAGGAGAGAGAAGACTCTTGAGTCGCTTAAACGAGTCGCGATCAACGACCCTGCAAAGGTTCCGCAAGCTCGGATTGCGATGTGCTCTCGCGCCTTTCGCCTTCGTTGTTGTTCTCTTCGCGCAGAGCGGCGAGGAAAACTTTCGCAAGCTCCGCGAAGAGATGGTACGAACGCAGCTTGGTGGCTCGCGCTGGGGAGCCCAAGCTGTGCGCGAGCCGCGCGTCCTCGAAGCTTTTCGGCAGGTGCCGCGCCACCGCTTTGTCTCTGAGGCCCTAGTCCCGTACGCCTACGAAGATCGCCCACTACCGATCGGCTATGGCCAGACCATCTCGCAACCCTACATCGTGGCCAAAATGACGGAGCTCCTTGAACCGGGAAAAAGCCACCGTGCACTGGAAATCGGCACAGGTTCCGGCTACCAGGCTGCGATACTCTCCCAGTTAGTGTCTGACGTTTACACGATCGACATCATCGAGCCGCTTGGTGTCACAGCCCGCGAACGCCTGGCGACGCTCGGGCACAAGAATGTCGAAGTGCGGATCGGAGATGGGTACTACGGCTGGTCTGAGAAAGCGCCCTTCGACTGTATCGTGGTCACCGCGGCCGCGAACCACATCCCGCCCCCGCTGATCGAGCAGCTCAAGCCCGGCGGGCGACTCGTGGTCGCCATCGGCAACCCCTTCCAGACGCAAAGGCTCTTGCTGGTAACAAAGGGCAGTAAGGGTCCGCGCGACATCCGAGTCCAGGACATCATGCCGGTGAGCTTTGTGCCTCTTCTCTCGGGATCGAGCGGACAATAATACGACAACGTACGCCGCATACTGTGCGGATGCGGCCTCCAACAAGTGGCAGCCGATCTCCTCCATCCGTGGATTGGCTTCTTTTGAGTATGAGACGCCGCGAGGCAGTGCTTCTTCTGATATCGGCAGCGGTGCTGGCCGATGAGGTGGTCCTGGTACGCGCCTTCTCCATCGGCCTCTGGCACCACTTTGCCTACATGGCGATTTCGATCGCCCTGCTCGGTTTCGGCGCGAGCGGCACGCTGCTGGCGGTCCTGGGCCGACGGAAGGCGTTGCTCAGTGCCCAGGTTGGTGCAGCAGGCTGGCTCGCCGCCTCCGCTGTCTTGTTCGCTCTAACCTTTCCCCTCGCCTTTGCGCTGGTGCAGAAGATTCCCTTCGATCCGTTTCTCATCGTCTGGGACCGGCGACAACTGCTTTACCTCGGCTGCTACTACCTGGTCATGTTTGTGCCGTTCTTCGCAGCAGCTACCGTGATTGGTCTTGCGCTGATCACCAAGTCCGAAGAAAGCCCGCGACTTTACTTCTACAACCTGGTCGGCTCGGCGGCAGGCGCGGCGCTGGCCGTAAGCCTCTTGGAGATCGCGCCAGTCGAGCAAACCCTACTCGCCGTCGCTGGACTGGCACAGGGGGCTGCCCTCTTCGCTTTGCTCGATGTAGTGACATTACCGACCTCACCTCGTGTTCGGCAACTTGCGGCAGGTGGCGTTCTGGCCATGCTGGTGATGACGCTCTACTTCTCAGCACGCCCACCCGTGGTGCGGCTCTCGCAGTACAAAGGTCTGAGCTATGCATTGAACCTTCCGGGAGCGCGCCTGCTGGCCACGCGTTCGAGCGCCATTGGGCGTATCGATGTCGTCGAGAGTCCCGCGATCCGTCAGGCGCCAGGGCTTTCCCTGGTGGCCCCGCAAGACGCGACCATTCCGTCCCAACTCGGGCTTTTTGTGGATGCGGAAACAGCCGGGGCCATCACCGCATTCGACGGCAACACGAGTGCTCTCGGCTATCTCGATTGGATGAGCACGACTGCCCCGTATTTGGCTCGGCCCGATTCACCCCGCGTGTGTGTCCTCGGAGCCGGCGGCGGCGCAAATGTGCTTCTGGCACTGCGCCACGGTGCCCGACATGTGGATGCCGTCGAACTGGACGCCAACGTCATACGGGTAGTTCGCGAAACTCACCACAACTTCAGTGGATCGCTCTACGACCGCGCCGATGTGCACGTCCGTGTCGCCGAGGGACGGGCTTTTCTGGAATCTGCCGACGAGCAATGGGACGTAATCGACATTTCATTGGTGGACTCGTTTGCGGCCGCAGCGGTCGGCTTGGGTGCCGTGAATGAGAGCTACCTTTACACACAGGAAGCACTCGCGACCTATTTGCATCACCTGCGCCCTGAAGGCGTTCTGGCGGTGACGCGGTGGATACGTACGCCCCCGCGAGACGAAATAAAGCTCTTTGCCACCGCGATAGCAGCACTGGAAGGCATGGGCGTGCGCCCAGCAGATCGGCTCGTCCTGGTGCGAAGTTGGGGAACCGCGACCCTTCTGCTCAAACGGGAGCCGTTTTCGGCAGAGGAACTGAATCGGCTGCGGCGCTGGGCTGAAGAACGTTTGTTCGACATTTCCTATTTCCCGAACATGGGGGCAGGCCAGGGCAATCGCTTCAACTTGCTCGCGCACGACTCATACGCGGAAGCAGTCGATGCTCTGTTGGCCGGCGGCGCACGACGCGGGGAGTTTCTTCGTGAATATCCATTTTTTGTGACGCCTGCGACCGACGATCGCCCATACTTCTTCCATTTCTTCCGCTGGCGTTCTCTGCCTTTGATGCTCAGCACTGCTGGCTTCGCTTGGGTTCCCTTTATCGAGTGGGGGTACCTGATACTGGTGGGCACGCTGATTCAGTCCGCTGTGCTGGGTGGTCTCTTAATCATGTTGCCATTGGCCGTGCTGCGATCGAAAGCACCTGGGAACCCACGGTACGGGCGCGGCCCACGACTGTCGGTCCTCGCCTACTTCCTCGCACTGGGTATCGGATTCATGTTCGTGGAAATGGCGCTGATCCAACGGCTCGTGTTCTTTCTGGCCAATCCCGTCTATGCAGTCGCGGTCGTGCTGGCGGGACTGCTGCTCGTGTCAGGTCTGGGCAGTGGGTGGGCGGCCCGACTCGTGGCACAAGGGTATTGATGAGGCGGCTTGCCTCAATGGCTGCGCTCGGAGTGGCCGTCATCGCCGCCATCTACTCCTTTGGATCGTACCCAGCTCTCCGCCCATTACTTGACTTGCCGCTCGCCGCGCGCGTGGCCGTGGCATTCACGGTCATGCTACCACTTGCAGCCATGGGCATGCTTTTTCCCCTGGGGCTGTGCCACCTCGGCCGCGTCCACGCCGAACTCTTGCCTTGGGCCTGGGCCATCAATAGCTGCGCGTCCGTGGTGGCTACCTCGCTCGCAACACTGCTGGCGCTAGGGGCCGGACTCGCAGTTGTGCTGTTGGCCGCATCAGCGTGCTATGCGATTGCGGCGGTGGCGGTACAGCAGTGGCCCTCCATTCCCGAGCCGTGATCGCCAAGAGCTGAGTTCTTCCTCCCGAGGCGGCCCCACACTCGTCCGCTAATAATGCGGTATTCTCCAAGCCGTTGGTTGTGCATCCCCACAACGGAATCACCGATGCCACACGGGCCACCGACGACGCCCTTGTGCTTCCAACGGTGGCGGTGAGACCTAACTGCTACGCTCTGTCGGTTTTCTCTCGATCTGTGTAGCAGTTGGAGCAACATCCTGGCTCTTCTCGTCCTTGGGCTCGTCAGAAAGGCCTTCAAACCGCTTTTCCAGGTGTTCGACCTGGCGTTGCAATTTCTCCGACTTGATAAGTTTTTTTGCCATATGTAAACGTTGGCACAGCTCGAAGCGAGATTGCTAGGACATGAAGTTCCAACGTCCTCCCCTATGTGTTCCGGACGTGCCTTGCTATCACTACTGCGGACCTTGCGTAATCGAGATGGGGAAGAACACCCTCGATCAAGACAGGGATCGGGACGCAGGTCACAAGACTCACACTGACCGCTGTAGCAAGTGCACAGAACCAGAAGGAGTCAAAGCTCAAAGATGCCACGCTCCCAGCGATTCCGCATCGGGCAGGCCTGAGAACTTCAGGACTTTCGGATTCACCAGCCGTTCGAAGTCTGCGTAGGAGACTTGAAGCAACTCGTTGTGGGAGCCAGCATTGAATGCAATGTCCTTGTCCTTGGTAAGGCTCTCGTCAACATAGACCACCATCCCGTAGAGATTCCCAAAGGGCGGCATAGCACCGATCTCGCACTCCGGGAACCGGTCCTTGAATTCTGATTCTTTGGCGAGACTCACGCTTCTCGCGCCCGTTGCAGCTCGTAACGAGGACAGATCGACCTCGTAGGAAGCGGGAAGAACAGCCATCGCCAACTCGCTGTCAATCTTTATAATGACCGTCTTCGCCAACTCTTTGTTTGAGATGTGGGTAAGGGCTGCAATTTCCTTCGCGGTATACGCAACCGCGTGGGAAATGGCCACGTAGGGGATATGTTGACCGTCCAGAAATTCTCGCAATTTCTTTGTTGGCATTTGCGACCTCCATGCAGCAGGCCGCTGGGGCAGGTAGTTGCCTGCGCGTTCTGCCTGGCGGTGACGGAGCAGGACTTCTGCTTGACTTCCTCGCCGCCACAGCGCAGACCGGCAACCGTGCCTTCCTTATATTCGGGGAGAGTCAGCGTCTTCGAGATGGGTCGGTGGTAAGCGTGACAGAAAAACTCGCAGCGGGGCATGCATCTGCCCTCCCGCACCACAAGGCAATTCTAGACCCGGCTTGAACAGGCTTCAATCCGAACGCCCTGACGGCAAGATGAGATGGGATCAAACCTGCATTTTGACGGAGCGGTTGCCATCTCTTTCAAGTCCAGTCCGCCCCGGGGGCTCCGAGAACGTAACACCGTCGGAAGGCGGCTCGGGACACGGCGGTTTAGCTGGTCTCGAGTCCTTCAGAGACTTACGCGCATTTTCGAATCGGCACAACAAAGCCCCGGCTATGCCGAGGCTTGAGCGTAGATACGTGCGCTAACGCTAGGCGGCGGCCTTGATGGACTGGGCCGTGAGCTCCGCTTCGGCGTGGAGCCAATCATCGATGTCGTGGCCTTCTTCCCGGCCACGCTGTTCGTAGAGTGCATAGGCCCGGCGGCGAATTTCTTCTTCAAGGCTCGGGTCGGTTCCGACGCTAGCAGTTTGCTTTCTGGTCGGATCTTGTGCCATTTCGCACACTCCTTTCTGGCTGTTGTTTGGTTTGTAGCCGTGTTCACGAGCTGCACGACCGAGTTGTCCGCGAGAGCCGCATCCAGCAGATCTTCGTCGGCATAGAGCCGTGCCGGCACACGCATGTCGTCGCGAAATGTTTTGGGAATCTCCCACACATGTTCGGCCACACGTTCAATATGTCCTTTGCCAAGCATGGCCGTCTCCGCGGGAACACTACACATCCACAACAACCTCGGCTTCGAGACCTTCGGAGGTCTCGCATATTTTCAGATTGTGAAATGTTACGGCCTTGATGTGTGTATCGGTTCGCATGCACTCCCGGGTTTCGAGTCTCGCGCGCAGGTGATGATTCTTGATCTCATCAATGTGGAACCGCTCACAGACAAGGTGATGCGTCTGTTCCAGGTACAGGAGTTCATTCAGCCAGTTGACCAGCAGCGACTCCCGGTCTACCCCGTCAATTTCGATCTGTCGCGTTGCCGATGGTTCCCCTGTGGATCGGGGTTCATCCAGCGCATGCATTGCGCGGGCGGCATTTTCGAGCAAGCCCGCCATGTCGCGGCCGGTGACGCGAAAAGCCCGATCCGCTGTGTGTTCGATTTCCTCAAAGCTCATCATTCGGTCGCCACCCGCCTCGCCTGACCAGACGAGGTCAGGGACGAAGTTCTTAAACTGCCGCCCCCCGCAGGCGGCTCAACATTGAATCGAGCAGCTTCTCATTCTTGCGCAGTCCCTGCTTGAATTCGCGGTGATCCGTGTGCGCGATTTCCTTTAGCAGCTCTTGATGGCGCTGCTCCAGGATGCTTAGCAGGAGCTGCTGCTCCTCAGTGTGCAGTGTCAACTCCATAATTCCTCCCCGCCGCCTCCCAACATTCAATGCTCTCTGGGCGAGACGAGTATG
>JAIQFW010000243.1 GCA_020073105.1 Terriglobia bacterium
CTCATCCAGGATGGTTGGGTCACCTATCCAATGATGAAAATCGTCAATGACTTTGAGGAGAGCTTGAAGAAATATCCACCGATCAAGATGGGCACGCCCGATCCGTATCAGCCTCCAACAGAACAAACGGGGCAGCGCTAACTGGCGAAAGAGCGGCTGCGGTTTAAAAGGCTTTGGAATACCGGCCTGCGATGGCTGATGGATTGTCGGAAACCTTACCTTACCGGGTTAGGTACCAGATGTGAAATTGCCGCGCATGAGCGGACTTTGAAACGTCTTTGTCCACGCGGAAAGCCGCCCAAATGGGTGTACACTTGTGCCGTCTTTGGGAGACAAAAACAATCAGACTCCCATTGGAAGGTGAACATGCTGCACAATAAACTCGCTTTGATGGGCAATGCGCGCCAGCCCAGCAGGACGGCGAAGCTTGCCACATTCTGGATCACAACCGTCCTTCTTCTCTTCATCCTTGGTACTTCCCGCCAGGCCGCTACTACCGATGAGACTGAGACTCCTGCGGCACAACTGAACTGGACTTCGATCGGCCCGCGGAACGCCGGAGGCTGGGGAGGCAAGGTGAACGCATTTGCCTATGTGGAGAGCAATCCGTCCGTCATGTATATCGGGGCGGGATGGGGCAACACACCACGCGAATCGCCTTCGCAGATGGGAATCTACCGCACCACCGACGGCGGAGCTCACTGGACGGAGGCAAATCAGGGGCTCACCAACGCAGACGGAACCATCTCCTCGGTGGTTAACAGCCTGTGGCTGGATCAGAAGAATCCCTCTGTCGTGCTGGCGTCCACGGAGTTCGGCGGCACGTTCAAATCCAGCGACGGCGGAACCACGTGGAACAGTGTGGACCGTTTCGCGTCGACACGATTTTCGCAAGCTGGTGCGGTCTTATACGTGGCCAGCAGGAAAGGAGTGTTGCAGTCAACTGATGACGGCAGCACTTGGACAGTTTCGCTGTCCCTGCCGCAAAGCGCGACCACGGTGGCGACAGCCGCCGGAGTCACTTTTGCGGGATCAGGTAGCGGAGATGTCTACCAGTTGTCCGGCGACACGTGGACAAAACTGGGCCACCCCGGTACAGGGCCCATCCACGACCTTGCGGTGGATCCGTTCGACACCACGATCGTCTATGCCAACGTGGACGACAAAACCGCATGGAACCAGAATCTCTATGGTTCTGTAGATGGCGGAAACACGTGGACTTCCATCCAATGCAATTGCTCGATCGGACCACAAGCCATTGCCTTCAGCAATGTGACTCCACACCGGTTGTACCTCGGCGATGACGGAAGTGGAGCGATTCTTTATTTCAAGGCTGACGGAAATCCGCAGCCGCAGATTTCAAGGGGTGCCTCGGGCACCGTGGATGTGAGATACATCGTGCCGGCAGCGGGGCAGAAGGCGGATGATGCTTGCTATGTGCTGCAGGACCAGGGACTGTGGTTCACTCCGACGTGCAGTTCGGGGAGGATTTCCGGGCTGAGCTTACAGGTGAACAATACCTTGGTTTACGACGTGGCCGTTTCGCCCGACGGTATGAAGGTCGAAGCACCACTGCAAGACAATTCCTCGACTTCCAGTCAGAACGGAGGGAAGTCGTGGCCGGTGAGTGGCCCTGCTGCCGAGGGGGGAGAAGCGAGGTATCACCCCGACAATTCAGGGTACTGCTACATCGCTCATCCCGACGAGGCTCTGTTTATCTCGAAGGATGGTTGTGCCACATTCCCCCAGGTCATCAATATTCTCCCGGAATCACTTACGTTTGACCCTAGCAATGCGAATACTCTGTATGCCGTGACTGGAGAGGACAACGGGGCAGCGCAAATTTCAAAGAGCGTCGACAAGGGCGCTACTTGGAAAGCGACTGGGTGGAACTTTACGAACCCGTATCAGGTGGCCGTGGCGCCAAGCGATGCTAAGAGCATCGTGGTAGCAACCGGCACCGCGACTTCGCCACCGAAGCTGTTTTACAGCCACGACGGCGGGGTGACCTGGAAGCAATCCGGCGCAGCGTTAGAAACACAGCAAGTGTCGCCAGATCAAATCTGGTTCCCCACACACCGCCTCTACGCCGCCTTCGATCCCAAGGATGCGCAGACGGTATTGCTGGCTGATCATGATCCGAAGACCGACAACGTGCGCATTTACCGCAGTTCTGACGGCGCACAGACTTTCACATTGGCTCACACCTTTGTGCAGCCGAAGCCTCAACGGCCTTGGCCAGTGATCCGGCGCTCCAAGGAGGAGATGCGCCCACGCAGGGATTCCTTCTACTACGCCACCCGCTTTTACGGGAATCGCGTGGTGTTCAATCCAGCCGCTCAGAGCGGTGATCCGGCGATGGTTGTGACCACGCGCTTCGGAGCTTTTCTTTCGATGGATTTGGGGACGACGTGGAAGAGGATTGACACAACGGCAGTACCCCATCACTTCATCGGAGCGGCCTGGGCCCAAGGCTACGTATTCCTCGCCTCGTTTGGCGAGGGCATCATTCGCAGCAATAAGGCAATTCAGCCGTAGGTTTCAGCGACGTCACCACTTACGCAACACTTGGCTTTACGGCGTACGCCGCGCAGGGTGTGTCACTAATTTCCCCGATCGTGGGGAATGGATCCCGACCTGTTTTGCGTTGGTGAAGCGTCAGCGCGTCCTGATCTTCGTGCGCGTGACATTCAATGTGAATGCGACGACGCACAAAATGACCGTGAAATTCATAATTAACGCTGTGAATTGATGACCACCCTACCGGGGAGCCGTTCAGCCGATCTGCAGCGAGGCGACGATGCGGCCCTGGCGCTGCGCCGACCCCTGGACCTGTCCGTGCGGAGCGTTGCAGGTCCCAGCTCAATGTCGCGCAGGATCCACACTTTGCCAAATGTCCGATAGGAACGTGTATTTGCCCCCGCATTCGCTACCCCGCGCCGTCATTTCTTCCCTGTCCGGTCAAGAGCTAACCAATTGACGTTCCAAGTGACATAGCCCTTTGGCCGAACCGTTAGTTGAAGCCCTGGCCCCAGGTACCCGTGCTCGTTGGTCACATGAAGGACTCCATCAAGATTTTCGACCTCACCGCCGGGAGTTCCGAACCTGCTCCGACCGTAACCTGAAAAACCCTCGTACCGTTAATTTCATTGTGACTCGAATTCTTGTTTCCCTCTGTTGGGATGTCAACCTCACGTGTCCTCCGGATGTTCACCATGTTCACGACGTTCACCTGCGCCGATCACCGATTTTGTTTGAGTCAGGTCTAGGTGTACAAGCTCCTACCGGGCCGACGCTTGTACGGATTGACGCTGCGAAGTTTGGTGCCGTCATCGCGCACCATCAACCCAAACTCCTCACAGAGGTAGCATGAAGGACCAGCATAACCGGCGTCGACGGTGATGTACGGGAGAATGTCCGATCGTTTGATCCTCAGATCGCGAGCCAACTGGTGGACCCGGTGCCTCAATGCTGAGGTAAGCCTAAACCCACGTCCTTGATTGCCCAGCTTTTCCGTGGCCAGCCCGAGCGAGCGCAAGACATCACCGACGGCTCGCGGTGATAGTTTGTATGTTTCGCCGCTTTCGGCAAGCCCGTCATTCACCGTGAAGGCCAAATCCCCGACAGTGATCGTGCCACCCCGATGACACTCGTGATAAATTGCGGTGGCCACTGCCCATTCAGGTTCCCCGTGGCGGGCCAATTGTGCTTCCTTGTCCTGCACACCCAAGTCCTGGCAAAGCTGCGCCTCAAGGTGAGGATTGCCCAGAAACGGTGCTGCCAAAGCTGAGGCGATATCGCTGATGCGAGGTGTGAACCCGGGAACTCGCGGCCTACTCCTACTCTCCACAACCGAATAGTGTTCCAGGCGGTAAGCCAGCAGCCGCGGTTGAAAATAGTGAGAGACGTTCTCTTGAGCAATTCGATCCAATCGTGGCAGTTCCCTGCTCGTTGGCAGCATCGGGATAAAGATGGCTCGGCTCGCGAGTGCTCCGTCAGATGGCTGTTGTGTCGAGACGATTACCTTCGCGCAAAAGGTAGGGGAAATTTTGGCGCGACGAATCACCTGTCCACCCTGTGTGCTTCCGCTTCGCAGGAACCGAAGTAGGTCGCGCCCTTTGCCGGTCACCTCAAATTCATCCAGCAGCAACGTCGGCATGATCACGCTGGGAACTTCGTACAAAGCCGCAGGCGTAACGTCACTCGCCAGAACAGCTCGACGGCACAGCGCATGCAAGATCCGCAGCAGAGTGGTCTTGCCTGCGGACGACGGGCCAATCACCCAGAGGTAGGGTGCGATCTCACAGCAGTCCGCGAACCAGGTGGACAGCACGAAGTTGGCGACCAAGCGCAAATACTGCGGTTCGATTTCGACGTACTGAGCGACATAATGTCTGATCTCGCTGAGTAACGCCGGTGCGTCGCCGCATTTCTCGACTCCCGAGGGGAGCTGTATTGCAGCAAAGAGACTCGGCTCAATTTTGAGAGGGATGAAATCATGCCCTCCATAGCGGAAGCATTCCTGAATCCTGGCGGTTCCGTCTTTCCAGATCACAAAAGCTGGTCGTTGGAAAAGCGCCGGGTTTCGCACCAAGTCGGCGATCGTGCCGTCGGGGAATGTCTCGGAACCGAGAGGTTGTGCCTCCGCCAGAGCTGGTTGCGGGGTTTCGAGATCTGACTCCCCTTTCAAACTGGCTCCGTTGACCTTAACTCTGATCTGCCGCAACGGATACAATCGTTCGTCTGCTGGCACGACGAGTGAAGTCGCCCAGTTCTGTGATTCAGTGTGGTTCTTGGACCTACGAATAGCTTTGGCCAAGGTAGATTCCTCCATCGCGTGCCCGTGGGGCGATTACTGGTGACCGACGGTCCAGATTTTTTAACTGAACTGCTGCATGGGACCGTTCAGAGTGATGGAACTTCTTTCGGCGCGATGAAAACACCTTCGAGGGTAAATCTAAGGTACGTGTGTCCACGAACCAGCTCTTATTTTACCGACCCCTGTCTGCACTGCGCAACTGGATCTTCGGTAACGGCTTATCAAGCCGACCTAATTCATTTCCTGCAAGGGACGCTCATTGCTCAAACGGAGCCCGATGAACACCCCGCTTGCCGAAGCGTTGCTCCCCCCAGTGGCCTCATTCGCCCTTCAGTCCGGTCAGTAGCCAATCGGCCGACTTTCCGAACTCCTTGCTGATAGCTAGTAGT
>JAIQFW010000244.1 GCA_020073105.1 Terriglobia bacterium
AATGTAGTATTTCCCCGTACGGTCAGTGGCGGCCTGATAAAGAAAGGACCGGTCCGGCACAACTGAGAGCATGTGAGTGAGGGTGACAGAGAGAAGGGCTGCCGCCACACCATGGCCGGACACGTCGAGTATGTAAACGGCAACGTGTCGGTCGTCGAGCAAAAGTATATTTAGAGAATCGCCCCCCACATCGCTGCAGGGCCTGAATTGATAGGCGAAGTTCATACCCCCAAACTCGGGCAATTCTACTGGCAAAAGGGAGTGCTGCAAGTCCGCTGCCGCCTGCAGGTCCCGCTTCATGGCTCGACTGGCAGTTTCGAGCAGTTCATTCGCGTTCTCCAAGGCATCCTTCGCTTGCTTCTCCGCGGTCACGTCGGACTGCACTCCTATGAAATGCGTCACCGTGCCTGAGGCGCCCCGAACCGGAGTGATCGAGAGGCGGTTCCAAAATGGGGTACCGTCCTTACGGTAGTTGAGCAATTGGACCGTAACTTCCCGCTTTTCACCAATCGCGGTTCGCAAAGTAGCCACCGTCGCGGGATCGGTGCCTGGCCCCTGGAGGAAGCGGCAATTGCGCCCGATCACCTCGGCCACAGAATACCCAGTGAGCCGCTCGAACCCCGCGTTCGCGTATATCAGAGGGTTATCGGGTAGGCCGGCATCTGCAATGGTGATGCCTTCGGCACTGGCAGCTAGCGCCCGGTCCTTTAGTTCGAGCTGGGCTTGCGCCCGTTCGCCGTCCAATCGCTTGGCTCGGGCGGTGTTGGCAGTTGTCGGAGTCATTCCCGTCTCATCAATGATCCATTCGATTGCGGGCCAAGCGGCTCTAAGCTTCTTCGGCCGGTTCGCCTCAGGTTTACCGCGAGCGGGCTTTGGCGCTGTGCTCAGTGTGCCACTCGCTCAGCACTGGGCGCAAGCGCTTAGCCTGAGTGGCTTCGCTGGGTCGCCCGGCATTCATAGATTCAAGCGACCTGGGTATTAGCGTGAAGTGATTTTGCGACCAAAAACATAATTTCCTATTTGCCGACCAGGACTAAGCCGCTGGTGCGGCGGACGATGAACTTTTTAGCGACATCAGAAGGAAAACAATGAGAATGAAACCAATGATGCCCAGCGACCAACTGATCGGGAACTTGCCGCCGAAAGCTTCATTCAGCCAGGCCATCTTCAGGCCCACGAACACGAGAATCGTTCCCAGCGCGTACTTGAGCAGGTGGAATTTCTGCGCTACACCGGCCAGAAGGAAGTAGAGCGCACGCATTCCCAGAATTGCGAAAACGTTCGAAGTGAATACGATTAATGGCTCGCTGGTGATGGCAAAGATCGCCGGCACAGAGTCCACGGCAAATATGATGTCGGACACTTCAATGAATACCAGGGCCACCAGCAAGGGCGTCGCGTGCAGCTTTCCCACAACGCGGCGAAAGAAGTTTTGGTCGTCGACCTGCGATGTGACCGGAAGAAGCCTGCGCAGCAGACGGATAACCAGGTTCGCTTCTGGGTCAATCGGCTTTACGGGCGCGAACAGGATCTTCGCTCCCGTCGCTATCAGCAATACCCCAAAGAAGATGACTACCGCCTTGTATTGCAGAAGCACCGCACCAAGAGCGATAAAGATCACACGGAACACCAATGCGCCCAAGATGCCGAAGAACAGAATGCGATGCTGGTACTTCGCGGGAATGGCAAAGAATTGAAAGATCACGACGAAAACAAAGATGTTGTCCAGGGCGAGTGATTTCTCGATGAGAAAGCCAGTCAAGAACTCCAGAGTGGTTTGCCAGGCGAGGCTCCCGTCGATCGCGCCTGGGTTACCGCCCAGGCGTGAATCGAGCGGGAACTTCCACAGGCAATAGCCGTACAGAAGTGCGGCAAATCCGAGTGCGATGGCGGTCCAAACAGCACTCCACGTAAGGGCCTCGCTCGTCGAAACTTCGTGCGCGCGCCGGTGGAAGACCCCAAGGTCCAGCGCCAACATACCTAGTACAAATAGCGTGAAGGCGGCATAGAACCACCAGTACTCCACGAGAGGGAACAGTGATATTGCTGTCATGTTTGTTGCTGCCTCCACTCAATTCCTGGTTCTATTGCCGCGCCACCATGCCTTATGAGCGCGGAAGAGAAGCACCTCACCCGTCCTATCCTGCGCGTATCGCGCTGAATCTCGATGAAGCAGAGGCCGACGTTTGTCGCCGGCCCCGCCTGCACCAGTGGTCTAGCTCGTTGCACGTCCGGATAGAGTCAGAGGGTCAGCGTTGACGTGGCCGGATCTGTTCTTCTTGGCTTCCGACAACGCCGCGTGCACCATCATGTATTCGGTCATGTTTTCCAGCGTGATGAGTCCGACCAGCCGTCCGTTTTCGACGATGGGTACGGTTGCAGCCTGGGTATCATGCAAGCGCGTGAAGACCGAGTGCAAAGGTTCCATTGGCGAGGCAACGGGGAAATCCTCACGCATGGCCTCTCGCACGCTCGCATGGGCTTCGCCACCAGCTAAGGTAGCGATCATGTCCGAGCGCAGGAGCATGCCGACGACCCGGCCTTGATCTACCACCGGAAAGTCCTGTTGCCAGCCGTTCAGGATGAGCTTCACGGCCTGTGATAGCTCATCCCGCGGAGACAGGGTACGGAACTCCGGTATCATCGCGTCCTTTGCGGAAACGGATCCCAGCACCGACTTCGTCTCCGTCATGGCTGCCTCCTGTGCCGCGCCGATCCAGACGAAGAAAGCGATGAACACCAGGAACGGATTCGTGAACAGACCGAGAAATCCGAATACGAAGGCTAGTCCCTGGCCGACACTGGCTGCGATCCGCGTGGCCCTGGCATATTCCATCCGCTTCGCCAGGAGCGCCCTGAGAACCCGACCTCCGTCCATGGGGAAGGCCGGGATCATGTTGAAGCCCACCAGAAACAGATTGGCGAACATCACCCGCTCGAGGAACGCCCCGTGGGTTAGCCCGATCTGCTGTACCGGTTGAAAATGGCCGGTCAGGAACAGGTACGCCGCCAGCAGGGCTGCGATCACAACATTGACCGCCGGTCCAGCCAGTGCCACCCAGAGTTCCTGGTTCGGTTTGTCCGGCATGCGCTCCAGGCGGGCCAGGCCCCCGATGGGCAGCAGCGTGATGTCCTTTGTTGCAATGCCAAACGTGCGCGCTGTTAAGGCGTGACCATATTCGTGCAGAACCACACACAGAAAGAGTGCGAGTATGAAAGCTACGCCTGTTAGTGTCGGGATCAAACTCTGGTACTGCATCCAGTGAGTGAGCGCAATCCAGCCCAGTAAAAGGACAAACGTAGCGTGCATGTAAACCGCAATTCCAGCGAAGGTTCCGATCTTCCAAGACCATTTCATTGTTGTAACCTCCTGTGAGTTAGGGATCAGCGAAAGGCCCCGCCTTCTCCGGCAGGGCCTCGGTTCGGACTAACGGTTCATCTCCGACGCAACCACGATGTTGTTCTTTACGCTGAACACCCCTGGGACTGAGCTGGCCTGCGTATAGGCCACCTGCTTGTCCAGTTTGCTCGTGACAACACCATGAAGTTCGACATTGCCGTTTTCCACCACAATGCGAATCGGTGCTTGCGGATCGATGGCATACTTCTGCAGCGCAGAGTTGCCATAGATCGAGCGGGCCAGCGCGATACGCAGACGGTCATCGTTGATCGAGGTTGGCGCCACTTCGATCTCATCGATAACGTCCTTCACTCCGGGCGTGGTCTCCACGATGGCAATGGCTGAGTCGCGGTCCGGGTAGTCCCGTACCTTGCCTGCCACCGTTGCAACTCCGTTCTCGACACTCAAGGTCAGATTGTTGAAGACAATCCCATACCCGATTCGGTCGTAGCGCAGTTTGTCCGAGAGCTGATCGCGCAGGATCTCATCGTGAACGCTGCTGGCGACCTCGATGCGGTTGCGGACTCCATCCGCGTTCTGGATTTTGCGCACCCGCTTCTCGGCATCTACCTTGTCGATGTACAGTTCCACATTCCCGGTCAAGGTCACGATGCCGTCTTCCACCGTGGCCGTGACCCCTTTGAATTTGTCGCGTTTGCCCAGTTCCTCTGACGCTTTGACCCGAATCTGCTGGTCGTAGCGACCTTCACTTTTTTGTTGAGCGCTGACCGGTAGGGCCAGCGCTAGCAGCAACATCCACATCGCAATCGATTTCATGTTCGTATTCCTCTCCTTATAGATTTGATCAAGTTACAACTTGGGTGAGTGTGGGCCTGCCACACCCACCCTGGTTTTGGTTGCGCGCGTTAACGCGCAACTGGTTCCTCTGCGAGTTCGTGCAGACGCATCCGGGCTTCGTGGTAGTCGATGATGGTGTCCACGTTCCGGTAGAGCTGGTCGGCGCTGCTCCAAATCCCGTGCAGGTTGTCCTTGTACTCGGATTTGGCGGTACTCCGCCGGTCTTCGTTGATCCAGTTGATGCCCTTCTCCACACGCTGCGCCATGTCTTCGAGGTGTGGGCGTGCAGCTTCGATGGCCTTCTCCTGGAACAACGTAGCCTTGGACTTCATGCCCTCCAGTTCCGCCAACATCTTGCCCATCTCGTTGATGTGCTCCTTCATGACGCTGAGCTTGTCGGCATGGGTCTGCCAACTGAGTTGCTGGTTGCGCCTCTTCGATTCCAGCATCGCAGCATCGCGTCGAGTTTCGATCGCCTTGCTTTCGAAGTCGGCAAGCATGTCGTCAATTTTTGAAACCTGCGACACTTCGCCCATCGGAGGGACGATCACGCGATCGACAACGTGAATCAGTCCGTTGCTAGCCGCAATATCGGTCTTTGTAACTCGAACGTCGTTCAGCCTCACCACACCTTTAAGAACGCTGATCCGCAGTTCTTCGCCGTTCACGGTCTTCGCGGACGTGAGCTTCACAACATCGGCCGCAGTTACCCGTCCCGGTACCACGTGGTAGGTCAGGATCGAACGTAGCTGTTGCTTGTTCTCTGGCTTCAGCAGCACTTCCACAGTGCCTGGCGGCAGCTTGCGGAATGCCTCATCCGTCGGCGCGAACACGGTGAACGGTCCCGGACCTTTGAGGGTATCGACCAGGTCCGCTGCTTTCAGCGCCTGTGCCAGAGTGTTAAAAGATCCCGCCTGGACAGCGGTGTCAACGATGTCCTGGCGGGTGTGACTGGCGAATGCGCCGATGCTCATCAGCACGGTCGCCACAACTGC
>JAIQFW010000245.1 GCA_020073105.1 Terriglobia bacterium
GCTGGTGGTTGATGCCAGTATTACAAGTCCGCACGTGAATAGTGTTTACATAGCGACTGTTTTTTTGGCTCCAATCGTTAGCGCGGCGAAGAACCAGTTGGTGGTCTCGCACTCGAGCGATGGCGGCGAGCATTGGGCTCGGGTCCCTTTGACACCGGTTGAGCCCAACGACCGGCGTGAGTTACGCAACCCCAATCTCACTGTTGGCCGTGAGGGAACGGTATATGTCACATGGTTGCTCCGCAATGTTTTTGACCCATCGAGTCGAGCCGAAGTGCTGTTTTCGAAATCCAGCGATGGAGGCAATACCTGGTCGCAGCCGACGCGAATTGCCACGGTAGTCCTGCATGGCCTGCCGAACGCTTTGCTGGCGGTGCCCATAAATACTCCTGCGGTCGGTGTGGACGATAGCGGAGGGCCCAACTCTGGGGACCTCTATATCGCTATGGATACCTGGACGGGCATTTACCTGCGGGTCGGGGTGGTGCGGTCCGCCGCCGACGGCAATACCTGGTCGAAGCCTGTTTGGGTAGCACCGCCCAGTGAGACCCATGACCAGTTCTTCCCTTGGCTTTCCGTAAGTCCTGCGGGGTTAGTCGGGGTGAGCTGGATGGACCGCCGCAATGATCCGAATAACGTCGAGTACCAGCCATTCGCGGCCATCTCGCGCGATGGCGGACAAAGTTTCGGGCCCAACGTGCAGCTCAGTACGGGTTTTTCTGATCCGAACCGTGGCGGCGAGGGGAACGGATGGATTGGCGACTACACGGGCAACACCTGGGCCGGACCAGATTACTTCGTCGCCGCTTGGATGGACAACAGCAACAGCACGTACATGGAGGACGTCGTCGGCGGCATCCGGCTGAAGTGAGCTTTTTGAGAAGGAGACAAGGACATGGAATGGGCAACCCCACAATTTGAAGAAATCGCTCTGAACTGCGAGATCAACTCCTACGCCAGCGCCACCCTGTGATTGAATTGCCCGGCTGTCTTGCGTGGGAAAACGACCGCTTGCGGGATCAACCAGACAGGGGATCCTAGGCGGGCGCTACTTCTTCTGAGCTGCGCTGCTTCTGCAGTTCCTGCAGAAACTCTTCCTGGCTCAGCGATTCATGCCGGCGCAGCAGTTCGAGAAGCGGGTCGTCGAGTTGGTCCGAGGTGGAGTTCGCATCATCGGAAGCGCTGGTCGCGGTCAAGGCCCGCGGTGTGATCAACAGTTCAGGAACTGTGCCCGGACGGCTGGTTAGGAATCCAATGAACCTCGCCACCTGCGCGCGTTCATCCGCGGTGTGCGCCGGGAATTCGATGCCCATGCCGAATCCCGGGTGCATCACTCGGACCCTGCCGTCCACCTGAGCTTCCATTCCTTCCGCTCTGAGGCCGAGCGTAATTCCGGAGCGCTCCGGAAACGGTGACTCGGTTTGCACGTAGCATCCTCCGAGGCTCAAGTCGGTCAGCTTGCACTGTGTGACCGGCTCGGGGTCGAGTGGCGGAAGCTGGGGCGCATTGGCTGCGACCCACGCTTTTATTGTGGTGCGCAGGCTTTCCCCAAGCTCGGCAAAACGCACACCAGCCTGCCCATTGGGATTGGCCCATGCAATTTCGCCGCGGACTTCAATTTCCGGCTGCCCGGCCGGAAGGCTGAAACGCACGCTGATGGGGGCCGACGGACAAAGCGCTTGCGCGGCGAGAAGGTCCATGCCTTCCTCACTCAGATCGAGCAGAATGCCTTCCATCTCCGGGCCGTCCTGGACCTTGAGCTGCACCGGCACCTGCACCGGAACACGGTACGAAGAGCGGCGTTCACGCTTAATCAATGCGGTGGCGGCACGCAGGCCGGCTTCGGCCTGCTCGGGTGAAAGCGGCTTGTAGAGTACGAAATTCGCGCCCTTGCCAAATACGTTGCGGACCTTGGCTTTGTCACTCAGCAGGGCGACGGTGACGATACGGTTTCCGGACGAAGATTGAAAGACGTTCTGCAGCACCAACTCGGCGCTGTGTGGATCATCGAAGTCGGCTAGGACCGCGTCAAATTTCTGTTCGGTAAGCTGGCAAATGCCGTCCGGGTATCCGCAAGACACCACCGTCACCCCAAAACCGGCGAGGACCGGAGTCAGGACGGCGGCTGCTTCCTCGTCTTTGGAAACCAAAAGTGCCTGAAACGTCATATAGCGCTCGCGGTGAAGCCAGGGGAACGCCAGAGCTTAGGGCCAGCGTGGGGCCGCGGGGCGCTTGGCAGGGGTTCCGCTTCCCGCCGCGGCCGAGGCAGCCTTAGCGGCCTGGGGCTGGTCATCCATTTCGGTCAGGACCGCGCTGTCGTCTTCCTCATTTTCCGCCAGCAGCGGCGCCACTTCCCGCAGCTTCTCCGCCGCCTGCTGCAACGCCTCGATCTGCTTGCCCAACTGTGCGTACTTGGCCTGCTTCCGCCGCAGCACCTCATGAATGTCCTTCATACAACCCCCTGTGTCGAATTTAAGGTCGGGGTGGGCGACGGTCAATTGCAATCCCCGCCCGGCAGATTACGGCAGTAACCCGGATGGGAACCCCTCTCTCGGTGCGGCTTTTCGGCGGGAGTCACAGAAAGCGCAGAACTTAGGCGGCGACGGATGGGTTATTGCACCGCCGCGCAACAGCCCGTGCGCACTGCTTGAGGTTACCTGGGAATAATGGCTAGTTGGTGCTATCCGGTGGCACGAAGGTGGGATTTACAGCTCGCATGGAAGGTCATACCTTGGACGTGAGCAGTTCTGGGGGAGGGCTGTTCGGGCGTCCCATGATCCGCAAGGGTCACGGGGCGCTTCTTAATTTTTGGGGTGATTTCCCACCTTGCATCACCAATCCTGGTGATCTGCATCTCTTTACATTCTCAAGAACTAGGGTATTATTTCCGTCCGACAGCCGGTGGGTAGCGCGGGAAATATTTCCGGTGCCATCCATCGTCAATAAGACCGTGCCATAGGTCTTGTTGCCGCATCCGCAGAGGCAGTCAAGCTGCCTGAGGGGGCAGCGGTTCAGCCGGGCTGAAAACCGATTCCGGGAGAGTCGTATGGGACCGCGTGCCGCGCGTCTGAGATTTGTGTCTCTAATTACCCCTGGGTTGTTAGCTCTTGGCGTTCTTGCCGCGGCCCAGGCGCCCTTGGTTCGGCCAAGGATCGTCGAACCGATCAATGAGGCCAACCGAACCGTTTTGAAGGGCAACACGCATCGCTTAGCTCGGCCGCAGTTCGATCGTGGTGTGGCTCCGGCTGACTTGCCGATGAGCCGCATGTTGCTGGTGCTCAAACGCAGCCCAGAGCAGGATCGCGCATTGCGCCAATTGCTCGACGATCAGCAGGACAAAGCCTCGCCCAACTACCACAAATGGCTTACCCCCGGGCAGTTCGGGAAACGGTTTGGCCCAGCCGAGCAAGACATCGCGACCGTGAAGTCGTGGCTGCAATCGCACGGATTCGAGATCGGCAATGTCGCGAAAGGCGGCAACCTGATCGAGTTCTCGGGTGTCGCGCGACAAGTGCAGCAAGCATTCCATACATCGATTCATAAATATGTAGTGAACGGCGAAGAGCACTGGGCCAACGCCAACGACCCTGAGATTCCTTCAGCTCTGACGCCAGTGGTGGCAGGCGTGCACACATTGCACAACTTTTTGAAGAAGCCGATGCTGCATATGTCCGAGCAGAAGGTCCAGGGGCAGCTGGTAATGGGAAAAGACGGGAAGCCCTATGTGACGTTTGGACCGCCTCCGGTGCACGCGCTGGGCCCAGCGGACTTTGCGACCATCTACAACGTGAATCCGCTGTACGAGGCAACTCCGCCGATCGACGGTACGGGAATCACCATTGCTGTCGTGGCGCGGACGCAAATCTACGGCTACGGCCAAGATGTCTTCGACTTTCGCGGAATCTTCGGCATGGTTGGGGGCGGTGTCAACTTCGTGCTCAATGGCACAGATCCTGGAAACTTGGGCGGCGGTGAAGAAGCTGAAGCAATCCTGGATGCCTCCTGGGCCGCGGCGGCGGCACCAAATGCATCGGTGCAAGTGGTCATCTCTGCCACCACCAACACGACCGACGGAGTTGATCTATCCGAGGCCTACATCGTAGATAACAATATCGGCAGCATCATGACCGAGAGCTTTGGTTCCTGCGAGGCCTCTGCCACCGCCGCCGAGGCCGAAGGTATTTCCAGGCTGGCTGAACAAGCGGCCGCCCAGGGTATCACCTACTTCGTCGCCAGCGGGGACGCCGGGGCCGAGGGCTGTGACAACCCCAACTTCGAGGCCGTGGCCACCGGTCCATTGTCGGTGAATATCCTGTCTTCGACCCCCTTCAATGTCGCGGTTGGGGGCACGGTATTCAATGAAAACGGACAAGACAATACCTACTGGAATTCCAGCAACGATCCAACCACGCTTGGATCGGCCCGCTCCTACATTCCGGAAAATGTTTGGAATGAAAGCTGTCTTGCCGCGGATTGTGGGAACGATGCCAATATCTGGGCTGCAGGAGGTGGTGCGAGCGCATTCTTTGCCAAGCCTAGTTGGCAATCCGGTGTGACAGGAATTCCCAACGATGCGGCCCGCGATGTTCCCGACGTGTCTCTGACCGCGGCATTCCATGATCCCTACTTGATATGTCTTGAAGGCTCCTGCGTCCCGGACAACCAAGGTTTCATTTATCTCTATTTCGTCAGCGGTACCTCGGCTTCCGCGCCTTCATTTGCCGGAATCATGGCCCTGGTTAATCAGAAGATGGGCGGGCCGCAAGGCCAGGCAGGTTACGTGCTGTACAAACTTGCAGCGGGCGAAGATTTGTCCAAATGCAATGGCTCCAACACTTCCGCCCCCCCAATTTCCTCCTGCATCTTCAATGACACAACGGTTGGCAACAATGCCGTGCCGGGAGAGTCAGATTACGGAAACCCAAATGCGAAGTACCAAGCCGGGGCCGGCTACGATTTGGCAACAGGTCTGGGCTCGGTGAACGTCACCAATCTCGTAAACAAGTGGGACAGTGCCAGCTTCAGGGCCAGCAGCGTGGTACGCACCTGCCCGCGTGAGCCGTACTCTTCCAGGTCGATACCGTTCGCCAGGAAGCGCAGCTCATCGCGGTGAGGGCCAATGGTGGTGATCCCGCGTGCGATCTCTTCGGAGCGGACCTGTCTCAG
>JAIQFW010000246.1 GCA_020073105.1 Terriglobia bacterium
GTGCCGCCTCTGGGGTCATAATGCGGGGCCGCCCGATTGGCCACTCGAAAGCGGACTGTCGAGCCACCAGATTATGAGCCAGAACGGTTACCAAAGGCAACGTGCAGTATGTTGCATAGCAGAGGATTCATCCCTAGCGGCGGGTGGCCCACCTTCGCGTTTTCTGCAAAGGTGGGGAGAAATGGACTCACGCTGCTTGCCCCCGGATCTTTAGCTTGGCTGGCCCCCATTCATTGATCCGCACGGCCCCGGCTTCTCCATAAGCATAGCTCCGAAAGCTGCTCCACGCCCACTGTTCAGGCCCCACCACCAGCCCTTCCTCCACCGGATTATGATGCCGGTCACAGGGCGCTCAGCGACGGACATCTCGCCCGCAAGGGCTACCAGGCGCGGTGTTTTTCCACCTGCTCGTGGCCACGCCGGCTCTGCGAGTGCTCACGATGGCTCTGGGCAAGCCATCCCTGGACTGCCGCTTGCAGTCTGGACTGATCGTCATGATGGAGGGTCCCGAAGCGGAAGGGTTGCTGAACCCAGGACACTGGAGGCAACATCTCGGCCGCGCCAAAAACCGATCCGGCACGAGTCAAGAACATCAGCTTGACCACCGAACCCCGGTCCAGAGGTCTGGGTAAGCCAAGCAAGCCGCCGGTGACCGAGACCACCTGCAATTCACCGGCGACCCGGCGGCCGTCGGAAAATCGCAACACCGCAGGAGTAATGCTTTCCGGTTGCGCGCGTGGCGCACGCGCTTTGGAGCGCGGTGAGAGAGGAGAGTTCATATCTGACCGGAGTATGGCACGCACCGGTCAGCGGCAGAAGATCACGGAAGGCCTTGCCCAGCGGCAGTTACCCACTGCCGGAAGCCGCTGTAACGTGCCTGTCCCTCGCGTCAAAGCCCTTCGGAATTCCTGTCTCTCATCATCCCAGGCCGCTCCTCTCTCGCCATGGGCGCTATCTGCTGAGCGGGCGTGCCGCATCCTGCTCGACACAAAAATGACTCCAGTTTGACCGGATGATGACAAGCGAATTGGGTAGCCATTTTAGTCTGCCTGCAAGAGGCACAAGATCATGCGTAAACTAGCAAAACTTACTTCGATCTTATTTGTCTTCGTCTTTCTCGGGATGCAGTTCGTTCCGACTGCCACAACGCCCAAAACATCGGCAACCGCCGGGGCCCGCATGGCGGAGGTGATCAATCCGCAGGTGGGCGCGATTTTGGATCGCTCATGCCAGGACTGCCACTCGAGCCGCACGGCCTGGCCATGGTACAGCCGCGTCGCCCCCGTTTCCTGGATCGTCTCCAAGCACGTCAGTGAGGGCCGTGAAATGCTGGACTTCTCCGAATGGGCGAATCAGCCCCACTCGACGGACGAACGCATGCTGATCTGCGACGCCGTGTCCGACGGCAGGATGCCGCTGCCTGAATACACGGTGATGCATCGCAACGCGAAGCTTTCAAAGCGGGACGTCGAATTGATCTGCGGCTGGGCTGCCGCCCCGATCTCCGGCACACGATGACGACCACCATGGGGGCTGGCCCGCGAGAAAAGAAATCTCGCCTCCGGTCGAGGCAAAACTTTTTTCTTGACATCCCTTCTTATAGAACTCATTGACCAAGTTTTGAGATGTAAGCGCCTAAGCCGGGGTCGTCGACGAGTTGGTAGTGGCTCATAAGCCCAAGGCATTCACTTGCTCCTCGGTTTCGTAGCCGAGCCAGTGTGCAACCTCATGCCAGACCACCCGTTTCACTTCGGCCCGCAAATCTCCTTTCGAACACCGCAGAATGGGGCCACGAAAAACAAATATCAAGTCGGGGGCATACTTCACCTGAGTGTACGACCGTTTCGTCCTAAATGTGCCGCTGTACAATCCCAACAACTCTGTTCCACGGCGCCATTTCTTTCTGTTCGATATGTCCTCCAATACGTCCGCAGGAGGCTCGTCAACCACTTGAATGCCGGGAAAATCTGGCAGGGCCCTGATCTTCCGCGGCAGGGTCTTGTATGCCCACTCCACGATCTCCTCAAAGCTCTCCGGATTTGTGGCGTCGGCCATGAGGCCAACTTTACCACCAGGACAAGCCGCGAGAGGTGGGGCACCCGGCTAACAGAGCAAGCGCCAAGGTGAAGGATGTACCAAAGAAGGAACTTCAGTGGTGGTTTGGGGGCTCAAGCCGTCCTCACACAGAGGCGTTTTCGGGCGTGTGTTTGCCCACGCTTTATTGAGCCGCAAAGACGTAGGCGGCCCCTTGCCCGCCGTTATTGCCGATCGTGGCGTTAGCGGCGCCCACGGCCAGCGTTGTGCCGTTGAGCGAGACCGACTGAGCGAACTCATCTCCACCAAACCCGTCGTCAGCGAAGATCCGATACTTGTACACCGTCGTGGTTTTCCAACCGCCCGACGGCCGCAAGAACACAAACGCGTCCCCGGCATGAATTTGCCTGCCATTTCCTTCCGGGGCAGCCACCACGATAACTTTGCCAGTGCCGTTGATCGCCACTGCGTTGCCGAAGTCCCAGCCACGCTTTGTCACCAGGAGTTGTGCGGTTTCCGTCATGTCACTCCAACCGCCCTCGGGCTTAACGTAAACATAAACGCCTCCATTGTCGTGGGCTATGGGAGCGCCAACCGCCACTGTATTCCCGTTGGTCGCAATAGAAAAGCCCAGGTGTCCACCCTGGTCAGAAGCCTGCAGCTTTGCAGTTTCCGTCGCCGTTACCCACCCCGACGGCGGCTTCACAAAGACATAGGTCTCCCCTCCCCTGCCTGGACTGGCAAATTCTGCTCCCACCGCGACCGTGTCTCCTGCAATCGCAACTGCCGTACCAAACTCGTCATTCACTTCACCATCGGATGCAGTCAGCTTGGCGGTTTCCGTCAGCACCGGACGATCGGGATTTGCCCAGCTTCCTCCTGGCTTGGTGAATACGTAGGCGGCCCCCTGAAAGACATTTCCGTTCACAGTCGCGTTGAATGCCGACACCACCACCGTGCTTCCGCTCACCGCCACAAACCCAAAATCGTCACCGGGCGCTCCATCCGACGCAATCAGCTTGGCGCTTTCCGTCATGTCCTTCCATCCCGTCGGCGGCTTCACAAACACGTAAGCTGCGCCCTGATTCTGGTTTGCACCTGGAGCCCCAACTACGATCACGTCTCCACTGATCGCTACCCTCACTCCGAAGAGGTCATCCACCATTCCATCGGAGGCCGTCAACTTCGCGGTTTGGGTCATGTCTTTCCACCCAGTTGGTGGCTTCACGAATACGTACGCCGCATTGGCAATAAGGGTTCCCACCACGATGACGTTGCCGCTTATTCCGATTGACTCACCCAATTTATCTGCCGACTTGCCGTCGGAAGCAGTCAGCTTGGCGAGCTGCACGACTGGATCGATTACGATGGGGTACCGCGCACGACTGTCATCAACTTCCAGTAACAGTCGCTGGCCTTGTACTCGCAGCGACGCCTGCAGGTCTTGCTGATCCGCATCGAAAGCTGAAAGCCCCGCATAACGCAGCAAGTCTTTGCCGTCTCTTCCCTAACTTGAGTCCAACACCGCTCGCATCCTCAATCGCCTTCAGCTCTCCCCAGGTTTGCAGAGCGATGGTCAGCAAGCCATCCGCTCTCCCGCTGGGCCGTTCCCGGATCGTGAATCCCTGTTCCAGACCCATCGGACCGTTCACGTACCACTCCGTCATTGCTCCACGCCGGTACTCGACCCGGTTTTTTGCGGCTCGCGGCACAACTCTGGCAACGCTGTGCAATGCTCTCCGATAACCGTAGCCACGTAACGCCAATCCCCATCGTGCACTTCCGCTGCTCACCTCCACTCCAGTTCGGGTGAACCGGGACGTCAGACCGCGACTCTCTGCCTCGAGTCCCCCTGGAACAGGACACACATAGTACTCAGGACTGTCCTTCCCCAGTGAAGCGGAGATTCTTGCCTGGGCAGACGTTGGCAGGCTGGAGGGGTCCTCGGCGCCCTTGTCTGCGGCACTGGCAAAACACGCCGAAAGCAGTGTGAGTGCCGAAATCATGCGCAGGGTTCCCATGGTAGTGCCTCCTCTGGGGTCATAATGCGGGGCCGCCCGATTGGCCACCCGAAGGCGGACCGTCGAGCCACCAGATTATGAGCCAGAACGGTTACCAGAGGCAACGTGCAATAGGTTGCATAGCAGAGATGCATCCCTAGCGGCGGGTGGCCCACCTTCGCGTTTTCTGCAAAGGTGGGCCACCCGCCTGATCTATGGCGTGTATCACGATGTACCCTTTAGAATCGGCGCATCATGATTGCATTCCGAGACGCACGGCTCAAAATCAGGCGGGCCAATGAGCACATCGTGGAGGTCGAGAAAAGGGTAGACCTCGTTACTGGCCCGGACGGTCAAACCAGCAGAGTCGAAATTCACGTTGAGCGGATTGCGGAACGGATTGCGACTTCGGTAACCCGCTGAAAAGCTGGTGAGCGCGGAAGGAATCGAACCTTCAACCTACTGATTAAGAGCGGGTCGCTCTTTCGCGACCATCAGTGGCTCACTCGGCGGATTAGCCGTCAAGGATTTTGCTGCTTCAAATGCTGCTTCTACCACGAAACGATTGAAACTCCACTTTCGAAGCTTGGCAGCCCTGCGGATCGTTTCCACCTGTGCTCTGGTATCGAACCGCATATTCATTTCTGGCCGCTTCATGTGGCCATTATGGTGTTACATGGCATAAGTGTCAAGAACTATATTTATCCCGTTTTCAGCAACTTAGAGAGCAGAGTTACTAGCTCACGCGCCACTTTGGAGGAATTTTCGCGAGAGGGCGCCATCCGTCTCTCCGACTGCGGCTTCTTCTTCGCCAGGATCATGCCATCAACTGCCAGGCGCCGGGAATCCATGCGGAGGTGTGAGTACCGCTTTTTCATTTCCCGCGAAATATGGCCGGCGACGGCTTCTGCAGTCTCTTCGGATACGTGCGGATTTTCGAGGAGAACCGTGATCGCATGGTGTCGCAGATCGTACTGCCGAAATCCAGGCAGACCCGCACCAACGATCAGCTTTAGCCTGGCCGTCTTGAAGCTGGTCTGGTGACGTGTGGGATCGAACTTTGCGCGATGGATCCGGAAAGGGAAGAGGTAATGGTCCGGCTCAATGGAACCGAGCTCTCGCGCCC
>JAIQFW010000045.1 GCA_020073105.1 Terriglobia bacterium
GGGAGGTCACGTTTGATGCGGACCAGGAAGTCAGCCGCCGCCAGCAACACATGCTGGCCCCTCTCGGCTGAAACCACATGTTGAATGGCGTCCTCCATTGGGTCGAAGCGTTCGCGGCGCCGGTAGAACTGGGCCAGACTGAGCCAAGTGCCGGCCTTTCCGCCGCTGGCTTGAATGGCCGCGCGGTACTGCTTCTCCGCCTCGACAAAGTCGTCCCGCTTCTCGGCCAGCTTCGCCCTCAGGAGATTGGCGCCTGCCGGATCCAAGGAAGCCATCTGTTGGGCCTGGGCCTCCGCCTTGTCTTTCCCCCCACCGACAATGCCCGGGGCTTCCAGGTAGAAATCAGCAAGGTCGGAGCGGGCTTCCATATTCTTGGGGTCGAGGCGCACCGCCGCCTCGAACTCATTGCGTACTTTGCCCGCCAGGCTGGCCGCGGAGAGAAAATTCGCTCGATCCGCCTTCTCCCCATAAATTCGCCCTAGCCAAAGGTGATAGTGGCTGTTCCCCGGCTCCAGCGAGACGGCCTTCTGACAAGCTGCAATGCCGGCGTCCCAGTTGCCTGCCATCAAGTAGGCCCGGCAGAGAAGGTTGTGAGCCTGAGCGTCACTCGGGGTGCCGCTCAGCTTGTTTTGCAAGCTCGCGATGGCGGCATCCGCACGGCCTTCCGCCAGCAATCTGTCCGGAGACGGTTCAGCCGCAGAAACCGGCGGAGTGAGCGCAAGCGCCAACAGCCAAATGGCTACGTGCATGGTGTTTGGAATCGGCATCGTCAATGAACCACCCGGACCGCCAAGCCATTGCGCAGAGGCTTGGAATTCATGGGCGACAGCGCAACCTGGGCATTCTCAGGAAGCCCTCCCGTGACCTCAACCTGGGTAAGATTCGAGATCGAGGTCTGCACGTCGCGACGATGCAATTCGTCATTCAGAATCTGGTACACGTAAGTCTTGCTGTCCTCTTGATGGACGGCTTCGCGTGGAACGGTGAGCACATCCCGATGTTCAGCGGTAATGATCGTGACGCCGACGTTGACGTTGGGCAGCAGCCTGTAATCGTGATTGTCCACCACGCACGTGGTCTCGCCCACGTTGCGCGTGCCGTGCAGCTTGATGACGGCCGGCGTGAAAGAGACTGTTCCTTGCCACATCCGGCCCGGCAAGGCATCCCAGGTGACCTCGATTGCGGCCCCGGGGGCCAGGCGGCCTACGTCTGGTTCATCCACAAACGCCCGCAGGCGCACCTTCGACAGATCAGCTTCCTGCAACACCAGGTCGCCGGGATTGACGTACGCGCCTTGTTGCACCGGAAGTGAGTAGACGATGCCGTCAAAGGGAGCATGAACGTTGAGCTGGCTCAGAGTGTCGGCTGCGGCGTCGTAGGCGGCTTGGGCCTCGGATTTTTGGGCTTCGACCCGCGCAATCTCCGGCTGCGAGTAGCGGTCTTTCTTCTTCTGCTCCAGGAGGGTCAGATCGGCAGTAGCCCGTTGCAACTGGTCCTCGGCTGCTTTTACTTCACCCGAGGATGCGGAGCCGTTGCTCTGCAGGCGCCGTAAGGCCTCGAGATTGCGCTGTGCGGTGTCGCGGGCCGTACGTGCTTTCGCCAGCTGTGACTCGACGGTGAGCACTTCCTCGCGGTTTCCGCCACTCTCCACAGCGCTGACTTCGGCTTGTGCCGCACGCACCTGGGCTATGGCCCTCGCGGCCGCACTGCGGGCGTCGGCGTCGTTCATCTGCACCAGTAACTGGCCTTTCTTGACGTGGTCTCCTTCTTTCACCAGCAGCTTGGTTACGATCGTTCCCACCGGCGCGTGCGCCTCAAAGTTGTTGATCGGTTCGATCTTGCCGTTGGTAGATACAACACTGCGGATGGTAGTGTGTTGCGCGACCGCGGCCCTTATCGGTACCGCATCCCCGCGCGACATGAAGGATGCAAGCAAAACCACCGCCACGATGATGGCAAGTGTCCACAGCAACCAGCGGTTGCGGGACCAAAGGCCGCTTTGGAGGTTAGCCAATGCCATGGAGTGTTTTCACAAAATACTGTACCACCGGTAGCTTCCTAATGTTCGCAGGTGAGAACCTTATCGGTTAGATGCAGGAGTGGGGCTAAAGCACCGCCGGGCCAGCAGATTTGGCGGTTTCCGGGGACTGCTGGTTACAATGAGACATGCCTAAATCGCGCCGTTATACGCCGGAGCACGCCCGCGCGGGTCTCGCTGTCAGGTTCCCAGAAATCGAAACCTGGCCCAACCAGTTCCCCGGGTATGAGATCGTGGTGGATGATCCGGAGTTTACCTCGGTCTGTCCGAAAACCGGACTGCCCGACTTTGGCACCCTGACGATCCGCTACATGCCGGACAGGCACTGCCTGGAACTCAAATCGCTCAAAGAGTATCTGCAGGCCTATCGAAACCTGGGAATTTTTCAGGAGAACATCGTGAACCGGGTGCTGGAAGATGTGGTGCGCTGGGCGAAGCCGGTGTGGGCGGAGGTCAAGGGCGATTTCCGGCCTCGGGGAGGAATTTCGACGGTGGTGGTGGCGAGGTGGCCAAGACCGAAGGGGAAACGTAAGGCTTAGATTGCTGCTCATCAAAGCTTCCTCTGCGATCTCTGCGAATCCTCCGCGTGCTCTGTGATTAAGCCTTCTCGCTAACGACTACTTTCCCGCCGACAAGAACTGTCCAATTTTCTCGTTGAGGAACTTCTCATCGGCCGGGCTTCCGCCCGCGCCAGCGGTGTGCCCCCACAGCGACGGAATCGGCACCAGAGAGACCTGGGGAATGAACGCAGCTTCGTAACGTGCATCGCCAACCGGGAAGTAGAGATCGGTTTCCCCGGGCATGTACAGGAGCGGGACTTTGATCGAGCGCAAAGCTTTCTCCACATCCCCTCCGAATCCGGGCGTAGCCCCCACATCGTGCTTCTCCCAGGTGCGCATCTGCAGGATCAGATCATTGGCATCGGCGCCTGGAATGAAGTTTGTGCGGAAGTTGTGCAGAACCTGTTCGAAGGTAGTACCAGGTTTCTCGGCTTCGCGCCACAATTCGCGCCGCCACCACTCCTGAGAGAACAGCCACCCCGTCCACACCACCGCGAATGCCTCTATGCCCTTGGTGGGAGGAGCGGTATAGTCCCCGTCTTTGAAGGCGGCGTCGGCCGTAAGCGCGGCGATCTGGCCCTCTAGCCGTACAAACCCATGCGGGTAGGTTTTGGCGGTTCCGCAGGTTGCTACGACCCGGTCGGCAAAATCAGGGTAGCTCACCGCCCACTGAAATGCCTGTTGGGCGCCCATGGAGAAGCCAATGATGGCGCGGACGTGGGTGATCTTGAGCTCCTCGGTGAGCAGGCGATGCACGGCTTCGACATTGTCGCGAATCGTCATCACAGGGAAGCGGGGTCCGTGGAACGGCTCGGGAGTATTGCTAGGAGAAGACGAATGTCCGTTGCCAAACAGCTCCGTTGCCACCAGGTAGAGCTTTGAGGTATCGAGCGCGTGTCCCGGCCCGCTCAACCATTCATAGCCGTGAAAGTCCGCCAGATAATGGGAAGGCAGGAGTACGACGTTATCTTTGGACGCGTTTAGATGGCCATAGGTTCCGTATACGACACGCGCTTGCGGGAGGATGACACCGCTCTCCGTCTTGAAGTTCGAGATGACGAACTCATGGCGCTCGGAAGGCTGGGGTGGGCTGCCGGTAGGATCTTGCGCACTCAGAGCCTGTGGAATAAACAACAGCAGGGCAGGGAGCAGAAGGATCAGCTTTTTCATGGGCGAAGGTTTCCTCGAAGCAAATGGCCTGCGATTCGCCCCAAAGCTTACAGGAAAGCGTGCAGAGAAGACACCTCTACGAGTGGGCCGCGTGAGCATTCAGGGGTTCGATCTTGTCCAGTTCGGCCGCGCGTTCGGACTTCACGCGGCTAATCTCATAAGCACCCTGCAAATTCAACCAGAACTGCTCCGATGTTTTGAAGAAACGGGCCAGCCGAATGGCAGTGTCAGCTGTAATCCCACGCCTCTCCAGAACAATGTCATTCATGCGCGGCGTCGGGACATGAAGCTTTTTGGCCAACGCATAGACGGAGAGACCCATCGGCTTAAGGAATTCCTCCCGCAAGACCTCCCCGGGATGAACCCTCCAGTTTGGCGAACCCTTTCTGGCGATGCTCATGATTTTCTAGGCCTCAGTGATAGTCCGTCACTTCCACGTCGTAGGCGTCGCGGTCACGCCAGACGAAGCAGATCCGGTACTGGTCGTTAATCCGGATACTATATTGTCCGAGACGGTTTCCGCGTAACTTCTCAAGTCGATTACCGGGCGGGTACCGGAGATCTCCAAGTTCTGTTGCTGCGTCCAGTATCCCGAGCTTTCGTTTGGTGGCATCCGCCGGAGGAGCGCCTCGCGTTTTGCCAGTGCGCCAGATCTCCTCGGTCGCGCGATCGGCAAACGTCCGGATCACAACTATGAATAATAACGTGTATCGTTAATAACGTCAAGCGTTATTATGCGGTTAACCAACCGGGAGTGCGGATCCCGGTGGAATCAAACACTTATCGCAGAGTCCGCTGAGAAACCGCTGCAGGGGTCAAGAAAACATTCTCTACGTCCTTTGCGTCCTCTGCGGTTAACAGCTTGCCATGTTATATTCACCGCCAAGTGACTGCCCCCAAACTCCATTCCTGGACAGCGCTCACGCTGCTCACCACGCTGAATTTGCTCAACTACATCGACCGCTCGGTGTTGTTCGCGGTGCAACCGCTGGTGCAGACAGAGTTTCACCTCACCAACGCCCAGGTCGGCTATCTTACCAGCGTTTTTCTGGGGTTTTACATGGTGGCGGCGCCGTTCACCGGGCCGCTGGCCGACCGCTACTCGCGCAAGCTGATTATTGCCGGCGGCGCCGTCTTTTGGAGCGCCCTCACCCTGCTCACCGCGGTCACTCATACTTATTGGGAACTGCTCGTCCGGCACACGCTGGTGGGAGTCGGAGAGGCCACATTCGTGACGATCGCTCCGACGTTCGTCGCTGACCTTTTTCCGGAGGACAAGCGCGGCCGCATCTTCGGCATCTTCTATCTGGCAATCCCGGTCGGCACCGCGGCTGGGTATCTGCTGGGTGGAAAACTTGGACCCAGCCACGGATGGCGTTTTCCCTTCTACATTGCGGCGTTTCCGGGGTTCCTTCTGGCCCTTGCGGTGTTGTTCCTGCGGGAACCAGAGCGCGGCCAATTCGACTCGCTGAAGGAAACCCCGGAGCGGGGGACTCTCGTGGGCCTAACCCGCAACCCTGCGTTTTGGACGGCAACTCTGGGCATGACCGCCATGACATTTGCTCTCGGCGGAATCCAGGTATGGATGCCGACTTTCCTCTCTCGCGCCCGCGGCTATACTTTGGAGTCTGCCAACGAACTTTTTGGCGCGATTGTCGTGATGGACGGGATCGTTGCCTCTTTGGCCGGCGGATGGCTCGCCGACTATCTCCTGCCCCGGATGAAAAGCTCGTACTATTTCGTGTCGGCGATCAGCATGGCGCTCGGTGTTCCCTTTATGATCGTCGCTCTCTTCACCAAAGGCCCCGTTATGCTGCCGGCTATCGGCTTGGCTGCATTTTTTCTACTGCTAAACACATCACCGCTCAACGCTGCTGTAGTGAACTCGGTTGGGGCGCATATTCGGGCGACGGCCATTGCCGCCAACATTTTCATCCTGCATCTCCTGGGGGATGTGCCTTCGCCGACGATGATGGGTTATGTTGCCGACCTGCATTCACTTCAGGCAGCATTTGTTCTGCCGGTCATCGCCATGGTGCTTTCTTCTGCCATACTGTTCTACGGCATGAAGTTTGCTCCTCAGTTGCAACCGCGTGACCCCGCAAGGAATTCTGCCGGATGACGTACTTCCACTGGATTGCAGGAATCATCCTCGGATTGGCCTGGTTTTCGCGGCTTCTGGAGGCCCACTTTGGCGTACCCAAGGTGATGGACATCGCGCGCCCCGAGTGGAACCGTAAGCGCCCTGGCCACGGCCCGCGAGTCAGCATCATCGTGCCCGCCCGCAATGAGGAAGCCCATATCGAGCAGATGCTCCTGCAACTCCTGCAGCTTGACTATGACAATTATGAAGTCGTAGCCATCAACGACCGTTCTACCGACCGCACGGGCGAAGCCATGGAGCGAGTGGTGTCTCAGCCGGAAGCTCACGGCCGGTTGCGGGTGATCCACATTGCGGACTTGCCCGCCGGGTGGCTGGGAAAGCCCCATGCGATGTGGAACGGCGCCAGGCAGAGCCGCGGGGAATGGATCTTATTTACAGACGCGGACGTCTTCTTCCAACCCGACGTTTTGACCCGCGCCCTGGCCTACGTAGAAGCTGAGAGTGCCGATCACCTGGTGCTGTTTCCGAGTTTCACCATGGAGAGTGTCGGCGAGAAGATGATGATCGCTTTTTTTCAGGCGCTGTTTGTTTTTGGACATCGTCCATGGAAAGTTGCCGATCCTAAAACCAAAGACTTTATGGGTGTGGGCGCATTCAACATGATCCGTCGCAGCGTGTATGAAGCGGTTGGCACCTACGCAGCGCTTCGATTCGATGTGCTCGATGACATGAAACTGGGCAAGCTGGTAAAAACCGGCGGATATGCGCAACGCAACGTCTTCGGACACGGCTTGATTTCGATCCGCTGGGCGCACAGCGCCATGGGTGTAGTGAACAATCTGACCAAGAACATGTTTTCCGTCATGTCGTTTCAATGGTGGCGGGCAATTGCCGGAGCCATCGCCCTGGTCTTTCTAAATCTCTTGCCCTTTGCCGGAGTCTTGCTGGCGCATGGGTGGGCCCGCCTGCCGTATGCGGTGGCTCTGGCTTCGATTTTCGGCATTTACGTTGGCATGTCCTGGTTGTCGAACGTGCGCTCGTATTACTTCTTCCTGCATCCGGTGAGTTCGGCACTTTTTGTTTACATCGTGCTGCGCTCGATGACGCTTACGCTGGTAAGAGGAGGGGTGGTCTGGCGGGGGACGTTCTACCCCCTGGAAGAATTGAAACGAGGAATCGTTTAGGCACAGGCCCACGATCGTCTCACTGTTCGTCCTCCGGAATCTCTACCGGCAGCTTGGCCGTCTGCCGCTTCTTTGATGGCGTCTGTTTGGCTTTGGGATGGCCGAGAGTTCCCGAGTTATAGCGGCCCTTTCTCTCAACATCGTAGTTCTTCGGCAAGGGAGGAAGCATGGCCGCCTGTCCGCTCAGTTGCCGCACGTGGTCCAACACGATTTCCGCCCGGCCATCGTACGCTTTGATCGGCCCGTGGACCTCGATCAGCTTGTCCTGCAACTGCCGTACATCGCCAACGTCCCTGAGACGTCCTGGAAAAACCACGACGGTGAATGGGCACACCCGGTAGTCCGCACAGAAATCGAAGAAGGTAACCCCGCGATTGCCGCGCTTCACCCGCAAGACTTTGCCCGTGATACATCGGGTTTCACCGATATGCTCACGCGCTTGGGTAAAGGGAATGCAATCCGCAATCGCAAGCATGGGGAAGAACAGAGGCAGCACCAGCAGGAGATGCTTTCTGCTAGACACGCACTCTTATACGCCCCGCCCGCGGAGGCTAACAGTGATGACCATCACTTTGGGCGAGTACCCTCCCGAAACGGAACAAGGCAGGGAAAGGCCGCCTACACGGCAGGCGGCCCGGAGAGGCAAACAATCGGCCAGACTACTTGAACGCCTTCACCGCGGCTGTCTCTTCTTCCTTGACGTCAAACACGGTGTACAGCTTCGTGATCTGCAGCAGGTCGTGGACTTTCTTGGTCAAATTCAGCAGCTTGAGTTCGCCGCCTTGATTACGGACGGTGGTGAAGGCGCTGACTAACTCACCGATGCCCGAGCTGTCGATATAGGTGACCTCGGCAAGGTTGAGCAAAATCTTCTTCTGGCCCTTGGAAAGCAGTTCGCGCACCTGATCGCGCAGGATCACGCTGCCCTCACCGAGGGTGATACGCCCACTGCAGTCCACGATGGTCACACCATCTACCTGACGAGTACTGGTCTTCATGCTCACTGGGAAGCCTCCTTGCCGCCCCCGGGTGCTCCGGGAACGTGTTTAACGAGTTTTATTTCGGTGCCCGTCAGGGAAGGGTAAATTTGCACCTCGTCCATGAACGAGCGAATAAGAAAAATTCCCCGGCCGGAAGTCTTCATCAGATTCTCCGGGGCCAAAGGGTCCGGAATCTTGGCCGGATCCAGTCCTTTTCCCTGATCTCGGATGGTGATCACCAGATCGCCACCCGTAGTTTCAAACTCCAGCTTGACCTTCTTGCCGGGATCGTAGGCGTTACCGTGAAGCACGGCGTTGACCGCTGCCTCGCGCACCGCCATGGAGATCTGCATGACCTCGTCCTCGCCAAACCCGGCTTCCACCGCGATCCGGCCGGCAGTTTGCTCGGCACTGTCCACGGTTTCCAGCGTCGAATCCAGGGTGTAGGAAACGCGGTGCTCGGTCATGGCTAAGAATTCGTGAAAAATCAGGCGGATTCGGAACCTCCGCCCAACCCGGCTTCATGCCCGCGCGGTGCCTCTGCGTGCCATGGGAATGCCGTCCGGTTGGCGAATTCGCTAGTTTGCCCTTCCCCTGTGGAAATGTCAACGCGGAAGCAGGGCGCTTCCTACTGTCCCATCGGGCCAGCTGCACCTAACAGTTTAGACACCGCAAGCAAGGAAAGCCTGCAGGCACGTCCAGGAGGAAGATCTGCTACCGCCTGTCTTGCGCGGAAAGACGCCACATTGTCACTCCTCATGTAGCCCGCCGAGGGTTACGGGAAATCCTATACCTTGCTGGATTCCGCTCCCCCAGTTGGGTATTCTCTAGACGATGTCCACTCTCGCACTCACCGAATTGCTGGGGCTGCCAGTCTACGATCCGGCAGGTCAGTGTGGGCGCGTGCGCGAGTTGGCGATTGCGCCCGCAGAGGACCCGGCGCGCATCGCCGTGTTGATCATCCATACCAAGTCGGGGGATCGTGTCCTCCCCTTCAGTTCCGTGACGGCGATTAACGGCAACATCCGCATTGATAGTCCGGCAGTGAACTGGCCGACCGCCGACGGGTCGGAAGGCATGTTTCTCTTGAGCCGCGACCTGCTCGACCAGCAAATCATTGACGTCCACGGACGCAAGGTTGTCCGGGTGAACGATGTCGACCTGAATCAGGAGACGACCAACACTCATCCTGCGCTCCGGGTCAGCGCTGTGGATGTGGGTGCCCGCGGAGCGGTTCGCCGCCTGCTCAAGGGTGTGGTGCCGCTCGCGGCACTGCGGGTTTTGCTGAGCAAGATTCCAGAGCGGCCCATTCCTTGGGATTTCGTGGACCTGATTGAGACTGACCCGGCGCGCCGGGTGAAGCTGAAGATTTCCCACGAACGCCTGGCCAAGCTGCACCCGGCTGACATCGCCGACATCGTTGAGGACCTAGCTCCCGATGAGCGCGAAGCTGTCTTTGAGACGCTCGACGAAGGAGTCGCCGCCGAAGCCCTGGAGGAGGTCGAACCCAAGGTTCAGAAGGCCATCGTTGAATCCCTCGATTCGGACCGCGCCGCCGACATCGTGGAGGAGATGAACCCCGACGCGGCCGCCGACCTTTTGGCGGACCTGCCCGAAGAGCGGACTTCGGAAATCCTGCTGGAAATGGCGCCGGAAGAGCGCAAAGAGGTCTCCGACCTCCTTGAGTTCGAGGAAAACACTGCCGCCGGCCGCATGAACACCGAGTACATCTTTCTGCCGGTGGGGGCCACTGCCTACGACGCGGTCGAGGCCCTGCGCCAATTCGAAGGCGGAGTCGAATCGGTAAGCACGATGTACCTGGTGGACTCGCGGGGGACGCTGGCCGGCGCAGTGCCATTGGCTAAGATTGTGCTGGCTACGCCAGACACTCCTTTGCTGTCACTTACCCGGGAGCCACTGATCTCTTGCCACGCCGGGGCCGGCGAAAAGCAAGTGGCCGAGCTTTTCGACAAGTACAACCTGCTGACCCTGCCAGTGGTGGACGACCAAAACAAGCTGACCGGTGTCATTACCTCGGACGATGTGATCAGCCTGCTAAGGGCGAAGCTGTAGCGTCCTCGCACGGATGATTCTCTAACTTTTCCTGTTCAGATCCTCGCACTCCATTTATTCTGTCTGATCGTTTTGCTGCTGTCGCACTCAATGTTTCTGAACTGTGCCCATGAGATTCCTGAGACGCTGGAAGACCCGGATCCTGCTGTTTTTCGCCGTTGTGGGTCCGGGGTTCATCACCGCCAACGTGGACAACGATGCCAACGGCATCTATACCTACTCGTCCGCCGGCGCGCAGTTTGGGCACCTGTTGCTGTGGACGCTGATTCCGGTCACTTTGGCGCTCATCGTTGTCCAGGAAATTTGCACACGCATGGGAGCGGTTACTGGCAAGGGCCTGAGCGATCTCATCCGCGAGGAGTTCGGGCTCCGCATCACGTTCTTCATGATGATCGGCATTTTGGTCATCAACTTTGGCAACGTAGTCGGTGAGTTTGCCGGCATCGCCGGTAGCCTGGAACTCTTCGGACTCTCCAAGTACATCACGGTTCCGATCTGTGCCGTCATCGTATGGCTGATCGTGGTCAAGGGTCAGTACAAGAGCGTGGAGAAAGTTTTCCTGGTCGCTTCGTTCTTCTACGTGACCTACATCTTCGCCGGTTTCTTCGCCCGCCCGGCGTGGATCGAGGCGCTGGTTGCCACCGTGAAGCCCCCGCCGAAAAGTGCGTTCCTGCTGCCGGGCTACCTGTATTTGGCCATCGGCGTAGTTGGTACCACGATTGCACCCTGGATGCAGTTCTATCTGCAGTCCTCGATCGTCGAGAAGGGGGTGACCAAGCGCCAATACAAGGCCTCGCAGATTGACGTGGTTGCAGGATGCATCTTCACCGACATCGTGGCATGGTTCATCATCGTGGCCTGTGCAGCGACTCTCTACGTGCACGGCTACCACAACATCTCCGACGCCAAAGACGCGGCCCAAGCGCTGCGTCCGCTGGCCGGCGATTATGCCTATATCCTTTTTGCCATGGGGCTGTTCAATGCTTCGCTGTTTGCGGCTTCGATCCTGCCGCTCTCGACGGCCTACACAGTCTGTGAGGGCCTGGGGTTTGAGTCCGGGGTAGGGAAGAAGTTCAGTGAAGCTCCGGTGTTCTACTGGTTGTATACGGTGTTGATCGCAGCGGGCGCAGGGGTCATTCTTTTCCCGGACTTGCCTTTGGTCAAGATTTCGATTCTTTCTCAAGTGGTGAACGGGATTGCCATTCCTCCGGTGCTGATATTCATGCTGCTGCTGGTCAATAAGAAGGATCTCATGGGCGATTTCGTCAACTCCCGTGTCTACAACGTGATCGCCTGGGGTACAACCGTGATTATGACAGGGCTGACCATCGCTTACCTTTGGACGCTAAGGTCGGGCGGAGGCTAGTTCAGATTGACTCAAATTGACCGAGGCCGGGTAGAGACTTCCATCTCCGATCCAACCGCCGGGCTGCAGCCTGAAGGGCTAGTGCCGGCCGGTGCTTATATACCATATTGGCCGTCCGGCATCAGATATCCCTTTCTCCGGTAGCTGGCTTCTATCTATAATCAAGCCAGTTCCGGGGTGGGCGCATGTGCTGTCTATCGAACCTCCTGGTTTTTCTTCTCCTCGTCGCAGTTTCGTTCGGACAGAATACCGAGGCCTTGCCCGCATCTCCTGCTGCCAATCAAGCAATCAGGAGTTACCACGACGGCAGCATCCGGGACATCGATGCCATCGGCAACCGCAATATCGGTTGCGGCCGCGGTTTGGGCAACTGGTATAGCTTGGACAAACAGATCGCGATGGGCAAGGAGTACTCCCAGCAGGTGGAATCCACGTCCAAGTTGATTACCGATCCCCTGGTTACGGAGTATGTCAATCGCCTGGGGCAGAACCTGGTGCGGAATTCCGACGCCCAGGTGCCGTTCACCATCAAGGTGGTCGATACCAATGACATCAATGCTTTCGCGCTGCCCGGCGGGTTTTTTTTCGTTGATTCCGGTCTGATCCTCGCGGCGGACAGCGAAGCCGAGCTGGCAGGTGTGATGGCCCACGAAATCGCCCATGTGGCCGCGTGTCATGTGGCGCGCGAAAATACCCGCAGCCAGCTGTTCAATCTGGCGTCTATCCCCTTGATCTTCGTCGGGGGAGGAATCGGGTATGCGGCGCGCAGCGCGATGGGGCTTGCCGTGCCCATGGGGTTCTTGCGCTTCAGCCGTAGCTTCGAGTCAGAAGCCGACTTCCTGGGTGTCGAATATATGTATAAGGCGGGGTACGATCCGCAGGCCTTGACCACGTTCTTCGAGAAGGTCAAAGCCATGGAGAAGCACAAGCCGGGGACGCTCGCCAAGGCCTTCTCCACTCACCCCCAGACCCCAGACCGAATCACGAAAACCCAGCAGGAGATCAGCACCTTGTTGCCTCCGGAGCCGGAGTACAAAGTCGATACATCTGAATTTCAGGATGTGAAGGCCAGACTCTCGGAGCTCGACAACCGCCATAAGATCGACAGCGGTCATGAAGCTAACCGACCGACGTTGCGTCGTTCCTCTCACCCGAGCGCCCCGGACGACGGCAAGAGCGATGACGGCGGGCAGCCTCCTGTGCTGAAGCGCCGTGACGGTACTCCCTGACTGAGGCAAGTCAGATGATCTTGCCTTCAGCAATGTCTTTCACCAGCTCGCGGTCGGCCTCCAGGAAGTCGTAGGAAGGCAGCTCCCCGCGCCCGGCCCAGCGAAGGTCGCGGAAAATCCGGTTCTCGATTTCCCCTTGGTACTCTCGCACCACATAGAATCGCAGTTCCACCGAGCTTCCGGTCTTGTAATCGTGGCGAATCCGCGCGACTTCTTCTCCGATCTTCGCGTTGATCCCCAGTTCCTCATCCAGTTCCCGGCGCAGCGCGTCCCGAGGTTGCTCGCCCTCTTCGATCTTGCCGCCTGGGAACTCCCACTTCAGCGGCATGGTCTGGTGACGGGTGCGCTGGCAGATGAGGAACTTGCCATCCTTGAGGATCAGCGCTGCCACGACGCGCTTCATGATTCAGCCGACACTCCGGCGGGAACCTTGCCCCTGGGTTTGCGGATCTTCATGCGGGCGACTTTGCCAGGGATGCGCCGATCAGTCCGGCACAGTATTCCACCAGTTCGCGGTCTTCGTCCTTGAAAGCGGCCGCGAAGTGGCTGTCGATGTCGAGTTCGCCCACGACCTTGCCGCGGACGAAGATGGGAACCACGATCTCAGATTTGGTCTCCAGGGAGCATGCCAGGTAGCGGTTGTCCTTGCTGACGTCATCCACTACCACCGTCTTGCCGCTGGAAGCCGCGGCGCCGCAAATACCCTGATGCAGGGGGATCCGAGTGTGAGGTGTCATCGCTCCTTCGAACGGGCCAAGAACCAGCATGGGTGGCTGCCCCGGCGCACCGTTCTCCAGCAGGTAGAAACCGACCCAGTTGTACTTTAGCATCTGCTCGTGCAGCAGTCTCACCATCCGGGACATAAGATCGCTCGCTGACCTCGCTTCCGAAGCCAGTTGCGCCAGCTGTGTCCGTAGATCCCTTGCTTTTGCCGCGGTCGACATAGCGCAAATTTTAAACCACAGGCTCCTCCCCCAGGACAAGTACGTTAGTAATCGATCTTAGTCCCGGCGCTTGTGGAAAATCGCCGGGGTGAAGAGCAGCCGCCAGGGCGTGCAGACCTTGAAGCAACGTGGGGGCAGGAGTATTCAGGAATTCATCGCGGATGCAGTAAATCTGGTCCGTTTTTGCCGCCCGCAGGTCCGCCCAGTTACGATCGGTGACAAGCTTCCGCAGCGGAACCCGGTCGCCCGCGCCGCACCACGCAGCGATGACCACATCCGGGTCCTCTGCCAACACGGCCTCGGGAGAAGTCTGGGCGCCTGGGTCTCCGAGAAACTCCCCGCCCGCCGCCTCGACCAGTTCCGCCACCCAGGCCTGCGATCGAATGAGCGGCTTGCCCCATTCTTCGCAGAAGACGCGGGGACGGGCCTTACCGCGGGTCCGTTCCCGCACCGTTTCGATCTCGTGTTGCATGTTCACAACCAGCTGCTGCCCGCGGTCCACTGCACCCATAAGGCCCGCGATCATGGAAATATCAGTGTAGATGTCGGCCAGAGTTCTTGGGGCTAGTCCGAGAAAACGTGTGCCCGACCGCAAGATTTCGGTGACGGCCTTTTCCTGGTAGGGAACAGCCGCGATCACCAAGTCAGGGCGCACAGCGGTGATCTGTGCTGTGTCTGCGGTCCATGAATCGTTTACTACCGTCACGCGGCGCGCTGTCACTTCTGGGCAGACGTCGGCGCAGTACCTGGTGCAGGCTACAAGCCGATCAAGCTTGCCAACAGCAGCCAGAATCACCGTTGCGCTCGGCTGGAGGGAGACAATGCGCCGGGGAGTGGGGTCGGAAGGCACGGTCCTTCATCTTACCTTACCGCTAAATCGCCCGTAGAGACGTAGCTTGCTACGTCTCCAAGAGCACGACACGCTACAATTCCCTCGATGTATTCGCCCCAGATTCTCGACCACTTCGAGCACCCGCGCAATCCCGGGGAAATCGCCGATCCCGACGCCACGGCGCAGCTCGAGAATCCTGCCTGCGGCGATATCTTGAAGCTGACCTTGACAATCAGCGACGGGCGGATCAGCCACATTCGTTTTCGCGCCAAGGGCTGCGTCGCCGCCATGGCCTGCGCCTCCGCCATTACGGAGCTGGTTCAGGGCAGGACGCTGCAGGAGGCCCGTGAATTGCGACGCGAGGAATTGATTGCGGCTGTTGGCGGATTGCCAGAAGCCTCTACTCATGCAAGCCACTTGGCGATGGACGCCTTGGCTTCAGTGCTAAGACAGATAAAGGCCTAGCCACGGATTCACGCGGACTGGTGTGCTGAGTCAGAAGTCCGAGGCATTGGTTTGTCATCCCGACCGGAGCGAAGCGGAGTGGAGGGATCTGCTTTTCTAACGGCGTAGCCTGCGAATCGACGACTTTCTTAATGTGGCGAACTCCGGACTCAGTACACTGGGTAGAGGTGAAGAAATGAAGAGTGGGTGGATACTTGTTCCGGTTCTCCTGGCGTCGTTTTCTTTTGCCGGTACGACGAAGATCAGCGGCACCGTCGTGGATAACAACGGCGTGCCAGTGCCGCACTTCACCATCGAGATACTTCCTCTGGATATGGCATCTTCAGGCGGGACCCCTCGAACCAAGACCGATGAGGCTGGCCGTTTTTCCATAACCGTGCCGAATGGGCGAAATGACGAAGGGAGCCTTTACGGCCAGCGCTGGTTGTTGTATCCGCATCAGGAGAAGGATTACTACCCTGATTTCTCATCAGCGTTCTACGCAACCGGCAAGGGCCTTGCGCAGGAGGTGCAGTTGACACCGGAAATGCGTGAAACTACGGTCGAGATCAAGCTTGGCCCGAAAGCCGGTGCCCTGACGGAGCATGTCACGGATTCGCTCACAGGGGTTACTCTGAATCCAGAATTCGAGTTTGCGTGGGCTTCCGGAGATCCTAGGAAGCGAATGGGTGTGCGCATGGGTGATCCCTATCGTGTCCTGCTTCCAGCCGACACGGACATCAAACTGATTGTCCAATGTGAAGGACATAAACCGTGGACTTACCCCGGCACAATCAACGTCACGGCGGGACAAGACATCAAGCTGGACATCAAACTCGAGCCGCTGCCAGAGATCAAATAAACGCTATCACCGTTCTTCCGCGCGGCGGAATTCTCCATTCTAGGTTCCGTCCGGCTGGTAAATCATCCAGCCTTGGACCTGAGCCATCTTCGCTAGATCAGGATTGGCATTCACCGCGAACCCGTGCCGCGACATGGCAAGCATCTCCGCGTCCCACCGGGAATTGCCGAAGGCCGCGTCAGGGACTTTTCGGATGGCGTCACGAATGGCCAGCGGCTTGCCCTCTCCGCTTGGCACACGCACCAGTTGGTCAGTAACGATTCCGTTCTCAATGCGTACCGCCGCCGCCAGGATGTGGTCTGGGGCGATGCCGCAATATTTCATTCCCGCGCGGATCACCCACTCATTGGTGGACGATACCGCCCACACGTCGCAGCCGGATTGCTGCAGGCGGTCTATCAGTTCTCGCATCTCAGGGAAGAACTGGCCCACAAAGTTCTCATCGAAGTACTGGGTCGCAGCGCGTTGCACAGCGGCCTCGGTGAGCCCGCGATGCATGGTCACCATCTCCCCGCACATGGTGTCCTCGTCCACCTTACCCGCCTTGTAGTCGGCGTAGCGTGGACGAGCCCAGCGCACAATCTCGTCGGAAACCACACCACGCTCCAGTTCCCAGTCGAAAAAGCCTTCCCCAGCATCGCCCGCCCATAGCGTGCCGTCGCAATCGAAGACCGCCAGGCGGGGCTGCAGACGCAACACCGAATCCAGAAAGCTATTGGCTTGGGCGGTCAGAGTCACGAGGGCGTATGTATGTCTATGTAACAGTTTCAGAGTGCGGCATACTCTTGCGGCGTATCCACGTTCAGGATAACAGCGGGGTCATCAACCGCGACATATTCGACGTGTTGCTGGTGCTGGTGCTCGATTTCTCGTGCGCTGGCGGTGGCTGGGGCCTTCAAGAATGCTTCGATCATTTCCCTTGCCACCAGGAAGGGATGCCCGTGCTTGCCTTTGTATTCAGGCACGATGGCCCACTTGTCGCTCGGCGTGGCTACAAACACCTCACAGAGGGCCCGCAAAGTTGCGTCGCTCACAGGTGGCCGATCGACCAAGGTAACGATCGCTGCGTCGCGGCCACGGCTTAGCACCCCCTGCAAACCTACCTGAAGTGAACTGAACTGGCCGCGGTCGGGCGCCGGATTTCTCACTAGGGAAGCGCCCTGAGCGTAGACCGTCGGCGCCAGAGTAGACTCATTCCTGCCTGCGACCACGATCACCATTTCAGAAAACGAACTCAGCGACTGGATCGCGGCCGAAAGCAATGTCCCGCCCGTAGCCACCATTCCCGGCGCAACCGGCGGCCAGGGCAAGAGTGCCTTGTCCGTGCCCATGCGTGTGGACTCCCCTGCTGCCAGGATGACTGCGCAGAGACTGGGCGACCGGCTCATGCTGCGAAGATAGCAGAAAGGAAAAAAAATTGTTGAATGATGATTGTTGATTGCGAAACCGGTGTTCAAGGTCTTTCAATCAACAATCACAAATCACTAATCAAAAATCAATCTTTGTGCTCTTTGAAGTCAACATGCGCCTCAAGACCAGCGGCATCAAGCTGCTGGCTCTTGAACCAGCTCATGTGGGGCAGGGCACGCTCTGCGCGGCGGCGTACCGCGATGAGCTCGGCGGTGATGGCGACGGCGATTTCTTCCGGCGTAATGGCTCCGATATCCAAGCCCACTGGTGCATGCACCCTCTCGAACAGGTGGGCCGGGATGCCTTCTTTGGTTAGCTCACGGAAAATAGAGATGGTCTTCCGCTTGGAACCGATCATGCCGATGTAGCGTGCCCGGGTCTGCACCGCCCAACGCAGCACCCGCATGTCGTCGCGGTGGCCGCGGGTGACGATCACCATGTAGGAGGACTCGCCCGGCGTGATCCGTGACATGGCTTGCTCGAAATCTTCGGCGATCACTTCCTTGGCTTCGGGAAAACGTTCCCGGCTGGCGTAGGCCTCCCGATCATCGATCACGGTGACATCAAATCCAGCGCCTCTGGCAACCTTATAAAGATTTACAGATACGTGGCCTGCACCGAAAATATAAAGTAACGCTGGAGGTAACACCGGCTCAATGAATATGTCGAGCGTGCCGCCGCAAACCAGCCCTGTGTCGTACTTGGGATCCTGGTTCAGATTGAACGTCAGGCTGCGGGGCTTTTCGCTTTCCATCACTTCACGAGCGGCCTGCCAGACCTCAGCTTCCACACAACCGCCACCGATCGTACCCGCGATCGAGCCATCGTCGCGCACCAGCATCTTCGCGGTCTCGAACGACGGGATCGAGCCGCGCACGTTGACAATGGTCGCCACCGCGCCGCGGCGCCCTTCCTGCCGCAGCTTGACGATCTCCTCGTAGATGTCCACGTGGTGATTATTCTTCGGTTAACAGGGAGAAGTCAATGTGTCCAAAGCAAAAGCCCCGGGTCATCAATCCGGGGCTTTTGTGCGTAAAGCCAGTAGGTACTCTTCGGCCCGCCAAGCACTTTAATCGTGACGCCGGGCAGAGGCATTGTCAAGCATTACTTTGGTGAGTGGAGCACGGAGGGCGGCGGAGTTGAACCGCAGTGGTTGATGAACCACTCACCGGCTCGACGGGCTAGGTCCAGTACCGACTGGCAACGCCCTCCTTTGTGAGGCTCATCACACCGGAATTGTTTCCTGCCCAATCTGGGAATTGCTCCGCCCGTCTGTGTTAGTTTTGATCTCTGATATGAAAGCCGTTCGTCTCCATGAATTTGGCGGGCCGGAAGTCCTTCGCTACGAAGATGTCCCCGACCCACAGCCTCGCAAAGACCAGGTTCTGGTCCGCATCAAAGCCTGCGCCTTGAATCATCTCGATCTCTGGGTCCGCAAGGGACTCCCCGGGATCAAGCTGCCGCACATCCTGGGCAGCGACATTGCCGGGGAAATCGTCGAAGTCGGCGAATACGTCTCCGGCCTCAAATCCGGTCAGCGTGTGCTTCTCGCTCCCATGCTTTCTTGCAATCACTGCGCGAAGTGCGTTGCCGGTTTGCAGAATCAATGCCGCGAGTTCACCGTACTGGGCAATCAGGTTGACGGCGGCAACTGCGAACTCATTGCAGTACCGCCGGTAAACGTCATCCCCATTCCCGACAGTCTCGACTTCAATCAGGCCGCTAGCGTCCCACTGGTCTTTCTGACCGCCTGGCACATGCTGGTCGGGCGCGCCGGTATTCGTCCCGGGCAGACCGTTCTGGTTCTCGGCGGAGGCTCGGGCGTGGGGATAGCCGCAATCCAGATCGCCAGGCTGTTTCAAGCCCGGGTGATTACAACCGCGGGCGATGAGGAGAAGCTCGAAAAAGCACACGCGCTCGGCGCCGATCACGGAATCAATCACTACAAGCAGAAGATCTCAGATGAGGTACGAAAGCTGACCAATAAGGCCGGCGTAGACATCGTGGTCGAGCACGTAGGCTCCGCCACCTGGGACGAAAGCATGAAGTCGCTGAAACCCGCAGGTACGATCGTTACCTGCGGCGCGACCACCGGCCCTGAGATCAAGTTTGACCTGCGCTTCCTATTCGGACGCCAGCTTTCATTCCTTGGCTCCTACATGGGCAGCATGGGCGAGTTGCACGAGGTGCTGGGCCACCTGTTTGCCGGAAGGCTAAAGCCGGTTGTAGATAGAGCGTTCCCCCTGAAGGATGCGCGTGCAGCCCACGAGTACATGGAGGCCAGCCAAATGTTTGGCAAGATTGTGCTGAACCCGTGAAAACTTAACCACAGAGGGCACAGAGAACACAGAGGGGCGATACCCTGTGTCCTCTGTGTCCTGTGTGGTTTAGAATAAAAGGGAATGAACGACAGCCTCAACTTCGGCCCTTACGTCAGCGTTGAACATGGCAAGAAGGTCGTCAAAGATCTTACCTACGGCAATCCCACGCCGGAAGGGGTCGTCCTCACCACCATGGACAACGCGGTCAACTGGATGCGCAAAAACTCCATCTGGCCGATGACGTTCGGCTTAGCCTGTTGCGCCATTGAAATGATGTCGATGGGCGCGTCGCGGTTCGACATTGCGCGCTTCGGCGCCGAAGTGTTCCGGCCTTCTCCCCGGCAATCAGACCTGATCATCATTGCCGGACGGGTCTCCAACAAAATGGCCCCCGTCATCCGCCAACTGTGGGAACAGATGCCCGAGCCTAAGTGGGTGATCTCGATGGGCGCCTGCGCTACCTCTGGCGGGGTCTTCAACAACTACGCTTTGGTGCAGAGCGTGAACCAAGTCATCCCCGTCGACGTGTATGTTCCTGGCTGCCCGCCTCGTCCTGAGCAGTTGATTTACGCCATCACCCTGCTGCAGGAAAAGATCCAAAAAGAACGTGGCACGATTAAGCGTGCGTTGAACCTCGTCTGATTCTTAATCCCACTTGTCATTCCGAGGAGCGAAGCGACGAGGAATCTGCTTTTCTCTCACCCCAGATCCCTCGACTGCGTACGTTGATCCGCAAACGGATCAACTTACTTCGCTCGGGATGACAGGTTGGTAGGGATGGATGACAAGGTCTCTCGGGGTGAGCCTTCCTGCGCACCGTGTAAAATCGCGCATCATGCGCTCTTTACACAGCTCTCCGGATGAGTTCCGCCAGCTTGCCCAGCAGGTCGCCGACCTTGCCACTACCTACCTTCGTGATCTCGACTCGCGTTCGACGTTTCCTGCTATCAGCGGCGTGCAGACGGAAAAGTTCTTCCACTCTTCTCTTCCGGAAGAAGGTTTGGGCGTCGATGCCCTGGAACATCTGCAACAGGTGATCGAATACTCCCGCGTCCAGAACGGGCGTTTTTTCGGCTATGTCCTCGGATCGGGGGAGTCGATCGCTGCCGCCGCCGACCTGCTGGCCAGCGTGCTGAATCAGAACGTCACAGCGTGGCGCTCGGGGCCGGCTGCGGTCACCATCGAGCGCACGGTCGTCGAATGGCTTGCCCAGGCTATCGGCTGTTCAGGCTTCTGTGGCAGCCTCACCGGGGGCGGCTCTTCCGCCAACCTGATGGGCCTCGCCATGGCTCGAGAATCCAAACTGCCGGTGAACGAGCAGGGTTTCGCAGGCGCCCCTGAAGGCGTGTTCTACGCTTCCGAAGAAGTCCACATGTCGATTCCCAAGAGCATCGCCCTCCTGGGGGTCGGACGGCGCAACCTGCATCTGGTTCCAACCGGCTCTGAGTTCCGAATGGTAACGTCCGAACTCGAAAATGCTATTCAGCGGGACCGGGCGGCAGGGAAGACTCCCATCGCAGTTGTGGCAAACGCCGGAACAGTCAACACCGGGGCGATCGACCCGCTTTCGGAGATCGCTGCCGTTGCCCGACGCCACAACCTCTGGCTGCACGTTGACGGAGCGTATGGTGCTCTGGCCGCGATTGCTGCTCCGGACAAGTTTCTGGGGCTGAACCTGGCCGATTCCATTTCCCTCGACCCTCACAAGTGGCTCTATCAGCCTTTGGATTGCGGTTGTTTGTTGTTCCGCGATCCCCAGCACGCCCGCGTCGCGTTCTCCCACACCGGAGACTACGCGAAGTCACTCACGGACGACCCGATTGAAGGCTTCGCGTTTTTCGACGAATCCATAGAATTGTCCCGGCGCTTCCGGGCCCTCCGACTTTGGTTGTCGCTCCGCTACCACGGGCTGAAAGCCTTCCGCGCTTCCATCCAGGAAGACCTGGATCTGGCGCAACGCCTCGCTGGAGCGATCGAGAAGCAATCGGACCTTGAGCTCATGGCGTCGGTTGGGCTGAGCGCCGTCTGCTTTCGCTACCGGAGGGAAGAAGGACAGGCCGAGGAGGAACTCAATCGCATGAATGCCGAGATCCTGAAGCGGGTGGTGCAGCGCGGCCGCGTATATCTTTCGAACGCGAACCTCCGCCGCAAGTTCTGCCTGCGTGCCTGCATCGTGAATCATCGAACCACCGAGGCCGACGTGGACAGCGTGGTGCCCGAGGTTTTGACAGCAGCGCATGAGGTTGGATTGTAGCGCTCCCTCCTGGCGGCTGTCGTGTGAGCGCCTCGCCCAAGTTGTCGGGCAAGATGCCCGACGGACAGCCGGCGAGGCCGCCGGCGTTACATCTCACAGGGTTGTGGTACAAACATCGCATGTTGAAAATCTCTCCCGCCGGCCAACGGACCATCGTTGCCCAGGCGCCCTGCCGCGCCGACCTCGCCGGCGGCACCATCGACCTGTGGCCGCTTTACCTCTTCCATCCCGGCGCCCTGACGCTGAATTTCGCCCTCAAAATATTGACCACTTGCCGGATCACACCTCTGGCAGGGAAGCGCATACAGTTGCGATCCTTGGATACGAAGAAGGAAGAAGCATTCGCCAGCTTCGACGAACTTCGTTCCGCGCGCCGCTTCCGCCTTCCTCTGGCTGCGCGACTCTTGCAGTTCTTCGCCCCCAGGGAAGGACTGCTCATCGAAACCGATTCCGAGTCTCCGGCCGGAGCAGGTATTTCCGGTTCTTCCGCTCTGATGATCGCCGCCAGCGCCGCGCTGGCCCGCTTTACCGACCGCAACCTTACATTGGAACAAATGCGCGTCATCGCCCAGAACGTCGAGGCGCAAATCATCGAGGTGCCGACCGGCTGCCAGGACTACTACCCAGCCCTGTACGGAGGGGTGAGCGCCATCCGTCTGGATGCTGACGGAATTCACCGTGAGGCCGTTCCGGTCGCGCCCGAGGAGATTGAATCCCGCTTCGTACTGGCTTATACCGGCGTGCCCCGGAGGTCCGGCATTAATAACTGGGAAGTCTTCAAGGCGCACATCGACGGTGACAAACGCGTATTCCGCAACTTTGAACGGATTTCAGCGATTGCGCGATCCATGCACAAGGCCGTAGTCAGCAGAGATTGGAACGAGGTCGCCCGGCTTTTGCGCGAGGAGTGGAAGCTGCGCCGGACCAATGCCCCCGGGATTACCACTCCGCTCATCGACAAACTGATTGCGGTGGCAGGCAAACATGGGGGCAAAGCGGCGAAGGTCTGTGGCGCCGGGGGTGGCGGCTGCGTGATTTTCCTGGTGGAGGAGGGCGCCGCCAGCCGGGTGGCCACTGCGATCGGCGAAAACGGGGGCCGTGTTCTGCCCCTGCAGGTGGCCAGGGACGGCCTGACCGTGTTCGAAACGCCGGTTTCTCAGTTATGAAAATGCAGGCCAAGTCCGGTTGAAACAGGGCTATAATCGCCTCAGAGCTTGAACTTGGGGTCTCATGAAGTCACGCCATGTTTCCGTACTTCTGCCGCTGCTGCTCGTATGGGTGCTTTCCGCAAGCGGTTCTGAGCAAAAGAAGGCCAACGAGAAACCAGGCCCTCCACCCCACATGTCCCAGGGAAATGCCTCAGTCAATTGACCCGCGATCCACTCGGCGGTCGGATTGGTTGTCACACCGATCCTGACCAGCTTCCTTCGCGCGTGGCGCAGAATGACCAAGCCATACAGCAGCTTGAACGAAATTGTGCGAACGACAAACAAGTCGATGGAAGCGATCCCAATCGTTTGATTGCGCAGGCGCGACCACCGCGCGCTTGGCCGCGTCGTAGTACCGCGGGTCGCCGGTCAGCTTCCCGAGCGTGCCGAACTCGAGCATCAGGGTCCCGACTTCGGCCGGGTTGCTCACCGGCCCGCTCACCGCGCCGGTGTGCAGGTTCACGAACCGGTACGGCATGCCCGTCGCCGAGCCGAAGGCGGGCAGCAAGCGCGTCCCGAGGTCCCGGGCCAGGGACAGAAACCGGGGATCGCCGTCCAGCTGGTAGGCGCTCAGCAGGCCGCCGAGCTCGCGGATCGTGATCTCGAAGACCTGCACCGGAAAGTCGCGGTCGAAGGACAGTGAATCGAGGATCAGCGACTTGGCGCGGGCCGCCTCGCCCGAGAGCCCCATCAGCACCATCGTGTCGTAGGCGTCCACCGGCGTCATCAGGAATGACGCGGGATACCAATCGCGGCCACCCCGCGAAACGGGCAGCAGCTCGTCGTGGCCCCAGGCGTACCGTTCGTACCCCTGCCAGGCGTGAAGGAAGGCCTGTTTGACCGCCGCGGCCTCGCGGTCCGCGGGCTCCTGCGCCGCGGCCGGCGCCAGGGCGACTGAGCAGGCCGCCAGCGCGGCGACGCCCAGTGACGTGCGGACCGGGAACCGCGTCACCAGCCCATCCGCTCGCGCAGCGTCGTGATGTGCGCCGTGTGGTGCCGCCCGTGCCAGGAGTACATCGCGAGCACGGAGTCCAGCGTGTTGATCCCCGACTCCGGGTGGTTGAACCGCCGGGCGAAGTCGTCCGGACCGAGGCCGCGCAGCAGCAGCACCCACTTCCGATGCAGGGCCGCGAGCAGGGCGAGTGACACGTCGACCGGCGCCCGCGTGTCGGGGGTCTCGGACCAGCGCGCCTGGTCGTACGGCTTGATCGTCGGCACGTCCTCCGTGAGGGCCAGCTTGCAGCGCACGTAGGCGTTCATGTGGCTCTCGGGGACGTGGTGCACCACCTGGCGAACGGTCCAGCCCCCGGGCCGATACGGGCTGTCGAGCTGTCCGTCGTCCAGGCCGGCGACCGCGAGCCGTAGCAGCTCGGGCGCGGCGGCGATCTGCTCGATGTACTCGGTGCGCTGTGCGGGCGAGAGGGACGTGACCTTCGTGGAACGACCCACCGGGTATTGCAGGTCCGCCATGGGCGTCCTCCGGGCTGGGGTGGTGTGGCGGTAAACTAACCGGGCCGATGTGCCGCCGTCGCCGGGAAGGCCGTCACGATCACGACTCCGGCGAGGATGACGGCCGCCGCGACCACGACGCGCGGCGTCACCGGCTCACCCTCGGCCACCCGGCCAAGCGCCAGCGCCACCACCGGGTTCACGTAGGCATAGGTCGTCGCGGCCGCAGGGCTCGTGTGTCGGATGAGCCAGAAGTACGCCGTGAACCCGAGCACGGCTCCGAAGACGGACAGATAGACGAGGGCCAGCAGTGATCGCGCGCTCACCGCACGCGGGTCGAATGCCGCCGTCTGGCCGAGCAGCCCGGCGAGCCCCAGCAGCCCGATGCTGCCCGTCAGCATGCTCGCGCCCGCTCCCATCAACGGCGAGGGAGCGCCGTGCACGTGGCGCGAGTACACCGTGCCGGTCGCCCAGGCCAGTGTGGCGAACAGCAGCCCCGCGCCGCCGACCGCATCCACCCGCGCCGCGTCGCGCGCCCCCGGATTGACGAGGAGCGCGACCCCCACCAGACCGATCGCCAACCCCGCCAGCGCGCTCCTGCCGGGCGACGTGCGCGACCCGCCCCAGGGCCCAAGCCGATCCACCAGCACGGTGACCAGGGGCACGCCGGCGAGCGTCAGGGCCGTCAGCCCCGAGGGCACCCGCTGCTCGGCCCACGAGACGGTTCCGTTGCCGAGGGCGAGCAGCAGCAGTCCCGAGACGATCGCGACGCCCCACTCCCGGCGTGTGGGCCACGCCGCGCCCCGCAGGCGGGCGATCGCGACCAGGATCGCGCCCGCCGACGCGTAGCGCAGCGCGGCCATCAGGTGCGGCGGAATGGTCGCGATCGCATACCGGATCGAG
>JAIQFW010000046.1 GCA_020073105.1 Terriglobia bacterium
GCTCTCGGAGCCAGCCGCCTGCGTCTAGTTCGGCAACTGCTCACCGAAAGTCTGTTGCTTGCCCTCGTGGGTGGAGTCGCCGGAATCCTGCTCGCCGCGTGGGCCGTTCCGGTGTTGCTGGCCATGAGCCCTCCCGACATCCGAGACTTCACCGCTATCGGCCTGAATCGGGATGTCCTGGGTTTCAGCCTCGCTGCTTCGTTGCTCAGCGGAATCCTGTTCGGTCTGGCGCCAGCGATTCATTCCTCGCGAGGAAATTTGAACGAAGCTCTGAAGGAGGGAGAGCGAGGCAGCACCGGTGGCCATGGCAAGACCCGATCGCTGCTGGTGGTGGCGGAGGTCGGACTCTCGCTCATCCTTCTGGTTGGCTCCGGGTTGCTGGTCAAGAGCTTCGTACGGCTGATGCAGGTGGACCCCGGGTTTGACTCCAGCCGTTTGCTGGTGTTCAGCGTCGGGCTCCCGCCCGCCACCACTCCTCCCCAGCAGGATGACTTCTACCGTCAGGTGGTGGAGCGGTTACAGGCTGTACCCGGGGTGCAGTCTGCGGCAGCTGTAAGCCGCTTGCCGCTTGCAGGCGGCAACAGCGATCGCAGCTTCCAGCTTCCCGGCAGCGACCAGAGCTACCAGGCCGATATTCGAGTCAGCACTCCGGGCTACTTCCAGACGATGGGTATTCCACTGCTCAAGGGCCGCGGCTTGAGCGAACAGGACGCCCACAGCTCATCGCTGGTGGCGGTTGTCAACGAGGCCCTGGCGCACACCGTGTTTTCCGGCCAAGACCCCATTGGCAAGTACATTCTGGATTTCGGGCCGCAGCTGGACAAAGTTCAGATCGTGGGTGTGGTGGGCAACGTGCGCCACGTCGGACTGGAGACTACTCCACGGCCCGAGGTCTATCTGGCTTTCGGCCAGGCGCACTGGCCTTCCGTATTCATGGTGGTGCGAAGCAAAACCTCCGATCCGCTGGCCCTGGCTTCGGCTGCGCAGAATGTGGTTGCAAGCGTGAACCGGGACATCCCGTTGGCCAACCTGCGCACCATGCAGGACGTGATCGCTGATTCGGTCTTACGGCGCAGATTTGCCATGTTGCTGCTGTCCATTTTTGCCGGCCTGGCCATGCTGCTGGCGGCGATCGGACTCTATGGAGTCATGTCCTACACCGTTTCGCAGCGCACCCATGAGATTGGAATTCGCATGGCACTCGGTGCAGGGAAGGGTGACGTCCTAAGGTTGGTCATCGGGCAGGGAATGGGATTGGCCGCCGTCGGTGTGGTCCTCGGGGTCACAGGCTCCATCGCCCTAACCAGGTTGATGTCCGGCTTGCTGTACGGCGTCAGCGCGAGGGATCCGTTCGTTGTTGCCGTGGTGGCTGGGTTGCTGGTAGGTGTCGCATTGACCGCCAACTATGTGCCCGTACGACGCGCGGCCAAGGTCGATCCCATGGTGGCGTTGCGCTACGAATGATCTTTCAGGGTAAACAGGAGAGCCATGAATCGGTTATGTAAGTGTCTTGCTAGCATCAAGATAATAGCTATTTACAATGTATTACTTTGGCTGTGCCTGCTTCTGGTTCCAGGGCTTGCCTCGGCGCAGAACCTGACTGACTTTTCGAGACCCACCTCTCATTTTCCGGATCCGGTTGGCCCATACCTCGCACACCAGGTACCTCCGCCGAGCTTCGGCAACACACCGCGAATCGAAACCATGCTCAAGGACGGTAAGATCCGCTTGTCGTTGAGCGATGCCGTGGCGCTCGCTTTGGAAAACAATCTCGACCTTGCCATCGCGCGCTTCAACCTCTCTATTGCCGATACCGACATCCTGCGGGCCAAGTCGGGAGAGTCGGTTCGTGGCGTCGCCACCGGGTTGGTTCAGGGAACCCCTGGAGGCGGAATCGGAGGCTTCGGCAGCGGAGCACCGGGAGCGGGAGCAGGTGGTACCACCGGTGGCGCTGGCGGCGCCGGCGGCGGCGCATCGGGACTGGTGCAGTCTACCCTCGGAACCGGAACCGCCATCGACAGTCTTGACCCAGTCTTGAGTGCAAGCATGAACATCGAGCACGCGACTTTTCCGCAGTCCAACACGGTCCTGACTGGCCAGCAATCTCTCCAACAGAACTCCGGCGTCGCCAACTTCAATTACAGTCAGGGCTTCAGTTCGGGCACGCTCATGAGTCTGAGCTTTAATAATGACCGCATCACCACCAATAGCAACTTCAGCATTCTTTCTCCACAGCTGGACAGCGGGTTTCGCTTGACGCTGCGCCAGCACTTACTCGCCGGGTTTGGCTTCGGTCCCAACATGCGATTTATCCGTATTGCGCATAACAACCGCGAGATCTCGGACGTGGCATTCCGTGGCCAAGTGATCGCCACGGTCTCGCAAATTCAAAACATCTACTGGGACCTGGTGAATGCCTACGAGGACGTGAAGGTCAAGGAACGTTCGCTGGAGCTCGCGGAGAAGACGCTTTCCGATGACCGCGAACAAGTCAGAATTGGCGCAATTGCTCCTATCGAAGTCATGAAAGCTGAGAGCCAGGAGTCGACTGCGAACCAGGACCTGCTGCTCTCACAGAACGAACTGCAATTGCAGGAACTGCTGATCAAAAACGCGATCACGCGCGACTTGAGTGACACGGTCCTGGCCTCCGCTTCGGTGGTGCCAACCGACACCATGAGCATCCCGGAACGGGAGCCGGTCACTCCAATCCAGGACCTGATCGCCGATGCGCAGGCGCATCGTCCGGAGCTGGCCGAGGCCCGCATCGACCTGACCAATCGTGAGATCAGCCGCAAAGCGGCAGCCAACGCCTTGAAGCCGCAGGTGGACTTGATCGCATGGTATGGAACATACGGATTGGCCGGTCTGCAGAACCCCAACAACCCGGACGCTTCTTTTCCCCGGTCCGGATTCTCCAATGCCTTTGCCGATTTGTTCAAGAACAACTCTCCGGATTACGCGGTCGGCTTGAACCTCACCCTCCCATTACGTAACCGGGGGGCCCAGGCCGACCAGATACGCTCTCAACTGGAGTACCGTCAGGCCCAGCTGCACCTGCAGCAACTGCAGAATCAAATCAGCATCGAAGTTCGTAATGCCCAGTTCGCGCAACTGCAGAACCGGTCGCGGGTGGATGCGGCCCGGAAAGCCCGTGATCTCGCCCGGCAGACCTTCGACATCGAACAGAAGAAGAAAGCTCTCGGCGCCTCGACCAGCAATCTGGTTTTGCAGGCGGACCGCGATCTGGCGCAGGCGGAGTCGAATTTTGTGGCCGCGATGTCTACCTACGAGAAGTCGGTGGTTGAGTTGGATCGCGCCACCGGTTTGACGCTTGCTCATGCTGGAATTCAGGTCGAAGAAGCGGTGCACGGGGAAGTGCAACAGTTGCCACATTTCTCGGGAGTGGCCCCGCGGAATGATGCTCCGGGAGCTGAGTCGAGAACGGATCGGAATTGACTGTGTTATCCAATACCAGCCTGGAAAAGGATAGAATTCATCCGCGCCCAGCAGATATGCCTACAACCGCCACTCCTGCCGTGAGGCTTCTCATCGCCGATGATCAGCGGGATGTGTTAGAAGCCCTTCGCCTGCTGCTCAAGCCGGAAGGTTTCACCGTGGAAACGGCGACCTCGCCTGCTGGCGTCCTCGACTCATTGGGCTTGCGGGAATTCGATGCCGTCCTCATCGACCTGAACTACGCTCGAGACACCACTTCCGGTCAGGAAGGTCTCGATCTGCTTTCGCGGATCCAGGCCATCGACAGTACCCTGCCGGTCATCGTGATGACCGCCTGGGGAAGTGTTGAGTTGGCGGTGGAAGCCATGCGGCGGGGAGCGCGAGACTTCATCCAGAAGCCTTGGGAAAATGCGCGCTTGCTCTCCGTTCTGCGCACACAGATTGAGCTGGGTGGAGCCTTGCGGCGCAGCCAGCGACTGGAGGCCGAGAACCGGTTGTTGCGGGCCGAGGGGCTGCCCAAATTCATCGCCCATGCCGAAGCCATGCAGCCCGTGTTGCGCCTGATCAGCAGCGTCGGACCTTCAGACGCGAACGTGCTGATCACCGGGGAGCACGGCAGCGGCAAGGAAGTGGTGGCGCGGACGTTGCACGCCCTGTCCACCCGGGCGTCGCGGCCCCTGGTCGCAGTCAACACCGGCGGGTTGCCTGAGGGAGTCTTCGAGAGCGAACTCTTCGGCCATGTGAAAGGGGCCTTCACTGACGCTAAGACGGACCGCATTGGCCGCTTTGAGTTGGCGCATGGCGGAACGCTCTTCCTCGATGAGATCGCGAACATCCCACTCTCGCAGCAGGCCAAACTGTTGCGCGTCCTGGAGAGCGGAGAGATGGAGCGTGTGGGCTCTTCCCAAACCCGCCGTGTGGACGTGCGCATAATTTCCGCCACCAACGCCGACCTCAATCAGGAGGTGACGGCCGGACGATTTCGCCAGGACCTGGTTTTCCGCCTCAATACCGTGGAAATTCAAATCCCTCCCCTGCGGGACCGGCGCCAGGACATTCCGCTCCTGGCCACACATTTTCTCAGCCGCTACGCGCAACGCTACCGCAAACCCGCCAAGACGTTTGATCCGCCCGCTATGCAGGCGATGCTGGAGTATGCTTGGCCGGGAAATGTGCGCGAACTGGACCACGCCGTGGAGCGCGCGGTGCTGCTTTCCAGCGGGGATGCGATTCGGGTCAGCGATCTGAGCCTGAAGTCTCCGCGAGAGAGCACGCAGCGGCTGGAAGAACTCAGTCTGGAGGAAGTGGAATCCCTCTTGATTCGTAAAGCAGTCGACCGTTATGGTGGCAACATCAGCCAGGCCGCCGAAGCTCTGGGACTGAGCCGGAGCGCCCTGTACCGGCGTTTGCAGAAATATGGAATCGGAAGCAGCTAACGATGTTGCCCGCCCGCCAGGGGGCACCCGCGCGACGCCGCCCGAGCCACGAACCCGCCCCCGGCCAAAAGCCAAGCGCCGCCTAAGCCACGAAAACCGGGTCCTGTTCCTGGCGCTCGCTTCCGGCGCCCCCGGAGTCCTGCTCAGCCTGGTCCTGCTCTGGACCGGCAATCATGATTCCGGTACGCGCTCGAGCCTGACCCTTTTGGTGGTCATCCTTTGGTTGGGTTTTGCCTTCGGCGTGCGAGCCGCGGTGGTTCGGCCCTTGCAGACTCTCTCCAACATGCAATCCGCCTTGCGTGAGGGGGATTTTTCCTTCCGCGTGCGCGGTTCCCGGTCGGGAGACGCCCTAGGCGAACTGATGCTTGAAGTGAACACGCTCTCGGAGATGCTGCGCGAGCAGCGTCTCGGGGCGATGGAGGCGAGCGCTCTACTCACCACTGTCATGACGGAAATCGACGTGGCCGTGTTTGCCTTCGACGGCGAACAGAGATTGCGGCTGGTCAATCGCGCTGGCGAGCGTCTCATGGCCCAGAACGCAGAGCGTCTCCTGGGTAGGACTGCGGAGGATTTGGGACTGCTCGAGTGCCTGGAAGGAGAGACCGCTCGGACTCTGGAGAAGAGCTTCCCGGGGCAGTCGGGTCGCTGGGGTGTGCGGCGCTCGATATTCCGCCAAGGCGGGAAGCCCCACTATTTGGTGGTGCTCGCCGACCTAAGCCGCGCTTTGCGTGAGGAGGAGAGGCAGGCCTGGCAGCGATTAGTGCGCGTTCTGGGCCATGAGCTCAATAATTCATTGGCTCCGATTTGCTCGATCGCGGGGAGTTTGGAAGACATCATGAAGCGCGAAGCGCGTGCCCCCGACTGGGAGGAAGATCTGCGCCGCGGATTGCGAGTGATCGCTGACCGCTCCGACGCCCTCAGCCGATTCATGCGCGATTATTCCCGCCTCACTCGATTGCCCAAGCCCCAGCTGCGCCCGACCGACCTCGATACGCTGGTGCGGGCCGCAGCCGGCCTGGAAACTCGTGCCGCGGTTGCGATCGAACCGGGGCCGTCGATTGCTCTCAACATCGATCCTGATCAACTGCAGCAAGCGCTCATCAACCTGATTCGCAACGCGGTCGACGCCTGCCTTCCCACGGGAGGAAAGGTCAGCGTAGGGTGGGCGAGGAACGGCAATTGGTTGAGCTTACGGGTTCAGGACGAGGGGCCCGGCATCGCCAATCCAGGGAACTTGTTCGTGCCCTTCTTCACCACCAAACCTGGCGGATCGGGAATTGGTCTGGCTCTCAGCCGGCAAATTGCCGAAGCCCACGGGGGGACCCTCACGCTGAGCAATCGGACCCAGGGAAAAGGCTGCGAAGCGGTCATCCAGTTACCACTTTCCAGTTGAGAGTGAACCAATACCATTTGCTTCGCACCCTGTCGCCCAACCGGAATGCTTACGTTACAATGTGTCTCCCCCGTTAACAAGATTTCCTGATACAAGAGCGAGCTTTTCCCGGAGGCTACATGAAGCGGCTGATGCTGCTGTGGATAGTCTGTGGTTGGCTGTTCGCTGGACACTCACGGGCCCAGGACTCTGTCATGCAGGATTCCGACCGCATGTTCCTGCCCCGGGATACCTTCTGGGGCTACGCGCAATTCGAAATTGCCCCGCCGCACAATGAGATTGATCCCAACCTGTGCGCCTCGAATGCTGGCAAGTACGGCGGCGTGAATGCCCCCTGCAGCCTCTTTGCCCGCTACATGCTTTCCGGATTGCTCGAAGTCCGTCCCTTCGGCAAAGGCCAGCTTCGCCGCTTCATGCTCTGGGGTCAACCCGCATTCTTGTTCGGCAAGAACGTTCCGCGCACCCTCTATACCTGGTCGTTCGATGCCATCGGCGTCGAGCATTCGTGGGGCGTCGGAATCTATATCGCCAAAGGATTTGAATTCCGGGTAACCCAGCATTTCACATTCGACCGGCTGGGGGCACGCGACACGAATCTTGGCGCGGCGGACTTGGGCAACAACGGTCCTTGGGGAAGATACAACTCGATTGGCGTGAGGAAGTATTTCGGGACACGTAGGTGGTGAGCGAGCCGAGGGCCGGACCCGTTCAGTCCAGTGAGTAAGGTGCCGGCGGCGTTAGCGTGGGCGTGCGGTCTTCAGGCAATAGTTCCGTACGTCCCCGAAAGCGGTCACGCCGATATGGCCGATGGACAGCCAGCGTTCCAGATTGTGGTGCCCCGTGCGATGAAAAATATAATAGATTCCAACCGAGGTTAGAGTGGCTGCCGCCTCCAGGCTGGCAAACCCCGCCGAGTTGTTGACCACATCGTCCGGGATCAGAATCTCCTGTCGGCCTCGGGCTTGCATATTCCGCGTCGAGGCGTAGTCCATACCTCGCACTACGGCAATGCCCGAAAAGAGCAATATGTTCTCGCGGTCCCAAAAAGCGTGGGTTCTGGAGGACGGCGGTTTTGCTCGGGTGACATCGGCGGAATACGAGGGTGCGTCGCCGGGTGCGGGCGCTGATGTGCTGGGTGCTTGGGGCAGTGGTTGCTGTGCTCTCGCCGAACCGAGAAGCAGAAGATGACATGCAAGCAGGACCAGCGGCAAGAAGGCTCTCACTCCCGCATTCTAACGGGGACCTCCGCTTTGGCCGAGTGACGGAAGGAATGCGCCGGGGGTTGGGCCCCACAGTGGTTGCCAACTGCGCGTGTGGCCGACATGGTCTCAATTTCGCCATGTTTGGAGATTCCTCCGTGGACTCTGCGGCTGCTCTCAGCGGTCTCGGCGTTTCAAGGGTTGACAAGACTCGGCGAACACAAGATCGTAAATCGCGGAGGCCGCGGAGAGCACCCGCGGAGTGCGCGAAGCAACCCGGCAGACAGCCCTGCGACCGGGCTGATTTCTCTGACTTCACCGAAACCTTTATAATTGTTGGTTTTCCTGACATGTGTTGGAGGACCTGTAATGGTGGCTTCATACAACGGTTTACCCGTGCCCGCAAACGGTGCCCGGATCACTTACAGCGGCGGACGCTATCAGGTCCCGGACAACCCCGTCATTCCTTTCATTGAGGGCGACGGCACGGGCCGGGACATCTGGAAAGCCTCCGTGCGGGTGTTCGATAGTGCGATAGAGAAGGCCTACAACGGCAAGCGTCGTGTGGCTTGGTACGAAGTATTCGCGGGCGAAAAGGCCTACTCCAAGTTCAAGGACTGGCTGCCGGACGATACTGTGAACGCCATCCGCGAATTCCGGGTTGCCATCAAGGGCCCCCTGACTACGCCCGTCGGAGGCGGAATCCGCTCCCTCAATGTGGCGCTGCGTCAGATTCTTGATCTCTACGCCTGCGTGCGACCCGTGAGGTACTACAAGGGAACTCCCTCCCCGGTGAAGAATCCCGAGCGAATGGATGTCGTCATTTACCGTGAGAACACTGAAGATGTTTACGCCGGTATCGAGTGGGAGCAGGGAACTCCGGAGGCGGCCAAGCTCATCGAGTTTTTGAACAAAGACATGCTGAAGGGTGGCAAAAAGCAAATCCGCCTGGATTCCGGAGTCGGGATTAAGCCCATGTCCGTGACCGGCACCAAGCGGCTGGTACGGATGGCCATCCAGTTTGCGCTGGACAGCGGGCGCAAGACCGTAACCTTGGTGCATAAAGGCAATATCCAGAAGTTCACCGAAGGTGCCTTCCGCAAGTGGGGCTACGAGGTGGCTGCCGAAGAATTCCGCAACCAAGTCGTTACGGAACGCGAGAGCTGGATTGTCGACAACCAAGACAAGAACCCGAACCTCTCCGTCGAGGAAAACGCCAGCCTCATCGAACCCGGCTTGGAGTTTGCTACCGAAGCCTTCCGCCAGTCGGTGTATCAGGAAGTGCGCGAGATCCTGCAGGCCATCTATGCCAGCCACGGACAAGGGGCATGGAAAAAGAAGCTGAAGATTAACGACCGCATTGCCGATTCCGTGTTTCAGCAGATCGTGACCCGGGCGGACGAATACTCGGTGCTGGCTACTCCGAACCTGAATGGTGACTACATCTCCGATGCCTGCGCCGCACAGGTGGGCGGGCTGGGCATCGCGCCGGGCGCCAATATCGGCGATGGTTTCGCGATCTTTGAAGCCACCCACGGCACGGCACCGAAATATGCCGACAAGGACGTCATTAACCCCGGCTCGGTGATCTTGTCAGGTGTCATGATGTTTCGGTTCCTGGGCTGGAACGAGGCCGCTGACCTGATCGAGCGAGGAATGGAACGTACGATTGAAGAGAAGAAAGTCACGTATGACTTCGAGCGCCTCATGCAGGGCGCAACCAAAGTGAAAACCAGCGAGTTTGCCAGCTACATTATTCAAAACATGGAAAAGGCTGTGCTGAGCGCAGCGCACTAATTTAGGTTCTCTGTGATCTCTGTGTCCTCTGTGGTGAAGAGTTTGATGAAGTAATAGAAAGGACATCATGCGCAATAAAGTCACGATTGTAGGTTCAGGAAATGTCGGCGCCACCGCTGCCCACTGGATTGCCTCCAAGGAACTGGCGGATGTGGTGCTGATTGACATCATCGAAGGAGTTCCCCAGGGCAAAGGCCTCGACTTGCTGGAGGCCATGCCGATTGAGAAGCGCGACTCTCGCGTGGTGGGAACGCAGGACTATGCTGACACCGCCAACTCCGACATTGTGGTGATCACCGCCGGCATTCCGCGCAAGCCCGGCATGAGCCGCGACGACTTATTGAACACCAACCACAAAATCATGAAAGACGTGGTGGGCAAGGTCGTCCCGCATTCGCCCAACTGCATTCTGATCATCGTGTCGAACCCCCTCGATGCCATGGCCCAGGCCGCATACAAGATGAGCGGATTTCCCCGCGAACGGGTCATCGGCATGGCGGGCGTGTTGGATTCCGCGCGTTTCCGCGCGTTCATCGCAGAACACCTGAAAGTCAGCGTGGAAAATGTGACCGCGTTCGTCCTCGGCGGCCATGGCGACACCATGGTCCCGCTGCCACGTTACTCCACCGTGGCTGGCATTCCTATAACTGAGTTGATGGACGCGGCAACTGTCGAACGCCTGGTGCAACGTACCCGCGACGGCGGCGCCGAGATCGTGAAATACCTGAAGACCGGCAGCGCCTACTACGCTCCCTCGGCCGCAGCGACCGAGATGGTGGAAGCGATTCTCAAAGACAAGAAGAAGATTCTGCCCTGCGCCGCATATCTGGAAGGCGAGTATGGAATTAAGGGACTCTATGTCGGAGTTCCGGTGAAGCTGGGTGCGAAGGGCATCGAGCAGATCATCCAGATCAAGCTCACGGCGGAGGAGCAAGCACAGTTGAACAAGAGCGCCGACGCGGTCAAGGAACTGGTCGGAGTGATTGGAGTTTAGAAGTCTTCTCGTTTGTCATCCTGAGCGAAGCATAGCGATTCGCAAAAAGCGAATCGCTATCGCAGTCGAAGGATCTCTGCATTTCAAACCGGTTACTGGAAGGGCCTGATCGGCACCCTTCGGCTTCGCTCAGGGCAAGCTGGAAGTCGTGCCCTTCCCATCTTTCTACACCCGCTCAATCACCACCGACTTCACCACCACATCCTTGTTCGGTTTGTCCTGGCGGTTCCGCGGTAGGTTCACGATCTTGTCGGCCACTTCCTGGCCCTCGAGCACTTCGCCGAAGATCGTGTGCTTGCCGGTCAACCAAGTTGTGGGGGCCAGCGTGATAAAGAACTGTGACCCGTTGGTGTTGGGTCCCGCGTTGGCCATGGCCAGCTTGCCGGGCTTGTCGAACTTGTGCGCTGAGCCCTTGGTCTCGTCCTCAAACTGATAGCCGGGCCCACCGAACCCAGTCCCTGCCGGATCACCGCCCTGGATCATGAAACCTGGAATGACCCGGTGAAAAATGGTTCCGTCGTACAACCGGTCCTTGCTCTTCTTGCCGGTCGTGGGATGCGTCCACTCCCGCTTGCCCTCGGCGAGGTCGGTGAAGTTTTGGACAGTCTTCGGCGCATCCTTGTCGAATAGGCGACAAACGATGGTGCCTTCAGAGGTGTTAAAGATCGCATAGGTGCCGGGCTGACGGCTCATGAGACATCCTTTCGTAAATGGTTGTTGCTCGGTGCCCGCTGCTAGTAGGACAGACTAATTGGATGAAGGCTTTGCCGGAGCTGCTGGTTTCGCAGCACCGTGATCAATCGTGATGTGATTAATCTTGACCGGCTTGTACGGGCGATCATTCGAGTCCCGTCCCATGCGGGCGATCTGCTTCACGAGATTCACGCTGGCGTCGTCGCACTGTCCGAAAATCGTGTACCCACCATTCAAACTGGGATAGGGAACTTCGGTGACGAAAAACTGCGAGCCATTCGTTCCGGGACCCGCATTCGCATATGCCAGACGCCCGGGACGGTCGAACTTGAGATCAGGCGAGGTTTCATTCTTGAACTGATAACCGGGGTCGCCCGCGCCCGTGCCCGCTGGGTCTCCACCCTGAATCATGAAGTTCGGGATCACGCGATGGAAGATGGTTCCATCGTATAGCGGCACGCCGTGCTTTTTCGCATGGCTGACCGGATTGGTCCAGTCCTTGGTGCCATCAGAGAGCCCAATGAAGTTGGCCACCCCGATCGGAGCTTTGTCGGGGAAGAGGGTGCAGGTGAGCTTGCCTGCGGTGGTGTCGATGATGGCTTTCGGCTGCGCGCTGACGGCAGCCGAGGCGGCGCTTGAAAGCGCAAGCAGTGTAGCTATAGACACGGCGATAAAGATTCGCATGAATGCCTCCTTAGAACTTGTCATTCCGAGCGGAGCAGAATCGTTCGCTCGCGAACGATTCGCGAAGTCGAGGAATCTGCTCTAATAGAACTTAAGATTGTACGACATTCGCAATTTGGTTGGCTATTTGCGCCTGTTACGGGCAGTGACCTCATTGACCACGAAGGACACAAAGGAGCACGAAGGAGGCCCTGCAGGATTCACACCTTTGTGTTCCTTCGTGCCTTTTGTGGTGGATGAATTTAACACACCACCCTGTTATGGCCGTGTTTGCATCTCCCGGCTCACCCGCTCCACTTCCTTGAACACCCGCAGCATGTTACCGCCCAGAATCTTGTGGATGTCGCCTGCGCCGTAGCCCCGGTCGAGTAGCGCCTGTGTGATCTTTGGCAGGTCCGCGGCGGAATCGATCTCCTCGGGCGTTGCCCCACTTACTCCGTCGAAGTCCGATCCCAGGCCAACATGGTCCACGCCTGCCACTTTGGCGATGTGGTCGATGTGATCGATGAGCGAGCTGAGCGGCGGACGAGGAATCCGGGCGATCCACTGCCTCTGGATGGTCTCCTTGTCCATGTACGACGCCGTCTTTCCTTCCGACTTCAGCTTCGCCAGATATTGTTCGACTGCCGCGTCCTGCTCTTTCTGTTGAGCTTGCAACGCGTCCCAATACCTCTGATCGTCGAAGCCGGAGAAGAAGTTCACGTTCACCACTCCACCGTTCTTGTCCACTGCGCGCAGCATATCGTCCGTCATATTTCTCGGAGCGTTGACCAACGCCCGCGCCGAGGAGTGCGATGCAATCACCGGCGCCTTAGTTACCGCAATCGTGTCCCAGAACGTCTTGTCGGCGACGTGCGAAATATCCACCATCATGCCGAGCCGGTTCATCTCCAGCACGACTTGCTTCCCAAAATCAGTCAGCCCGTTGTGATGTTGCACTTTGGGATCATCCATGTCTCCCGAAGAGTCCGCCCATTCGTTGGTGTTTGACCAGCTCAGCGTCATGTATCGGACACCAAGCCGATAGAAATCGCGCAGAAGATGGATGTCGTTCTCAATCGAGTGGCCGCCTTCAATCCCCATCAACGCGGCCAGTTTCTTCTCCCGGTGGGCGCGCTCGATGTCGGTCACTGAGTAGGCCATCATCATGCGGTCAGGATGGCGGGCAGCCTGCTCGTAAACAGAATCGATGAGATCGAGAGTGTGTCTGGCAAAGTGTCCCTGGTTCGTCTCGGGATCAACCCAGATTGAGAAGAATTCCGCGCCCAGGTTCCCGACGCGGGCCTTATCCAGACTGATGTGGCCGATGTCCTTGGGATTAGTGCTACCGATGTCAAAGTTGTCGTCCAGAAAACGCTGCGGCGTGTCGGCGTGAGTGTCGATGATTATTGCCGAGCCGTGAATAGTGCGGGCTCGGTCGGCGACTGAAGGGGATCGGGTTTGAGAGAACGAGGACAGGGAGACAGACAGCAGGCCGGCCAATAGGCTTACGATAGTCTTCATGAGATCAAGAGAGAATTCTATACGTTCGAGCGGACCCTCGGAAACTGGTACATCACAACCGCTTAGTACAATAGAACAAGGGTAAGAGTCTTGGGGCAAGGTCTCAATGAGCAACCGCACTGCCAGCCTTATTGTGTACTTACTTCTGATCTGGTTTTCCGTCTACGTTGTACGGGCGTGGGCGCGTTGGTTTCGCAGCGAGACGAAGCTGAGCGATCCCAGATGGAGGAGTGGGGCAGCAGCGTTCGGCTTCGCCGCGAGCACAGTGTCGTTGCTGATTGTCATTGCGGTCGCAGTGCATGCCTTCATTACTGGTGGACTTCCGTACTATCACCCCATCTTCCTTCTCGCATTCCGAGTTGGCTTGTTGACGGCGCTATGCGGGGTCGGAGCGGCAACCATCGGAAAGGGCCAGCTTGAGACACCTGCCGTTGTCAGCTCGCTGCTATGCCTCCTGGTATGGATTATCGAAGGAGTAGCGCAGTGAGGATCAATGACTCACTATGAGGCTTGAAGTTAAGGCTACTGGTTGCTGAGGATGGTCAGAGGATCGGGCGGTTGAACGTCTTCTGTCTGCGTCTGGCTGTCGTTGTGCGATGCGCTGGCCAGCTGGCTTTGGCGCCAATCCGCATAGCGTCCGGAGACGGCGACGTGGAAGCACCAGTGCCGCCGCTCTTCTTCCGGCTCGATCAAGCTCTGTTCCTTGAGCGGCATCAGGTAGTCCTGCACCCACTTGATCTGTTCCCTGGTCATGCCGCGGCGTTGGATGTCGACAGTGATGCCCGCCAGATGCGAGGATGCCGTATCACCCGCATAGGGCGCCGCATTTCGATTGTGCCGGCGCAGTCTCTTCTGCACCTTGACCGTACGAACGGCGGAGTTCACCTGAATCTGGCTGTGAAATTCCTCGTAATACGCATTGCTCATGTCTTCCAGAAAGTCGCGAGTCCATGGGCGGCAATAGCGGCGATTCGGATCCAGGCTGGGCTCGATCCGCAGAGATTCGCTGGCCTCGATCGGGACCAGATCCCGGCTGGCGATCAGCTGTCGAAGTTCTTCGTCATCCTGAATGCGTGGCAGGTCCAAGCGGTCGATTTCTTTATTCTGGCGCAACAACGATTCACGGGACGGGCGGAATACGGGGTTCCAGCGGGCCCGTCGCAGGTGCGCCTTGCGTTTGGTCGCACGATGGGTCTGCGCTGGCACGTACTGGTGCAGTCCGAAAGCCTGACTGCACAGCGCAACCACCAGCAACGCGGCCAGAACGATTTTTGCGACTCTTGCTTTCACGAAGTAGGCCCTAACTCCTTTACATCTGCCGTGGCGCAGGCGGTTATTGTAATCGAGAGGCCGCCAAAATCAGCAAAAATTCGGCGTCGCGGTTACCAAAGAGTAGCCGCCACAGGTTACGGCCGGTTACTCTGGCTGCGCACGTACTTACGCCGGGTGTTATGTCAGCAGCTTCAATGCCATTTCGAAGCTGCTGCTTCTGCAGCCAAGTCACTGGTAAACAAAGGTTGGAACCTCGAGGGAACCCGGCAGGAGTTGCCGCAGAGGACCAAATTTGGCACATCATTTCCGGAAAAGGTCACCGATGGCTTGCTTCATCACCGCGCCGCCCACCTCGGAAATTGACTTGGTGAGCGGGATGTCTTTGGGACAAATCTCGACGCAGTTCTGGGCGTAGCCGCATTCCTGGATGCCGCCATCGCCCATCAGCGCGGCCAGGCGCTCGCGCTTCAACGCCGCGCCAGTGGGATGAGTGTTGAACAAACGCACCTGCGAGATCGTCGCTGCGCCAACGAAGCCGGTGTCTTGGTTGAACTGCGGACAAACTTCCATGCAGCAACAACAAGAAATGCAGCGCGACAGGGGATACGCGGCTTCCTGTTCCTCCGCGGTCATGCGGGGGCCGGATCCGAGGTCATAAGTGCCGTCGATCGGCACCCACGCCTTCACCGCTTTCAGGTTCTCGAAGATAACGCTGCGGTCGGTCGCCAAATCCCGCACTACCGGGAACTTGGAAAATGGTTCCAGCTTGATGGGCTGTTCCAACTGATCGACTAGCGCCGAGCATGCCATGCGGGCGCGCCCGTTGATCAGCATGGCGCACGAGCCGCAGACCTCTTCCAGACAATTCGAGTCGTAGGTGATGGGCGTGGTCTTCTTGCCGTCGCGCGTGACCGGGTCGGCGGCAATGTCCATCAGGCAGGAGATGACATTCATCCCCGGCTTGTACGGCAGCTCAAACTCTTCCCAATGAGAACTGGCTTTGGGATCGGCTTGCCGCTTGATTTTGATAATGACGCTCTTGGCCATTAGCTCTTAGCCTCTAGCTGCTAGCTTTCAAAGCCTAGTTATTCTGGACGCAGCGAAGAACCCATGTACTCTGTGTTCTCTGTGCCCCCTGTGGTTAAAGCCTTTCAGTACTTCCTTGCCCGCGGCGGAATCAACGAAATGTCCACCGGCTCAAACTCGAACTTCGGCTCATCCGCATCCGGCGCGAAATACGCTTTCGTCGTTTTCAACCAGTTCTTGTCGTCACGGTCAGGGAAGTCCGGTTTGTAATGCGCGCCGCGCGACTCGTCCCGCATCGCTGCCCCCTGGGCAATCACTCGCGACAGCTGCAGCATGTTGTAAAGCTGCCGGGCGAATACGACCGTCGTGTTGGCCCACTGCGAGCGGTCGCTCAAATTAATCCGCCGGAATCGCTCCAGCAGTTCGACCAGTTTCCCATCGGTCTCCTGCAGCGGTTTGTTATAGCGGATGACCGTGCAGTTCTTGGTCATCAGTTCGCCAAGTTCGCGCCACAGCTTGAACGGATTCTCATCGCCCAGCGACCTCATCAGCATGCCGTTGTTTTCTTCTTCATGCTTGCGCTGGGCATCGAAGTGCCCATTGCTCGGGGCTGCCGCTACGTTGCAAGCATATTGCACAGCCGCCGGTCCCGCCACGAATCCGCCAAAGATGCACGACACCAGCGAGTTCGCTCCCAGGCGATTGGCTCCGTGATACTGATACTCGCACTCTCCCGCTGAATAAATGCCCGGAATGTTCGTCGCCTGGTTGAAATCCACCCACAGCCCGCCCATGGTGTAGTGCATGCCGGGGAAAATCTTCATCGGCGTATCGCGCGGATCGTCACCCACAAACTTTTCGTAGATTTCGAGAATGCCTTCCAGCTTGCGGTCGAGAATCTTGCGGTCAATGTGGGTCAGGTCGAGATAGACCATCGGCTTGCCGTCGATCCCGAGGTTGTGCTCGTACACAACCTTGAAGATCGCCCGCGTAGCCACGTCACGCGGCACAAGATTGCCGTACTTGGGGTACCACTCTTCGAGGAAGTACCAGCGCTCGCTCTGCGGGATGGATTTCGGATCGCGTTTGTCGCCCGGAGCCTTCGGCACCCACACCCGGCCGCCCTCACCACGCGCCGATTCCGACATCAACCGCAGCTTGTCTTCGCCGGGAATCGACGTAGGATGGACCTGAATGAATTCACCATTCGCGTAGTAGCAACCCTGCTGATATAGAGCCGACTGGGCCGAGCCGGTGCACACCACCGAATTCGTGGACTTGCCGAAGATCGCACCGATGCCGCCGGTACAAATGATGATCGCGTCGGCAGGGAATGTCCGCACCTCCATCGAGCGCAAATCCATGGCGCAGATGCCACGGCACACGCGATTGCCATCGAGCACCGCCGACAGAAATTCCCAGTGCTCGAATTTCTTTACCTTGCCTTCGGCTTCGTAGCGCCGCACCTGCTCATCGAGCGCATAAAGAAGTTGCTGGCCGGTGGTCGCTCCGGCAAACGCGGTGCGGTTATACAGGGTGCCACCGAAACGGCGAAAATCCAGCAAGCCTTCGGGAGTGCGGTTGAAGGGCACGCCCATGCGGTCGAGCAGATCGATGATCCCCGGCGCGGCGTCGCACATCGCTTTTACCGGCGGTTGGTTCGCTAAAAAGTCACCACCGTAGATGGAATCGTCGAAGTGCTTCCAGGTGGAATCGCCCTCGCCCTTCAGGTTCTTGGCCGCGTTGATCCCGCCTTGCGCGCAGACTGAATGCGAACGTTTTACCGGGACGATGGAGAACAAGTCCACCTCTCCGCCCATTTCCGCGATCTTGATCACTGCAGAGAGGCCCGCCAGGCCGCCACCGATCACTATGATTTTCGGATTTGATGCCATGTTTAAAGACCTTGCACGACTTCTATTGTGAAGCGCCTGGTTTTGCTTCTTCCACCACTTGCGCTCCGGCTGCGTCGGTCGGTTGCTGCGGAAAACGTGCCCGCATCGTATACAGGCTAGCCACGCCCACTCCGCTCATAACCAAAAAGAACGCCAGGCACACTTTTAGAAACCTCTGCCGCGCCGCTTCTCCTGTGGTGAGGCCCCACTTTGCCGCGAACAGCCAGATGCCGTAGGCGAAATGCCATGAAGCGCTGATCAATCCGACAGCGTAGAAGCCTAGCAGCGCCGGTGACATCAACTCCGCCTGCACTTTGCCAAACGAGGCGCCGGCGTATTCGTGCAGGTCAATGCCGGTAAACCGCATGGTCCAGGTGTGCCAAAGAATGTAGGCGAACGCTACGATCCCGGTCCAGCGCTGGGCGGTGTACATCCAGTTGCCTGTCCACGGATAATCGCCAACGTTAGTTTCGCCGCGATACCAGATGTAGAAACCGTACAGCGCGTGGAACAGGATCGGGATCCAGATGCCGAACAGTTCGAGCAGCGGAACTAAAGGAAGGCTGGCGAGAAATCTGACCTGGCGAGCGTAGGCGGTCGGGCCGCCGATGGCGGCGGCGTTGGAAATCAGAATGTGCTCGAACAGGAATGCCCCGACTGGGATGATTCCCGTCAGTGAGTGCAGGCGGCGCAGCAGGAACGAGTACCCCTGGCCGGCCCGCAACGGAGCCACCCCGGTTTTGACCGACATCGGAGCAGAATTGGCGGTTGCTGCCACGGCTTACGCTCCTTATGAGTCCAGTGATGATAAAAGAACCTTTCATTATCTTGGTGCGGGAGAGGGGAAGTCAAGAAAGGGGTGGCGAAGGTAATGTCTCAATTTCAGCAAACTTGAAGATTCCTCAGCGGATCAGCGGAGTTCAGGGAGAACAGCCACACGAGCACCCGCACAGCGCACGGGAAGGCCTGCGGCTGTGTCGTGCTGATGATCCCATGAGGTTCCCAGACAAGCGGGTCGCGGGCGCGCGGGGAGGCATCCTACACGAACGGGTTCACGATACGGATTCCGTCAATCTCTCGCTGCGGTTGGAAGTTTTCAGAGAGGAGAACGCTGCAGCCTGACTGTTTAGCCGATCGCAGGATCAAAGCATCCCAAAAGGAAAAGCCATGAAGGCGGTGCAAATCAATCGCAGCAAGGATGTCCGCGACCTCAGGCGCGGCCACGTCGAACTCGGCCAGCAATTCAACCTTACGGCGCGCAATTCCGGCATCCACACGCAACTTCTTCGTCACCGTGACGAAGTACTCCTGCAATACCTGCAGTGAAACTACCCCCGTCCCGGCGCGGCGGTGCTCGGCGACCAACTCCAGGGCCCGGCGTTGCTTCGCGGGCGATGCCTTGTCGTCCGCATAGATGAGGACATTGGTGTCGAAGAAACTACGAGCGCTCATGAATCTCATCGCGATCGAAGTGCCAGCCGCGCGAATGGCCCTGGCCGGAAAGACGCCGGAATTCGTCGATACTCTGTTGGGGATTGTCGCCCCCGGCCAGCTTCTGCAGGTAGTCGCGGATCAACTGATTGAGGCTCTTGCCCAGAGCATCCGCCCGCTTCCGGGCGCGCGCCACCAATTGTTCGTCCACCGAGAGCGTGATGTTCATATGACACAGTATATGTGGACACGTATTATGTGTCAATCGTTCCCGCCTCGCCCTAGCGACGTGTATCTTTTCGCCTCCCGTTTTCGTCCTGGAGATAGACGGCCGAGCAAGGCCGCCGGCTCAAGACGATTTCTTGGGGAGGTGACTTGTGACTATCGTGAAGCGCATTGCTCCCGGTTCCGCGTTCAAGGTTGGTCTGGTCGTGTATGGCTTATTGGGGCTGATTGCGGGCACGCTCTGCAGTGCTGCAGCCTGGGCCGTTCCCAATTGTCCTCTTCATGCGCGCTTGCCCTTTGCACACGGAATCCTGCCCATACTTCCTATCATTCTGTGCCCGATCGTGTGGGGGATTTTGGGCAGTGTTGCTACCACCATTAGTGCGGTTTTCTACAACCTTGCATCTGGTTGGGTTGGCGGGTTGGAGGTGGAAATCCATTGAAGTGAACCAAGTGCCGCGCCAGGCAGACGATTCAGAATTCGGCGCGGAGCAGAAGAGAGGTGAAGCTATGTTGCGTCGCAACGTAGGTGGCATTGACAGGGTTCTGCGAGTCACACTGGGGGCCATCTTTTTCGTCGCTGGCTTGCTTCTGCTTGGCGGGAAGGCCAGCGTCGGCCTGGCTGTCATCGTGGTCGGTCTGCTCATCCTTCTCACCGGCATTGTCAGGTTCTGCGTGTTGTACATTCCCTTCGGCGTCTCGACTGCCCAGACGGACAAACTGCGGGTGATGCAGCCATGCGATTGCTGTGTAGAGGTGAAAGACATCTCCCGCAAGGGCGGTGTTGCCAGTTCTGCTGCTACCTCACGGGACCAGGCCGACCAGGCTGCCATGGCGGGTCACAACAATCAGTGATCGAGGTCATGGCGCTGCCGTAAGCGGCGGCAGTTAATGGTGGTATGGCAGGGGCATGCGCAGCAGAGGATGCGGCGGCAGCACTCTTCGAGCGCTATCACGCCCGTATCTATCGTTACCTGTTGCACATGGTCAAGGACCCGGCGGAAGCCGAGGACCTTACCCAGGATACGTTTCTCCGCGCCTACGACTGCCGAGAGACTCTTCGTGATCCGGATGCGGTTCGCGGCTGGCTGTACCGTATTGCCACCCGCATCTGTCTTGATCGTCTGCGCCAGCGCAAGCCGCAGCTCTCGATTGACGGCGAAGAAGGCACGTCTCGGATCGAACCGTTGAAGTCACAGTCTCCCTCAGCTGTGGAGCTCGCCGAGCGAAAAGAGACGAGCGCCTGTGTGCAACGATGCCTGGACTACCTGCCGGATAGCTATCGCGCCGTGATTCTGCTGCGCGAAGCCCATTCCCTTACAGCTGCGGAGATCGCTGATGTTCTGGGGGTGACGGTGATGACGGTAAAAATCCGTCTCCATCGTGCGCGCCGCAAACTGCAAAAAATCATGGAATGCGGCTGCGCCGTCTCAAGTGATAGTCAGGGCCGGCCGGTCTGCGAGCCCAAAGGCTCAGCTCACGGCTGATTTCCAGGAGAACTCTGGTACCACGACAGGAACAGCCGGAACGCCGCCCCGCGATGGCTGTATCTTGCTTTTTCCCCTGCGCTCAGTTCCGCGAAGGTCTTGCCGATTTGCGGAAAGAAAAACAGCGGATCGTAGCCGAAGCCGTTCCTACCGCGGGGCGCGTCGAGAATGACACCATCGGCCTGCCCGCGAAACACTTCCAATGTCTTTCCGTCCCGCGCCACCGCGATCACGCACACGAAGCTCGCCGTCCGCTTCTCTGGTGGACGATTCTTCAGTTCTCGCAGCAAGCGGGCATTGTTTGCTTCGTCGTCGGTGTTGGCGTCCGCCAGATGAGGCGCATCTGTCGCATATCTCGCCGAATGGACGCCGGGGGCGCCGCCCAGCGCGTCCACTTCCAGTCCTGAATCGTCCGCCAACACGATTTCACCCGGAACAGAACGACTGTAGGCCTCCGCCTTCTTGCGTGCATTGGCCTCAAATGTAAGCCCGTCTTCGACCACCGCCGGCAAGGTATCGAAGCCGGGAATCGAAGCGATCTCAATTCCGTGCGCCGCAGCCGCGCCTGCGAAGTCGCGAAGCTTTCCCGGATTCGAGGTTGCGATGAAAATCCGTTTCATCCGCGCCCTGAATAGCCTCTGTGTTCCTCAGTGTCCTCTGTGGTTCACTCGGATCTCGGATGCCAGTGCCATGCCAGGATGGCAAAGGCAAGCGTCAACACTGAAACAACCGCTCCCCAAGTTCGGTCCCAAGTCCGCGTAAAAGTGATCTGCACCCGACTCTCGCCAGGCTGGACCGGAACCAACATCTGGCCGGTGTTCTCCTGGGGTTCCGTGTCAACCTGCTGACCGTTGACCTCAACCTGCCAGGCTGGATAATCGAAAAGTCGCAATGCAATCTTCCCGGGCTGTCTCGCCTCGACGACAAACGCTTTCAACTCCGGGTCCCAATGCTGCACTTGAGCCTGAGTTGCGCCTCCACCTTCGACCGCTACCAGAGGCGCATCCTGGCTGATGTCATACGCATCGGCCCCCGCAGGAACATATTCCTCCGCTCCCTCGTAGCCAGTGCCAGCTTGATGGTGGGCAGTCAGTTTGTTGATTTCTGCGGCCGTGTCCCACCAGGGCGGCTGCGTCCTGTGCCAAACAAAAACCAACACCCCCAGCATGACCAGGTAGACTCCCGCCCGCCAGAGCCAGCGCCCGGCCGACGTCACATACAGCGCGAACACCACATTCAAGCACAACAGCCACCGCCACGGGAGTTGCAAGTAGCGGAGCAGTGGCAGGTGCTCCCATAGCGGTGCCGAGAGCGAAAACATCAGGACCACTGCCGCCACGGCCCATCCCAACAGTGCCCACCAAGCCTGCGGCTCCTCGCTCCGCCGCTGCCCCGTTGTTCGCAGTGCCGCAATCGCCAGCACAATGATCTCCGCTGCTGCCACCAGAGACACGAGCAGGTTAAAGAGATTGTGGTCGGGATCGGCGAGCGTTGTGAACAGGAAATTATCCTGCGGACGCACTCCCGGCGCCAGCACCTGCGCGATATTCACCCAGCGCTGCTCATACGTTGCTGGAACGATGTAGAAAGCCGCCAGCCCCGCACCTGCAATCGCCGCCGCAGCCGCCAGCAACACGGTTCGTGGTGAACGCCGCACGATGGCAGCCACCAAAGCCAACAGCACCAGCGAGTAGTTCACCATGACCGCAGCCGGAGCGTTGGTCAGCCAGGCAGCGGTGACGGTCACGCTCAACCCGACAGCAGCCGTGTTTCTGTCCTCCTCCAGTCGCAAAACGTAAAGCAGAAGCAACGGCAGCAGCGCGCCCGCTAGCAACTCTGCGAACGCACTCCGCCAATAGACAATGACGATGAAGTACGGGTTCGCGGCATACAAAGCAGCAGCGAAAATCGCATCATTCCGGCCCAGCCATCGCCGGGCCAGCGTGAACATCGAGCATCCCGAAAGCGTCAGTGCCAGCCAGACATATGCACCCGGCACCGCCTTCCATGGCAGGAGTGCTCCCAGCGCCGCCCCCAAAATCCAGGAAAGGGGAGGATAGAAAATGAACCGGGCCTCTCCATAGCCGTGATTGGCAAGCGCCGCCCAGCGCGGATAGAAGATCCCTTGCCGCCATTGGCTGAGCACCTCCATCCAGGAGTGCAGGTGGAATTCGAAGTCGTGTCCGGAGGGATTGCCCAGCAGAAAGAAGGGAAAGATCGCCACCAGCGCGGTGGCCATCACTATAAGGAGAGGCCAAGGGAAAAGAGGCTGCATGCTCGAACTGCCCGGTTCGCGTGATCCGGCGCAACCCCCCATTGGGCGACCTGTTTGGCCTGTGGACAAAATTGACGCGATTTTACAGGAAATTAACCTGCCTGAAACCTTACCGTGGCCGCCACTGACTAGACTTTGTCCATTCGAGGTGGAATTAAACCCGGCGCTACGGGGGTCTGCACGAGAGACGGCGTGCCGGCCCCTTAACGCTTCTTGAGGCATCCCGCTCCCCCGCAATGCAATTTCTTGCACATTGAGATTTTGCTTGACCCACGGAGGGTTTGCAGATATTGTCCTTCACCGCGTTACCGTATTAGACCCCGGGCGCAGTTCACTTCCTTTCTCGGAACCTCTACCAACTCGACCAAAGCTACGTTGAACGTGTTCGGACTTTGCTCAACAGGAACCGGCGCATGCCAATGAAGAGGAGGCGAGTGTGAAAGTTGCTCTTTGTACGGTGGCGATGCTGTTCTTGTTCGTTGCCGGTACTTTCGCGCAAAAGCAGGACCAGTCTGAAGGCGGCCGGAACAACACTATGCCTGCGGACGGCTCACATTCAGAGCAGCGTGTCATCTCGCATGTGATGTCCTGCAATCCGGCGCCGTGTGTTCTGTCGCCTGTGCAACCATCAAACGGCGGATTCGTGGCGAATGCCACGATCGCCTCGAATCCGCTGAACCCTAAGGAACTCTTGCTGGGGAGCCAGAACAATAACTGTCCTTACCCATCGTTTCTGGGTTTCTATATTTCGAGAGACGGCGGATCGACCTGGGAGCTTTCCTGCATGATCTCGTTTGCATACAAAGGCCAGGGGTACGATCCCGATTTCGAGCCAGTGGTGGGTTACGACCGTAGGGGCACAGCCTACATAGCCGGGTTCTATCTCATCGAAGATGACTTCAGCTCTTTTGGCTTTGAGGCAATTCAGAAGTCGAGTGACGGGGGTAAGACCTGGACCGAGCCTACGCCGGCGCTGGGCCGCAGTAACAGTACGCCCGGTTACGCATGGCTGGCAGTGGATACAAGCTTCACGAGCCCGTACGTCGACACGGTCTACCTAGCGGCCGTCTTAGCGGGACCCCTTGGCAACAACTCCATCAACGAGGTAGTGGTTTCGCACTCCAACGACGGCGGCGCAACCTGGAAACAGGCGCCTGTGGCTCCTCTGCAAAAGTATCCAGCGGGCGATGCTAACACGAACATCGCGGTTGGGAGCGATGGCACTGTCTATCTCACTTGGGTTTATTGCGACACAAGCCCGAATTTCTGCGATGACAATAAACTCCATGTTCTTTTCTCGAAGTCGAGCGACGGCGGCAACACATGGTCAGAACCACGGCTCATTGTCACGGCAAACTATATTTACCCACTGCCCAACACCGATAATGTCGGCGTAGCCGATATTCCGATTATCGCAGTGGATAACAGCTCTGGTCCGCACTCAGGCAATCTCTACGTCTGCATGTACAACTGGACGGGATGCTACATGCGGGTTGGCGTAATCCGCTCGAGCGATAGTGGTAATACCGAGTCGAGACCGGTCCCGGTAGCGCCTGTGAGCGACACGCATGACCAATTTTTTCCCTGGCTTTCGGTCAGCCCCACCGGTCTGGTGGGTGTGAGTTGGCTGGACCGGCGCAATGATCCTGCGAACATCGACTACCAAGCCTTTGCGGCCATTTCTACCGACGGCGGGTTAAGTTTCAGCCCGAACATTCAGTTGACAACAGCCTTTTCCAACCCCAACCACAATGGTGCGGGCAACGATTGGATGGGGAACTATACCGGCAACACTTGGGCCGGTCCCAACTACTTCGTCGCCGCCTGGATGGATACCAGCAATGGTACGACGACGCAAGATGTGGTCGGCGGCATCCGGCTGAAGTGATCACCATGAGCCGTCGCGTGGTCTTATCGGCTTGCTGGGTGGCAATGGTGGTCTGTATTGCCGGCAGCCATGGCAACGCACAGGTCGGGAACATTGCCGCGTCCGGCGTTCCATTGTGCTCGCCCGCGCCCTGCATAGTGCCGCCGGTGTGGCCCGCGACCAACGTGTTCGCGGTTAATGCTCCGATCGCGGCCGATCCTCAGAACCCAAGGCAACTCCTGTTGGGCAGCGTTAACTCGGATTGCTCTGGGGTGGGACCGGGATTCTACTTGTCGCGCGACGGGGGGTCGAGCTGGCAGCAAAGATGTCTGCCATCTTTTTCTTACAAAGGCAACGAGTACCTGCCAATAAACCAGCCAACCGTCGGCTACGACAGCCAAGGAACGGCCTACGAGGCGGCTCAGTATGAGTTTTTCGACGACTCTTCTTCGGCGGCACTCGTAGCCTTCCAAAAATCGTCCGACGGAGGCCAGACATGGAGCGCTCCTGCACCAGCGGCCGGGCACAAGAACGC
>JAIQFW010000247.1 GCA_020073105.1 Terriglobia bacterium
GTGTGCGGATCAATCTGCAGAAGTTCTTCCGCATCACCACGGTAATTCTTTTCTTCGTGGCAGCGCAGTTGATCGTCTCCGGTTTACATGAACTGTCAGAGAACGGTGTGCTTCCCTCTTCGAAAGAGGAGATGGCGATCGTAGGGCCGATCGTGCGCAACGATATTTTCTTTTTTGTGACCATCCTTGCTCTGGCGGCGCTCATGGTGTTGTTCGAGATCAAGCGCCGTGAACCGGGGCCAGTTCCCTCTTCGGCGGCGGAGCGCCGGAAAGCGGCGTGGAGCGCGCGGCGCGAACGTTTGTGGATGGCCTCCGTCTATGCAAGTTCCTTTGTATTTATCGTGCTGGTCACGGCGGAATTCATTTATGCCAAGAGCGTGAGCGCGCTGTCACCCGCCACGGAAGTGACCTTTGTCAACGGCCAGGCCAGCATTCCGCTGAAGGATGTTTACGACGGGGATTTGCACCGCTACCAGGCGAAAGAGAACGGAGTTGAAGTCCGCTTCTGGCTCTACCAGAAGCCGGACGGGAAGATCGCTACGGTGCTGGACGCCTGCGAAATCTGCGGCGCGGTGGGCTTCTACAAGCGTGGAGGCAGCGTGATCTGCAAGAACTGCGCGGCACCGATCAATCCCCAGTCGGTGGGAATGCCGGGGGGATGCAATCCCATCCCGTTGCAAGCCGAGATGACTTCCGACGCCGTGGTTATCAGGGAGGCGGACGTGGCGGCGCGAAGCCGCTTGTTCCAGCAATAGCCATGTTCCTACGCCTGGTGTACGAATCGTTCCGAAGGCAGAAGCGGCGGAAGCTTCTGGCGGGCCTGGCGATCACCCTCGGGGTAGGCACGGCGACTGCGATGATCGCGGTGGCCACCGACATCGGCGACAAGATCAACCGCGAACTGCGCACCTACGGCGCCAACCTGGTGGTCACCCCCCAAGAAGATACTCTGGATCTGCAGATCGGGGGTGTCGATCTGAAGGCGCCGAGCGACGGAGCGTACCTCAGCGAAGCTGACCTGCCCAAGATTCGCGGGACGTTCTGGCACCACAACATAGTGGGTTTTGCTCCGATGCTTCCGGTGAATGTAAGTGTGGGCCCTGGCGGAAAGGACGTGACGTTACTGGGGACGTACTTTTCCAAGCAGCTCAGCTTCGGTAAAGATGATTTTCTGACCGGCGTGCGCATCACTCATCCGTGGTGGAGGGTGCAGGGGGCGTGGCCTGACGATAATTCACAGGACGTGCTGCTGGGCGCGAAGCTGGCGGCGAAACTCGGCAATAAACCGGGGGATCAAATCGAGATAGCTGACCAACCGCACCGCATTTCCGGAACTCTCTCGACCGGGGGAGCGGAGGATGCGCAGATCGTGGCTCCGCTGAGTCTGGCGCAACAGATTCTGGGGAAACCGGGTGCAGTTCGGCGCCTGTATGTCAGCGCCATGACCAAGCCGGAAGATGCGCTGGCCCGACGCGATCCGAAGACCATGAACCCGGAGTTGTTCGACCGCTGGTATTGCTCACCGTATGTGCAATCGATTGCTTTCCAGCTGCAGGAAGCAATTCCTCATTCTCATGCGGAGCAGATTCGCCAGGTGGCGCAGAACGAGGGTACGGTGTTGGCGCGCATCAAGGGGCTCATGCTGTTGGTGACCCTGGCGGCCTTGCTGGCGTCCGCTCTTGCCGTATCGGCCGCGATGGCGACCGCGATTTTCGAGCGCCGCCAGGAAGTCGGATTGATGAAGGCGCTGGGGGCAGGCGACTTGCCGGTGGGAGCGCTGTTTTTCGCGGAAGCCGCACTGCTGGCACTCTTCGGAGGTGTGGTCGGTTTTGCCGGGGGAGCGTTGCTGGCGCAGCAGATTGGACGCTCGATTTTTGGCTCGCGCATCACCATTGAGCCGGTTCTCTTCCCTGTGATCCTGGGCATCGCCGTGCTGGTGACCTTTGCCGGCAGCGCGCTGGCGATCCGGCGGGCGGTGAAGTTCGATCCCGTCTACGCGCTACGAGGTGAAGCATGAGCTCGACGCCAGGTCTGGCTGATCGCCGCGCCCATGTGCCTCACACCTCAATGTTTCTGCGTATGCTGATGCGGGCTGCCGTGCTTCGGCGAGGGCGTGCCGCATCTGCTTTGCTGGCGATGGTGGTGGCAGCGGCTGTGGCCACCGCCATGCTCAACCTGTATGTGGACGTGCAGGCCAAACTGCACAAGGAATTCCGCAACTATGGCGCCAACGTTGTAGTGATAGCCAAGGACGGCCAGACGCTGCCTGCCGATGCGCTGCAGCAAGTCAACTCGGTTCTAGCCGGCCGCGGCCTGGCAGTGCCGTTTGCCTACGTGATTGCGCGCACGGACAACGGCCAGTCAGTGGTGGTCTCAGGAACCGACTTTGAGCAGGTGCGCAAGCTGGACAACTGGTGGTCGGTAACGGCGTGGCCCGGCAACTCCCAAGACGCGCTGGTGGGTGTGCGCGCGGCGGCGGTGGTCAGCCCGGAGAGCAAACCATTTAACCTGAGCTTCCAGGGGCGAACGATTCATTTGAATGCCGCCGGGAGGCTGAGCACCGGAGCGGCGGAGGACAGCCGGGTATACATTTCTTCAGGGGATTTTGAACGCTGGACTGGGCTTCAGGCGTCCACCATCGAGGTCGCTGTATCTGGTTTGCCGGACGAAGTGAACTCCGCGGTGCAACGACTGGCACAAGCTTTACCTGCCGCGGAGGTTCGCCCCGTCCGGCAGATCATGGAAGGCGAGGCTCGTGTACTCGGGAAGACACGTGCTACGCTTCTGGCGGCGGCGGCCCTGATCATCCTGACCTCCGCCTTATGCGTTCTGTCTACGCTGATGGGATGGGTCTTTGATCGCAGGCGGGACTTTGCCATCATGAAGGCGCTGGGTGCCTCCGAAGGACTGATTGGGGGCTTCTTTGCTGCGGAGGCCGCGGCTTTGGGGGCGGTAGGAGCGATATTCGGGTTTGGCGCCGGGATAGGCGTGGCGGTGTGGATCGGGCGGGTCAACTTTCACGCGCCGGTCGAGCCGCGATTCAACGTGCTACCGATTGTGCTTCTCGGAAGCGTTGCCGTGGCGCTAGTTTCAGCGGCGATTCCAATGTCGGTGCTGCGGCGCGTGCAGCCTGCTACGATCTTGAGGGGAGAATGACATGATCAAGCTGAAGGATGTGAGCCGGCTGTATCCTGCCAAGGCTGAGGCCAACGGCGGCGTCATCCGCGCGCTCGACAACTTCTCCCTGAATGTTGATCCCGGCGAGTGGATCGCGATCATGGGGCCGTCCGGCTCGGGAAAATCTACGCTGGTGAATCTGATTGGTTGCCTGGACCGGCCGACGTCCGGCGAAATTTGGTTGGACGGACAGAACGTGGCCAACATTTCGGCCGCGGAATTGAACCGGGTGCGGGCCGAGAAAATCGGGTTTGTGTTTCAGCAATTCCATCTCATTCCATATCTCACAGCGCTGGAAAACGTGATGCTGGCACAGTACTTCCACAGCATGACTGACCAGCAGGAAGCGCTTGAGGCGCTGGCACGGGTGGGGCTGAAAGAGCGCGCGCACCACGTTCCGTCGCAGCTGTCGGGTGGCGAGCAGCAGCGGGTCTGTATTGCCCGCGCGCTCATCAACGATCCCAAGATTGTGTTGGCTGACGAGCCCACGGGAAACCTCGACGCGGTCAATGAAGAGATCGTCTTGCGGTTGCTGAGAGAACTGCACCAGCAGGGACGGACCATCGTGATGGTCACGCATGACCCGGTAGTGGCGCGGCTGGCCGACCGCCAGATTGAGCTTCATCATGGCAAGATCAGCGCGCAAATCATGTTCTCCATGGCCGACGAGGAACAGTTCGATGAGGTTCTGGAAGAACTATGGGTTCTCGGGGAGCAGGGGGAGATCGCCGAAGTCGGACGAATGGAAGTGCATGGGGCGTTGCCGGTCAGTATGGCAATAGAAAAGATGGTCGATCTCGGGCTGGTGACGGCGGCGCCACATCCGCCGGAGCCACACGATCACAAGCCTTTTGTGAATCCCTGCCACGACGCCTTGAAGCCGGACGGTGTTTCGGTTGGTGACGGCAGCATGATTGTGGAACTGACCCCCCGCGGGCGCCAGCACGCAGCTGACATTATTCGCCGGCATCGCTTGGCGGAGCGCCTGTTCACCGACAGTCTTGCTCTGGATAGCGAGACCGAAATCGAGCAGCAGGCGTGCAAGTTCGAGCACATCCTCTCACCAGAGGCGACGGACAAGATCTGTGCTTTCCTCGGGCACCCGCGGACGTGCCCACACGGCGCACCGATACCGCCTGGAGGCTGCTGCGGGCGCCATGCGAGTGTGAGCTCAGCGAGTCAGCAAGGGGCATGGATACAGTAGGTTTCACGCCATTTTTCTGTATATTACATACAATCGTTAACCTTTCACTCTAAGTGTCGAGCCGGAGCGCCAAGATCTCATGCTCGCGATCTGGTGCTCCCTGTTCCGGTTTCGTAACAAAACCCAAAAAAGCATTTCAGTGGAACGCCCGCGGTGTTACAAGGGCGCCTCACGGGATTGACGAGCTCGCGCCCGCGTTCCGGACGGAAGCTTTTCCGAACACGGTGCGATACAGCCGCAATCGCCAAGGCGAAACCCCGGACACATCTCCGGGAGGGTTCTTTTGGTGCCGCTGTTACAATGCAGGCACTCCGATAAAACTAAATGGTTCGCACGAGCGTGAAGTGTTCCAGCTTTGCGCCGAAAGCGGGGTTGAAACTATGAGCGGCTGGCCCATTCTGGATGTTGCCATCGGTCTTGCCTTCGTTTACCTGCTACTCTCCACCATCTGTACAGCGCTAACTGAGGGCATCACCACCCAACTCAGGTCGCGCTCCAAGTACTTGGAGCGCGGCATCGCGACTCTCCTGGGTGATGCAAAGGGAGCCAAGGACGAGTTCTACTCCCACCGAGTGATCAGCTCGTTTACGAACGGCGAGGGCGACAGCGTTCCGAGAAAGATA
>JAIQFW010000047.1 GCA_020073105.1 Terriglobia bacterium
CGCGCCGGCACGCTCTCGGTCATGGTCGCCGGCGATCCGCAATGGAACAACGCGGCGAAGCGGATGGCGGAGGGCATCCCGGTGGGGCAGGGGCTTTCCGGGTGGGTGGCACAAAACAAGAAACCGATCGTAAACGGCAACCCATCGGTCGAGCCGGGATATCTGAACGATCCCACGAAGTTCAGCACCCTGCGTTCGGCTTTGGCAGTTCCGCTAGAGGGAGTGGCAGGCGTCATCGGCGTACTGGCGCTTTACCGTGGAGAGCGGGATGCATTCACCTCCGACCACTTGCGTATCCTGCTAGCCATCTGTTCCAAGATGGCGCTGGCGATTGAGAACGCGGTGAAATACCAGCAGGCCGAGAATTCCGCCACCACCGACTACCTGACCGGGCTGCCCAATGCGCGATCGCTGTTCCTACAACTGGACCGCGAACTGGCACGATGCAAGCGCGACGCTACCTCGTTGACGGTCATGGTCGGTGATATGGATGGATTCAAGCAGATCAACGACCGCTTTGGCCATCTCGAGGGGAACCGGGTGCTGCGCTTGTTCGCTCAGGCGCTGAAGGAAAGCTGCCGTGAGTACGACTATGTAGCGCGCATGGGTGGGGACGAATTCGTCGTGGTGGCTCCAGGACTTCCCGCGGACGTCGCGGTGAAGAAGGCCGACCAACTACGCGCGCTGGCGAAGCAAGCCGGAGTCGAGGTCTGCGCGGAGGATATCCTCTCGTTGAGCGTCGGACAAGCTGTGTTCCCCGACGACGGCAAGGACGCGGAAGAACTCCTGGCGGAAGCGGACCGCCGGATGTACATGGAAAAGCAGCAGCAACCTTCCCGCAAGAACCGGCGGCAACACGCCCGCCTGAAGTGCCGTGTCACTATCGAGCTGCATGCGGGTGGAGCGAGCGCCCCGATCCTGGCTAACCTGGTCGACATCAGCATCGGCGGTTGTTACGTCGAGACCAGCGCCATCCTTACGCCCGGCACCGACCTCAAGCTGGTCTTCTCTATCGACGATGGTCAGTTCCAGGCCGAGGGCTGCGTGACCCGAATCGAGCCCGGGTCCGGCGTAGCCGTTCAGTTCAAGGAACTGAACCGGGAAGCCCGTGACCGCATGCACCGCATCCTGGAATTCGTCCAGAATTCCAGCATGCTCTACGATGACCGCTACCTCAAGCTTCTGAATCGTTGATGGTGTTGTAGCGCAGGAGACGGGCTACTTGCGGCCGGGATGGGCCTCGCCTTTGGTGGAGAAGACCGAGTAGGGCCACTCGTCCTTTTTCTTGGGCACGGGCACGGCCGCGGCAGGCGCGGGCTCAGTGCCCCAATCGGCAGGCGCAGGTTGGATGCACCAGATGTTTCCCCGTTGTTCCAACGCGATGCCTACCAGCCAGTACTTGCCTTCCGTGCCCAGTGGAACACAACTCGTGATGCGGGCTCGGGCGCTGTTCCCACCCGGAAGTTCGTCGAGCAACACCGACAGGCCTGGCTCCACAGCTCGCGCCAGGCGAATGCCGCAGCCTTCAGGATTGACCACCACCGTATAGCAGCTTTCGCTGAATTGGCTTGCTGGATCCAGACTTACCACCCGCACCGGGATCTGCGCCCGAATCCGCGTGCTGCGCCGTGCCGTCTCGTAGGAGGTTGCGGACGAACTCATGGGGTGCTCCACCCAAAATTCTACGTCCCAGCCAGAGGTTTCGCAGTCTACCTGCGGGGTGGAAGGATGACGGAAGTAACAACCTTGGTGAAACGTCAGAGCATTTCGGCGCTACACGGAACAGCCGGATCCTGGGTAGGTCATTCGGTGTCAAATTTTGACAGGAAATGTGCAGTCACCCATGGGGTGTTTGGATTAACATATTTTGCCGGGGTATCTATGCGGACCCGCACAGCGTTAACGCTCTTCTTATGGGTCACAGCAATTCTGGCCCAAGCCCAGGACGACAGCGGAGGGCAAGGCGGGGTCAATTTTCAAGGACAAGTCCGCTACGAGAACAACACTCCCGCTGCCTTCATTCGAGTCGAACTGTGGACCGACGGCGAAACCACTTGGCGGGTCTACGCCACGACGGACCGCATGGGGAAGTTCCGTGTCGGTGCGCCTTGCATGGTGATCCAGTATAAGGTGAACACGCTGGGCTATCATCCGGTGCAAGGCCGGGTTGACATCAGCATCCCGCCCTGCCATGCCCTCGAACTAATCACACTAAGGCCTCTACCGGAGGACACTGGCTCGGGCAGAGAAGTGCCCGGCAAAGGCACGCTCGATGCGCGGGTCGCGGCCATTCCGCCCGAGGCGAAGAAAGAATTCACCGCCGGACAGAAAGCCGTCAATGACGATGACTTCGCGGGCGCCATCCCGCATCTGCAGAAGGCGATTGAGCTTTATCCAAAATATGCGGAGGCTTATCAGATCCTGGGGGTGGCGCAACTGCAGACCAATCAGGTTCCGCAGGCGGAATCTTCTCTGGTCAAGGCGGTTGAGATCGAAGAGCGCATGCCGCGGGCCCAGTACCTGTTGGGCGTTCTCTATGCAATGACCAACCGCCTGAGCCTGGCTGAGAAACCGCTCACCCGGTTTGCCGAGCTTGACCCGCAGAATCCCGACGCCTACTTCGAACTCGCCAGGCTGAGTTTTGCTCTGAAGAAGTTCTCCGACGCGGAGATGCACGCGCGCAAGTCGATCGAACTGAAGGAAAACAATGCCGGCGTCTATGTCGTTCTGGGTTACTCACTGTTGCGACAAAAAAAGGCCAACGACGCCAAGCAGGCATTCGAGCAGTTCCTGACACAGATTTCCACTGGTCCGATGGCGACCGAAGTGAAAGAGCTTGTTGCCCAACTCGACCAGCGGATGAAGAAGTGAGACCGCGCTAGTTTTTCTTCGCGTTCTCTCGGGCCCGCCTCAATCCAGCCTTTAGTCCACGCTCGATCACCCGTCCATACCTTGCCCGGTCCATGGCTTGCATCACCGCCGCCGCGATTCCGCCCGGTGTAGCAGCCTCATGCAGCAGGGCAGTTAGCGAAGTGTTGCCTTCGCGCCAGGCGACGATCCCATCCGCAAGGGCGTGGGCGGCCGCAGTCAGCGCGGTTTCTCTGTCTAGACCGATCTTCCCGGCTGCCGCGGCCAGCGTCGCCAGTGCATGGTACCCATGGCTGCTCGAATAGGTGACGGTAAACGCGTCAAACTTGCTTTCGGGAATTTCCAGGACGCTTCCCACCTTGCCAAACAGTGTTCTGACTTCGCGGGCGGCGGCAGCGGGAAATCCTCGGTCGAAGGTGAGCGCTGTCAGCCCTCGCCCGCTGCGGCTTGCCGGGCTGGGCATGGCACGGGCCCAACGCACGGAAGGGCCGAGCCGCGAGCGCAAGTTCTTCAGAGGGATCCCCGCCGCTAGACTGACCGCATAGAGCGGGCGACCAACCTTGCCGATCTGGCGGAGAAGATCGGCGACGGAAGCGGGCCGCACCGCGATGATGATGAGCTGAGCCTTGTCGACCGCGCGGTGCAGATCTGTCCCAATCGATACTCCGTACACTTCTCTCAGGCGGCGCAGCTTGTGCGGGTTTCGATCGTGAACAAGAACTGGCCGGCGGAAGTTCGCCAGGCACAAGCCAGCCAGCAGAGCACTCGTGATCCGCCCGCCGCCAAGAAAGACGGTTCTCACACCAGCTCCGCGCAGGCCTGGTCCGCCGCTGCAATCAATTTCTCCACATCACTTTCGGTATGGGCAGTGGAGATGATCCAGTGCAGGCCGTTGGAAGGTGTCATGTAGATGCCGTGCTCCAGCAGCCGGTGAACGAAGCGCGAGTAGCGGGCGGTGTCCACGTAGCTGCAATAGTCGCGGTAGTCGTGGATGGTGTCGCGTTCGGTGAAGTAGATTTGAAACATCGGGCCAAAGCCCTGCACGATGGCATTCACTTTGCATCGGCGAAATACATCGCGCAACCCGGCGATGGCGGCATCGCCCGTGGCGTGCAGTTTGCCGTAAGCTCCCTCCGCTGAGAGCAAATCCAGGTTGGCGGCGATCACCTTCATGGTAAGCCGGTGCCCGTTGAACGTCCCATAGTGCAGCACCATGTTCGTACCCCAGCGCATGCGATCAAGTATGGCCTTCGGGCCTGCCACGGCGCCCACCGGGAAACCCGCGCCCAAGGCCTTGCCGAACGTACTGAGATCAGGTTTGACTCCGTAGTATTCCTGGCATCCACTTGGGGCATAGCGGAAACCAGTGACCACTTCGTCAAAAATGAGGAGCGCACCGTATTCGCGGGTGAGTTCCCGCAAGCGTTGCAGATAGCCTTCGCGCGGCGGAATGCATCCCATGTTCGCCATGATTGGCTCGCTGATCACCGCGGCCAGTGCGCGGCCGTGCTGCTGCATGACGCGCTCGAGGGCTGCGACATCGTTCCATGGAGCAAGGACGACATCATCGAACGTGGCGGGCGGAATGCCCTCCGAGTCTGGGATGCGACTGGGGTTTTCAGGCGGCCCCAGTTCCTCAGGCCGGTGGCTGTGCGCGTTTAAGAGATAGGGATCGTACCAGCCATGGTAGTGGCCCTCGAACTTCAAAAACTTATTGCGTCCGGTGTGCGCGCGCGCCAGTCGCAGAGCCAGCATGGTGGCTTCACTGCCAGTATTGGTGAACCGCACGGCTTCAGCGGATGGCACCATACGACGGAAACACTCCGCCGCCTCGACCTCGGCGGAAGTCGCGGCGGCGAAGTGCGAACCTGCGGCCATGGCCTCGGACACCACCGAAACCAGCTGGGGATGAGCATGCCCGTGGATCAGTGCGCCGAATGACATCATGAAATCGACATACTCGTTGCCGTCGGCGTCCCAGACGTGCGAGCCCTGGCCGCGTTCGAGAAAGATCGGCCCGCCGGGATAGACCGCTGCGCCCCGCGAGGGGGAGTTCACGCCCTCGACAAGAGACTTCTGTGCCCGCTCAAGCAGTTGCTGCGAGCGAGTGTGCGATTGGGTTGTAGCCGGAGTTTTCATCAATCCGCCGTGCCCCCGCCATCCACGACGAGGGCTGCTCCCGTCATGAACGACGAATCATCACAAGCCAGAAACAAGGCGGCCTTACCAATTTCGTCCGGCGTCCCGATCCGTCCCAGTGGCCGGTTAGCGCAACCTGCTAGGTAGTCCTCCCATTTCAAACCGCGCATGCGCGCGTCTTCGGGAAGCATCGGCGTATCCACGTCTCCGGGGCAGATGCAGTTCACCCGGATCCCCTGGGGGCCGTGGTCGATGGCCATGGCCTTGGTCAGCAGAACCACGCCGCCTTTGGAGGCACAGTAGGCGACGGCTTTGTCCCCACCCACGATTCCCCAGCCGGAACTGTTGTTGACGATGACGCCGTTGCCTTGCCGGATCATGTGGGGCAAGGCGAATTTCGACATGAGGAACGTTCCCTTGAGGTTGATGTCGATCTGCAGGTCCCACTCTTCTTCCGTGCAGTCAAGGATCGTGTGGGGATAGAAAACTCCAGCGTTGTTAAAGAGAATGTCGAGTTGACCGAAGGCACCGACGGTTTCGTCCACGGCCCGCCGACACTCACCAGCCTTGCGGACGTCGGTCCGGATAAAGATTGCCTTGCCGCCGCTGGACAGGATCTTCTCGGTCACCGCATCGCCCCGCTTTTCGTCACGGCCAGTGATGGCAATGCTGGCGGCTTCCTTCGCGAAAAGAATGGCCGTAGCCTCGCCGATGCCGGAGGTTCCGCCGGTGATGAGAGCGACTTTGTTCGCGAGGCGAATGTTCGCTTCCTAGGAATGCAGAGACGTAGCTAGCTACGTCTCTACGCGGGTCAGATCGACCCTGCCAGTCCTCCTCCGTCAACCACCAGCGCCGTTCCGGTCACGAACGATGCTTCGTCGCTGGCCAGATAGAGGGCGGCTTTAGCGATCTCTTCCGGCCTGCCAACCCGTCCGAGCGGCCGGTGCGCAGACTCGGCCAGGAAACGATCTACGTTTTCGCCCAGCTGCTGAGCCTCGTTCCGCAACATATTGGTATCGGTGTCGCCGGGGCAGAGGCAGTTTACGCGAATTTTCTGCGGGCCGTGGTCGACCGCCATGGCCTTGGTCATCAGCACCACCGCACCCTTCGACGCGCAATAGGCCGCCGCACGCGGGCCGGCCGACAGCCCCCAGCCCGAAGCCATGTTGATGATTGACCCGCCTCCGCCGCTTACCATGACTCGAATCACCAAGCGCGATAGCAAGAAGATCGATCTTACGTTGACCGCCATCACCTGGTCCCAGTCTTCCTCGGAAAGTTCCACCACCGAAGCCCGGCGGATGATGCCGGCGTTGTTGAAGAGCACGTGAACACCGCCGAATTCGCGCACCGTGCGTCGCAGCACGCGTTCGCAGTCAGCGGCCTTCGTCACATCGGCGGGCTCGAAGATGGCGCGGCCGCCAGCATCAGCGATCTCGTGAGCAACCCCTTGGCCCGCTTGCTGGTTGATGTCCGTAATGGCGACTGCAGCCCCTTCACGCGCAAAAAGAATCGCCGTGGCGCGACCGATGCCGGAAGCACCGCCTGTGATGAGAGCGACCTTGCCTGCCAGACTATTCACTGAGTAGATAGTGCCTGCTCTCGCACCCAGCCCAGAGAACGCCACATCTGAAGCGTGACCGCCAGATACCAAAGGCCCACTGCGGGCCCCACATCCACCAAACCTGCCGCCGCAGGCGGCGTGGGGAACGAGTACAGGTTCAGTGCGAGCAGAACCAGGGCGATGGCTAGACCGGCAAAGGCAAAGGCCCGCCCGAATCGCGGGTGTCGGAGCATGGCGACGGAGAAGCAAATGGTACCCAGCCCGACGTATGCATCCCACGCCACATCCAGGCCGAGCCAAACCGAAACTACCTCCCGCGAGGGCTTGGCCCCGGCGGCATATTCACCCACCGCTAGTTGGACGAGGAGCATAGCGGAAAGCAAGGCACCGGCAAGTGCGTTTAACCCGGCACCCAGGCGGCTCCAGACATGAGCGCTCTCCAGGTCGAGCACCTGTTGGAGGCCAAAACTCGCCACGCCCAGGGCTGGTCCAATCAAGGCAGCTAAGATGAAGACCACATGCTTGGGCAGCGGCGTGAACAGTAACAGCGGGTACGCGATGCAGGTAAACAACCCGCCGATGATGCCAAGCCGTGCGGACGTCAAGACGGCGAGCGTATTATCCCGGATGTCCATCCTGTTTTCCTGCCTCGCTGGAATCACTCGCAGGCTCCGACAAGAATACTCCCGTCCAGCTCTCAGTGCAGAATCGATTCCTCTGCCCGCGACGAATCGGCGCGGCTACCGGCTGGCTAGCCCGCCTGCGGTTTCGCCGCCGTCCATCGTGAACACTTGGCCGGTCGCAAAGGCCGCGTCGTCCGACGCAAGAAACGCAAACAGGGCCGCGATCTCTTCCGGCTTGGCGTGGCGCCGCAAGGGAATCTTGCGGTTGACTTCTTCCAGCATGGCATCGGTATATTCGGCGCGCTGCATGGGCGTGAGCACGTATCCCGGAGCGACGGCGCACACGCGAACCTTTGGGGCGAGTTCCAGCGCCATGCTCTTCGTCAGTTCAATCACACCGGCCTTGGTGGCGTTGTAGTCGGCGTAAAAGGGGTAACCCATGATGCCATTGGTCGAGGCGGTCTGCAGAATCAGGCCACTGCCTCGTTCCCACATGTGCCGGGCCGCGGTTTGCGCCATGTAGAACACGCCGGTCAGGTTCACAGCGATGACCTTGTCCCATTCTTCGGGAGTGATCTCGAGAAAATTGTGCCGGATGCTGATGCCGGCGTTGTTGATGAGGACATCCACACCTCCCATGAGACGCACGGTCTCGCCGAATGCGGCCTGGACCTGCTTCAGATCGGAAACGTCTGCCGCCACCACGCCTGTCAGGCCCGGCAGCTGCTTCTTAATCTGCTCCCGGCCCTTTGGATCGCGGTCGAGCACGCACACTGCCGAACCTTCTTCCAGAAAGCGCGCCGCCGTGGCCGCACCAATCCCGCTGGCACCGCCGGTGATCAGAACACGCTTTCCTTTGAGTCCTCGCATTCGCTTTCTCAGTCCGCCAGAATTAGGGAGGCTTCAGGATAGAACGACAAAGGCACAGATGGCTAGAACCAGTTCTTAGTTCCCGGTTCTCAGTTCCCAGTTAGACCGGATTGCCACGGAAGAAATAAATCAGCTCGATGACCAGAATGATCACAACCGTCAATTCCAGAAAGAATGCCCGGCTCTGGTTGAACTGGTCAACCATGAAGCGGTAGAGCTCTTCGGCGGTGTGCACTTTCTGTGTAACCAGGTCCTTATAGTCGGGCACGCCGACTTTGGCTGCCGCGAGCTTGTAGAGGCGGGCCGAAAACATGTCGCTCAGGAACTTGATGGCGTTGTCGGCGTGCTCGGTGAGTTCGTTCACGTCGAGCAGCACGGTATGCAGCTTGGTGGCCGCGCGCGCCAGGCGCCAGCGCGCCAGAATCCCCGTGCCTTTGTCGAGCCCGGCGTACACCCGCTCCAGCTCACGGGTAAGAAATTCGTCGTAGTGGCGAAACTCCAGCAGCTGGGAGTTGGCGTATTCGAGCAATTGGATGGCGGTTTCAGCGCCGGCTTCGGTGTCGTACAAGAACGCTGCGTTCCAGCCGATCACGGCAAGGTCGTTCGGGTAGTACGAAATGCGTGACTGCAGAATCTCATTTCGCTCGCCGTCAGAAAGCTGGGCGGTCTCGCCGCGGACGATCTGAGCGATGTGTGCTCCGTGGGTCTGGCAAAGCTCGGCGGCCGCCGCGGATCCTGCCATCTCGCGCACGTGGAAGATGAAGTAATCCTCGCTCAGCCAGTCCGGATAAGGTTTGACCAGGGCTGGGGCCGCGCGCTCCAGTTTTTGCCGCGCAATGCGGGAAGCGTGCCCGGCGAAATCCACGTCCCACACCCAACGGCTGCTGAGACGCACCAGCGTCTCCCAGTCGCCTGAGAACGGCAGTTCGAGAACCACGCTGACCACGCCGTAGTCGTAGTACTTGATCTGGCCGTGCAGCCGCTCACCGCTCTCCAGGACCAGGGATTCGATCGGCTCGACGACGGGAGGGCGTTCGAAACGAACATAGCCCGGAGTGGGATGCTTCAAGCTGGGGTGTTCCAGAGTGCGGGCGCCCAGAATCTGGCGGAGCTGGTCGAGGCGAATCTCTTCGCAGACGTCAAACTGGATCAGCACCAGCACCGAGCCCTGCAGGGGTGTGTCAGCCTGGAAATCCTTGGCTGCCGTAGAGACGTAGCTAGCTACGTCTCTACCAGGAATGGCGACCGTGGGTTCGTTTTCTCGGATCATGCGGGCTCAGCCGTGAGGTCGGAGTCACCGGGGCGAGGCTTGCCTGCCGCAGTGTTCCTATTGTCCCAGAATTCCTGCGGCGTGGCGAGACGGCACATTAACGGTTTAAAATCAATATGATAGAGTTCAGCGACGACTGAAAGCCCAGATCAGGGCGGCACTGGCAGCAACTCCGGCAATCCCGAGGGCTGCCCGTTCCATCGATTTCCGCTGCTCGGTCTGTCTCTTCTGTATCTGCGGCCACTCCGGATAAGGCCCGGCTAGCGCCGACTGCCCTTCCTGCAGGGCGGTCCGGATCACCTCCGCCAGGTGCAAGGCATGCCGGTCGGTGCACTGCGCGATCTGCTCCCGGCAACTGAAGCCGTCGGCGATGATGAGGGTTTCCGGGGAAGCGCTCCGCACCGCAGGCAGCAGCTCCAGCTCACCAACCGCTACCGACACGTCGTACTTGTCTTGTTCAAAGCCGAAAGCTCCGGCCATACCACAACAGCCTGGGGCTGGGGCTTGGAAATCGATTCCCATTCTCCGGAGCACTGCGTCTTCGTCGGTCATTTTCATGATCGACTTGTGATGACAATGGCCATGCACCAACGCGCGGCGCGCGAGCTTCGGCAGGGTGAACTTTTTGGCCTTCTTCTCCAGGAACTCGCTGAGCAAGAAAGTTTGCTGCGACAAGGCGCGAGCCCGTTCATCTTGGGGGAACAGGTTCAGCAGTTCGTCGCGGAACACCGCGGCACAACTCGGCTCGAGAACCACGAGGGGAGTCCCTTGCCCGATCTCTGGTTCGAGTACATCGAGGATTTCGAGCAGCAGACTCTTGGCCCGATCGAGCATTCCCCAGTCGTAGAGAGGCCTCCCGCAGCACAAACTGCCCGCGGGGAGAAAAACCTGGAAGCCGGCGGCTTCCAGGACCTCGACCGCCGCGCTCGCCGTGTCCGGCAGAAAGTAGTTGTTGAAAGTATCCGGCCAGAGCAGCACCGGCGGGCCGGCGTCATTTCCCGGGGTTCTGCGGCGAAACCAGTCCCGAAACGTCTGCGGAGCAAACGCGGGAATGCGGCGTTCGCGCGGCATCCCTGCCACCAACTTTGCGATGTCGCGTAGAAATGGCAACTGCGTTGTGAGATTGACCAGTCCCGGCGCGTTGGAAGCCAGTCGTGCCCAGAGGTCGATGTTGCCGAATGCATACGCACTGCGGGGGCGGCGACGGCCTGCGTAGTAGTGCGACAGAAACTCCGCCTTGTAGGTCGCCACATCCACACCCACCGGGCAGTCACTCTTGCAGCCTTTGCACGCCAAACACAAGTCGAGCGAATCCTTGACGCGCTCATCGTGCCAGCCGTCCTGAATCACGTCGCCCTTCGTCATCTCCCATAGAAGATGGGCGCGGCCGCGGGTAGAGTGCTCCTCGTCGCGAGTGACCCGGAAGCTCGGACACATAACGCCGCCTTCATCGCGCCGGCACTTGCCGACTCCCACGCAGCGCAAAGTGGCACTCGCAAGGCTGCCGTGGTCCTCTGGGAACTGAAAATGAGTCTGCGGTTCCCACGGACGGTACCCGGCGCCCAGGCGCAAATTCTCATCCAGGCGATACGGCTCGACCACCTTGCCGGGATTCATCCTCCAGTCGGGGTCCCACAATGCCTTGAATTCGCGAAACGCTTGCACCAGTTCCGGCCCGAACATCTTGGGCAGCAGCTCAGCGCGCGATTGTCCGTCGCCATGCTCGCCGGAGAGAGAACCACCGTAGCTGACAACGAGGTCGGCCGCCTCTTCCACGAACTTGCGGAAGCGTGCAATACCAGGCTCCGACTGCACGTCGAAGTTGATGCGCATGTGCACGCAGCCATGGCCGAAGTGTCCGTACATCGCGCTGCGGTAGCCGTAACCCGTCATCAGCTTATTGAGGTCGCGAAGATAGGCTCCCAGCTTCTCGGGGGCGACGGCAGAATCCTCCCAGCCTTCCCACTCCAACGGCTCACCGGGAACGTGGGAAGTGGCGCCCAGCGCCGACTCCCGTACCTCCCAAACCCGCTTTGCCTGGTGCTTGTCGGTGAACAGCTGCATCCGCGGCGCATTCGCGGCGCGCGCCAGAGACTCCATGAGTGTCCGTGCCTGCGATTGCGCCTCGGCCTGTGTGTCGGCACCGAATTCGGCGAACAACCAGCCACCTCCCTGCGGCAGCAACGCGAGCCCTTCGGAGTTGAGCCGCTTACGGCGGGTGTACTCGACAAGGAGGTGGTCGATGCCTTCCAAGCCGATAGGCTTATGCGCCATGATCTCCGGCACGTGATCGGCACACTGGTAGACATCCGGATAAGCGATGAGGAGCAGCACCCGTTCCGGTGGGCTCTCCACCAACCGGCAGGTCGCCTCAAGCACGGTCACGCAGGTGCCTTCCGAACCCACGAGAGCGCGTGCGACGTGGAAACCATTCTCCGGAAGCAGGTAGTTCAAGTTGTAGCCTGAAACCCGTCGCGGGATTCCGGGATAGCGCTGCCGGACCAGGTCGGCATAGCGATCGCGCAGCCCCTTCAGTCCCGCATAGATCTCACCTCGGCGGCCGCCCTCGCGGATGATTCGCTCCAGTTCATCGTCACTGGTTTGGCCAACGGTTATGCGGAGCCCGTCGTAAGTGAGGACCTCCAGTTCCTCAATGTTGTCATCGGTCTTGCCCGCCATGACCGAGTGCACGCCGCAGGAATTGTTTCCGATCATGCCGCCGAGGGTGCAGCGGTCGTGGGTCGCCGGATCAGGGCCGAAGGTAAGGTGATGTCTTTCCGCAGCGTTACGCAGATGGTCGAGGACTACACCCGGTTGCACACGCGCGATCCGACGCTCCGAGTCAATCTCGAGAATTCCGGCCATGTACTTCGAGAAGTCCAGCACGACAGCGACATTGCAGCACTGCCCAGCCAGTGAAGTCCCTCCACCGCGGCAGAGAATCGGAGCACCAAATTCGTGGGCGAGTGAGACGGTGGCAATGACATCATCAACGTCGCGGGGAAGGACCACACCGATGGGGACCTGGCGGTAATTCGATCCATCGGTTGCGTAGAGGGCGCGGCTGCCATTGTCGAAGCGGACATCTCCTCGCAGATGTCGGCGCAAAGCGGCGGCCAGCTCAGCCGCGTCCACTACCGCAGATTTGGAGGCGCGGGCGAGTTCAGCAAGGTCTTTCGGCATGCGGACGACACGCTAGTTGGAGGTACCGCCCATGCGTTTGCCGCTGACGTTGGCAATATGGATCACCGTCTTGCCGTCCGTGGGCTCGATGTTGACCGTGATGAAGTTCTTCTGGTCGGTCGAGACAATGGTGGTGTGTCCCTGATCGGTGGCGGTGACGTTGGCATTGGGGAACTTTGCCCTGTAAAAATCAGCCACTTTGTCGGCGGCATCATCGGTCTCATACTCTGCCGACACGGTGTGCATCCCCGCGATCGTGATGTTGGCGGAGTTGCCTTTCCGCATTGTCGCCCCGGGATAGACCTCGACACCCAGATTACGGGCGGTGTCGTCGGCGTTGGTTGAGCTCTCGATCGTCCCGAAAGGACTCTCCACCCGTACGTTGCCGTCTTTGTCTGTGATTCGCGTGTGATGGGCAATTCGCCAGCCGATAAAGGCGACAGTCCCGGCTCCAAGCACCCCTAGACCGATAAAGACCGCCACGATGATCAGGATGATCTTCAGCGCGCTGCTGCTTTGGGGCTGCGCTGCCGGCGCCGGGGAGGGCGCTGCCGGGGTTACTACCGGCGTCGCAGCACCTCCAGGTTGAGCAGCGCCGCACTTGGCGCAGAATCTCGCGCCGCTTTCCAACCTTTCACCGCATGAATTGCAGAAGGCCATAGACCCCTCCTCTGATACGCAGAGAGAGCATAAACTAAATCAATCGTAGATGCAGTATCAACTACTGCGTAGCTCTGTCATGCTGAGCGAAGAGAGTCCGGGCGCTAGCGACCGGACGAACGAAGTCGAAGCATCCCTACAAACTTAACTAACCGCGGGAGGAGGGATCCCTCGACTTCCCTCGGAATGAGAGGTGCGCAAACTCAGAAATCTGCTATCCGTGTCCTGCGTAGCGTGTGCCGTAGTCGGTCAGGCTCAAGAACAACAGAAGCAGCAGCCAGAAAATCGATGAGATGATGACCATCTTGGTGAGCTTCTCGCTGGTGTACTTCACATGCATGAAGAACAGAATGACAAGCAGCGCTTTGCTGGTTGCGATGAGCAAGGCCACGATCGTATTGAAAGGCCCCAGATCGATGGTGGCGACGCCGGCAGTAACGACGGTCAAGACCATCAGCGCGATCCAGATGCCGTAATAGAGCTTGCTCGAAAGGATGTGTTCAGACATGTCAGCTCACCCCAGAGGCTTCCGGTCAATTAGATACAACAAAGGAAATAGGTAGATCCAGACGATGTCTACAAAGTGCCAGTACAGGCCGCCGATTTCGATCGGCGTATTGTACTGAGGCGTGTAGCGGCCTTTCCAGGCATGGAAAAGCAGGAATGCGAAGATACCCACGCCGATGATCATGTGCAACGCGTGCAGACCAGTCATAGCGAAGTAGAGGGAGAAATAGATCTGCTCGTGGGACGGGTCGATTCCGCCGTTTGAATAGGGCGGCTTTTCCAGCGCTGTGGCATCGAAAGATGCCCCAGGAATATGGTGGTGCTCGTACTTCTCATGCCACTCGATGCCCTTGATCCCCAGAAATGCCAGTCCGAAGACGATGGTCAGTATCAGCAGGATCACCAGAAGCTTACGCTTCCCCATCTGAGCCGCGCGCACGCCCAGCGCTACCGTCAAACTGCTGCAGATGAGAACAATGGTATTGATCGTTCCCCACTTGAGGTTCAGACTGCGGCTGCCGGCGGCAAATTCGTTGAAGTACCACATGCGGTAGATCAGGTAAGCGCAAAACATGCCACCGAAGAACATGATCTCCGTCGCCAGAAACAGCCACATGCCAAGCGAAGCAGCATCGCGTTGCTGCTCCACGCTGGCGAAGTGGTGCCGTAGCTCAGGACCGTGTTCGACCGCGATTGGGCTATCGCTCAATCAGCACCTCCGCCGGCGCAGGAATCTGGTCGTAGTTGTAGGCTTCCCAAGTCACTTCCGGAGTCTCTTCAAAATTGAAAGTGGGTGGTGGAGACGCCGTTTTCCACTCCAGTCCCGCCGCGCCCCAGGGATTCTCGTCGGCAATCTTCCCGTAGCGCATCGACCACAGGAAATACACCATGGGCAGCACGTATCCCACGGCCAAAATGGTTGACCCGGCAGTGGACATCACATTCAGCACCTGAAATTCTGCGGGATACTGCCAGTACCGCCGCGGCATCCCTAGGTAGCCGAGAATGAACTGGGGGAAGAAAGTCAGATTGAAACCAAGAAACACAATCAGCGCCGCAAATTTGCCCAGCCACTCAGGGTAGAGGCGCCCGGAAATTTTGGGCCACCAGAAATGCATTCCTCCCAGGTAGCCCATGACCGCGCCGCCCACCATGATGTAGTGGAAGTGCGCCACTACAAAGTAGGTGTCGGTCACATGAACATCAATTCCCAGGCATGCGAGGAACAGCCCCGTGAGCCCGCCCATGGTGAACAACCCGATGAAGCCGAACGCGTAGAGCATGGGCGTGGAGAAGGTGACCGAACCCTTGTACATGGTGGCGGTCCAGTTGAACACCTTGATGGCCGAGGGCACTGCAACTAAATAGCTGAGGATCGAAAATATCATCGCCGAGTACAGAGAAATGCCAGCCACGAACATGTGGTGCGCCCAGACCAGGAACCCGAACACCGCAATGGCAATGCTGGACAACGCCACTGCCTGGTAGCCGAATATCCGCTTGCGTGAGAAACAAGGCACGATTTCGGCCACGACTCCCATCGAGGGCAGAATCATGATGTAGACAGCGGGATGGGAGTAGAACCAGAACAGGTGCTGGAACAGCAGAGGGTCTCCCCCTCGATTCGGATCGAAAATCCCCAGGCCAAGCACCCGTTCGCACACCACTAAAACCAGCGTGACCGCCAACACCGGCGTTCCCAGCAACTGGATGATGCTGGTGGCGTAGTGTGCCCAGATGAACAGCGGCAGGCGTGACCAGGTCATGCCCGGCGCCCGCATGCGGTGAATCGTCACAACAAAGTTCAGTCCGGTGAGAATCGAGGAGAATCCGGCGACGAACACCGACAGCCCGGCTTCGATCACCTTGGTGTTGGTGAACGCCGTGCTGAACGGGGTGTAGAAGGTCCAACCGGTGTCCACGCCGCCGGTCACCATGCAGTGCAGCATCATGATTCCGGCAATGATGTAGAGGTACCAGCTCAGCAAATTGATCCGGGGGAAAGCCAGATCCTTGGCGCCGATCATCATCGGCACCAGAAAATTACCCAGCACGGCCGGGATGGAAGGAATCAGGAAGAAGAAGATCATCACCATACCGTGCATGGTGAAGAGCTTGTTGTAGGTGTCAGCCTGGACCAGATCTCCCGCCGGGGTCAGAAGTTCCAGGCGGATGAGCAGGGCAAAGAACCCGCCAATAAAGAAGAAAAAAGTAATCGAAATCAAGTACAGTAATGCGATGCGTTTGTGGTCGGTAGTCAGCAGCCACGAGCGGATGCCGTACTCCTTGTTCAAGTAGTGCTCACGTTCGGTGGTGATTGCTGCGGTAGCCATTGCTATTCCTTAGGTCCTTGCTGTTGCGCGCCGGCTGATGCCGGGTTTAACGACTTGACGTATGCCACCAGCGCATTCAGTTGTTCCTCGCTCACCAGCCCCTGGAAAACCGGCATAATTGGTTTGAATCCACTGACCACCTTGGCGCTGGGACTGGTGATCGACTCCCGGAGGTAATTCTCGTCCGCTACCACGATCCGTCCATCCTCCAGTTGCACCGGCTTGCCAAAGACCCCGGCGAGATTGGGTCCGCGTCCCTGGGTGTCGGATCGATGGCACGTTGAACAGCCCAGCTGCTGGAAAATGCTCTCGCCGTTGGATGCCAGCGAGCCCGATGTGGTCCCGCCGGCGAGCCAGGCTTCGTATTTTGCCGGTTCCATGACGACGACCTGGCCGATCATGCCGGAGTGCTGGCTCCCGCAATACTCCGCGCAGAATAGGTGGTAAACGCCGGGTTTCGTGGCGCGGAACCACTGCGTGGTATAGCGCCCGGGCAGCACGTCCTGCTTGATACGGAAGGCGGGAATGTAGAAGCTGTGGATGACGTCTTGCGAGGTCATGATTAGCTTGACGTCGCGACCGACAGGCACATGCAGTTCGTTGATCTCGCGTTGGCCCTCGGGATGTTCGAGCTTCCACATCCACTGCTTGGCGACGACGTACACCTCCGTCGCTCCCCGAGGTGGCGTGCGCTCCTGAAAGTAGATAACGGCTCCCCAGGCGAAGATGGTCATGAAGATTGCCAGAGGCACGACCGACCAGGTGATTTCCAGGGCATGTGAGCCTTCGATCTGCTCGGCCTCGCGGCCGTGCCGGCGGTGATACTTCAAGGCAAACACCGTGATCATGGTGAAGATGGCTAAGCTCATGAAGCTCGCCAGCAACACCAGGAAAATGTAGAGCGCGTCTACATTGCCCGCTCCCGTGGAGGCCCGTGCCGGCCAAAGTGGAAAATTATCGAACATGATTTATGTAGCTCGCCTCGCCTGCCGGCGCTCGGCTGCCGATCCCATCCGAAACATCACGATCAGAAAAGCCCCCAGCACAAGCATGGTTGCCCCCGCCGCCAGCTTAAGGATCCTGCTGATGATGGCCCCGTATTTGCCGGTGTCCGGGTTGTAGTGGTAGCAATACAGCAGAACTTCATCCACCACGGTGCCAATCTTGTTCTGCGAGGCCTGCACCAGTCCCAAACGCAAGTCCTTGGGCGCGAATTCGACGCCGTAGTAGTACTGCGCAATCTTGCCCTCCGGTGTCAGCACCATAATCGCGGTCGCGTGCCCGAACTGCTCCGTTTTCGGATCGTATTGGTATTGAAAGCCGGCTGCCTTGGTGAGCGCGTCGATAGAAGACTGCGGCCCGGTCAGAAAATGCCATCCGTTTTCCGCACCCGCGCGTCCGTAACGCTTCAGAAATTCAGCCTTCTTCGCAGTTGCCATCTCTGGCGTTTCTTTCGGATCAAAGCTGATAGTGAGGACGTCGAACTCCTTGCCCACATCGAACTTCAGCACCCGCAATGCGCTTACCAGGCCGCTCAGGACCTCCCCGCACAGCATCGGGCACTGGTAGTACACCAGGTTCAGGACCATCGGCTTCTTGCCGAAATAGTCCCTTAGCTCCACCGCCTTGCCCGTTTCATCCCGGAACGCAAGGCTGGGCGGAATCTGCTCGTCCAAATGCTGCTCGATTCCGACGTTCTTCAGTCCGGGCGGACGCATGCTGGCCGGCGGCGACATCATGCCCTGGGTCATGCCCTGGGCCCAAGCTGCCCCGGCCAAAAGCAGGATGGCCGTGATCACGCATATTGGCACCCACCAAGTCCCACTACTCTTGTCATTCCGAGGAGCGTCAGCGACGAGGAATCTGCAGTTTCTCCGATCTTGCCGCGAACTGCAGATCCCTCTCTTCGCTCGGGATGACAACAAAATGGAGTGGCTTCGCTGCATCGTCTCACTCGCTACCAACCTGCTCACTGCTTTGCCTTTCCCTTTTGAAGATTGCCGTCGTTCACCTTGCCGGCCACCGCCGGAGCGGTTCCCGCTTTTGGTGTGGTCGGCAAGCCGCGTTGCGCGATGAGTTGCATGGCGCGGTCAATCGGGATTCTCACCACACCTGCCTTCTCATCCACCCAGCCGTAGCTGTTTAAGGTTTGTTCCTCTTTCCGGCGAAAATCATTGATCTCCAGCCGTTCGTTCTGCTCCAGCCGTGGCTGCGGGAATTTCTCGACTTCCGTGGGTAACACTTGGCGTGTATCGGCCTTGGTCTGCTGCACCAGAGGATTCTGCACAGGCTGATGTCGTTTCTCGCGAGCATCCAGGACCTCATACATCCCCCAGAGGAAGAGGGAGACCAGGACGCCAGCCACCGCCAGCCCAACGAGGAAGGCGTAGACCGCTTTCGGGCTCAGGTCTTGCCGCTCGAATTCCATTTCCGGACTCCTCCGGTGATGTTTCAGTTCATCACTCATGGGCCGGCTCCAGGACTTCGTGGGCATCCGGATCGTAGATGGACAACAGCGGCAGAGAATTCAAATTGCGGAAGAAGAACCAAAGCCAGATGCCGCCCACCGCGATCGACACCACGAAGTCTGCCCAGGTCACACTCAGGGTCTGGGAATAATTCGGCTCGATGATCCAGAGCAGGTCCACCCAGCGCATGACCAGCAGGCCCACCGCCAGCCAAACCAAGCGGCCGATGTCACGCTTGAAGGAGCGGGACAGCAGCATGATGAATGGCACCGCAAAATGGAACAGCGCCAGGAGCAATCCGACTCCGCCCCATCCCCCATGTAACCGCCGAATGTACCAGGTGATTTCTTCCGGCAGATTTCCCGCCCAGATGATCAGCCACTGCGAAAAGGAGAAGTAGGCCCACACCATCACGAAGGTGAGCATCCACTTGCCGTGGTCATGTACAAAACTTGGCCGCAGCCATACTGACATCGGTTTGTATCTGGCGAGAATGCGCTCCACCACCACGGCAAAACACATGGCCGAGAGCAGCTGGCCGATGAGAATCAGCAGACCGTAGATGGTTGAAATCCAGCTGGGGTCAATCGACATGACCCAGTCGATGGCCGCGAAAGAAACCGTAAACGCATAGAGAATCAGTCCCGGACCACTGACCGCCTTGAACCGCGGGCTGTTATCGCGGGCGCCCGGCTGGTCTTGCTCGCGCGACCATTTGGTCAAGAGAAATGACAGCAGATTCCAGATGGCGAGATAGATCGCCGCGCGAATCACGAAGCCGTGCACCGACAAGTAAGACTTCGTGATCTCCTGCAGGTGCGACTGGAGATGCTTGTCGGTGATCGAATCCAGCGGGCGGGCCCAGACGTAGAGGCGAGGCAGCCCGAACAGGATCGGGACAAAAAGAAACGCCATCAGCGGCAGGCAACGCATGGCCGCGCCGAGGACCCTGCGGATGACCACACCCCACCCTCCGCCGGTCAGGTGGCGGATCATGAGAATGGCCATGGATCCCAAGGTCACACCCAGCCAGTCCATGTAGGCGAGCAAATAGCCGCGGAAGAACTCGTCGGGACGGACAAACGCGCCAGCCACGGCGATCACCGCGAATACCAGGCCAATCATCAGCGAGCGCTGCTGGATGGTCTTGGTTACGGGCGGCGCCATCAAGTCCGCGGGATTCATGTGGGTGGCGCTCATTTCGGCTCCTCCGGATTGCCCGTCTGATTGCCCGGCTGCAGTTCCGGCAACGTCGCGCCCGATCCGGGATCGCCACGGAATGCCGGTGGGGGGGAAGGCACCTTTTGCCGGGCTGGAACTTCAGCCGACGTTGCGTCCTGGCTCAACTGCAAAGCGCGGATGTAAGCCACGATATTCCAGCGGTCGCGTGGCGGAATTTGTGAGGCATATTCCGGCATGGCCCCAAAGCCGTTAGTCATGACGTCAAAGAAGTAGCCCAGCGGCGCTTTGCGCAGGCGCTCGGTGTGATAAGAAGGCGGCCGGCGAAATCCGCGCTGCACGATCATTCCGTTGCCATCGCCCAGACGCGAATGACAGGGTGCGCAATAGATGTTGAAGCGCTCACGGCCGCGTGCCAGAACATCCTCCGTCACTGCAAAGGGCATATAGTCGCCAGGGCTGTTACCAACCTTGCCGGTGTAAAGATACGTGTCTTCATGCAACTGCCCGCGGGCCACGGTTCCCTCCACCGGAGCGCGCGCAGACCGCAGGTCCGAGTAGAAATCGCTCTTAGCAAGTGGCTTGAACCGGGGCTGATCTTGCATGTCTTGCCGGCAACCCGCGAGCAAGAGCGTGGCCAACAGGGCCAGAGCCAAAATGTTTCGGGAATTCCGCATGGCTAGCTGGGAACCTCCGAAATCGAGCGCGGGTTCAGGCGTTCCAAGAAGTCACGGGTGGCCTTGCTGTTGTATTGAGGATCGGAAGAAAACACAATCAGGAAAAACCGGTCTTTGCTGGCGAAAGCGAAACGTGGAACGTTGAAGACCGGGTGATAGGGCATGGGCAGCCCGTTGAGCGCCAACATACCCAGCACCGCGGAGATGCCTGCAAACAGAATCGTCAGTTCGAAGGTGACCGGGATGAACGCGGGCCAGGAGTGGTAGGGCTTACCGCCGACGTTGACGGGATAACTACTGGCCGAGATCCAGTACTGCATCAGATACCCTGTAAGGCCGCCGACGATGCCTCCGATAAGAGTCACCAGCGGCACGCGGTTCTTCTGAAAACCGATGGCCTCGGCCAGGCCTTCGATCGGGAACGGGCTATAGGCGTCGATCTTCTGATATCCCGCATGATGGGCGCGCTCCGCGGCTGCTACCAAGTCGGTGGGAGTGTCAAACTCCGCCATCATTCCGTAGAGGGGCGTTGGCTTCATTCCTTCACCTCCGCCTCAGGCAGCAGGGTGCGCATCTCGAAGATGGAGATCATGGGCAAAATGCGCACGAACAGGAACATGGCCGCCAGGAACAGGCCGATGGTGCCGATATAGGTCATCCAGTCCCAGCGCGTGGGGTAGTACATACCCCAGGACGAGGTCAGGAAGTCGCGGTGCAGGCTGACCACCACGATGATGAATCGCTCCAGCCACATGCCGACCAGCACGACCCCCGAGATGAAAAACAGAGCAATCGGCTTGGTCCGCAACTTGCGGATCCAGAGCACCTGCGGGATGACGATGTTGCAGATCAGGAGCGCGAAGTAGTCCCACTTATAAGGCCCATGCAGCCGGTTCCACAAGGTGAACGCGTCATAGCGGTTGCCGCTGTACCAGCCCATGAACGCTTCAATCACGTAGCCATAAGCCACGATCAACCCGGTCGCCAGCATGACCTTGGCGGAGTTCTGCAGGTGGCGTTCGGTGATGAAGTCTTCCAGGCCATACACCTTGCGGATCGGGATCGCCAGCATCAGCACCATGGCAAATCCGGAATAAATCGCGCCGGCGACAAAGTACGGCGGGAAGATGGTGGTGTGCCAGCCGGGGACGATTCCGATGGCGAAGTCGAAGCTCACTACGGTGTGGACCGACAGCACTAGCGGAGTCGCCAAGCCGGCCAGTAGCAAGTAGGCGGTCTCATACCGGTGCCAGTGCCGCGCCGAACCGCGCCAGCCCATGGCCAGGATCCCGTAAATCATCTGTGCCACGCGGTTGGTGGAACGATCGCGGAGCGTAGCCAGGTCCGGGACTAGGCCGATGAACCAGAACAAGAGTGAGATGGTGGCGTAGGTCGAAACGGCAAACACATCCCAGATGAGAGGACTGCGGAACTGCGGCCATACTCCCATCGAGTTGGGATAGGGAAACAGCCAATACGCCAGCCACGGACGGCCGACGTGAATCAACGGAAAAATCCCGGCGCAGGCCACGGCGAACAGAGTCATGGCTTCGGCAAAGCGGTTGATCGAATTACGCCAGGACTGCCGCAAGAGAAGCAGAATGGCCGAGATCAGCGTCCCGGCATGGCCGATGCCGATCCACCACACGAAATTGACAATGGCGAAGCCCCAGCCGATGGGAACATTGACGCCCCAGATGCCGATGCCGCGGGCAAACAGGTACCCAACCGCGAACAGCAACGTCATCGCCAGCAGGAAGGCGATGCCAAATCCCACGTACCATCCGTTGGAAGTGGGGCGGGTCAGCACGATCGAGCTGATCTTGTCCGTGACCGTGGCAAAGGTGTGCCCAGGCTCGATGACGGGGGCCCCATTCTTCGCTAATTGTTCTGTGCGATCGTCCATCGCTTAGTTACTTTCCTCAATCACCTTGTCATTCCGAGGAGCATGAGCGACGAGGAATCTGCAGTTTCCTTGGCACTCTCAACCCAGATCCCTCGCTTTGCTCGGGATGACAAGGGCAAAAAAAATCCTGAAACGTCTAACTTTCCAACTCCGGATTCGGGTTGCGAATCTCGGCCAAATAAGTTGTCCGCGGGCGCGTGTTCAGGTCCGCCAGCAAACTGTAATTGCGCGCCTCGGCCTTGAGCTTCGACACCCGGCTCTCGGGATCGTTGATGTTGCCAAAAACGATCGCGTTCGCGGGGCAGGACTGCTGGCAGGCGGTCTGCAGTTCACCGTCCCCGATCTTGCCGTTCGCGCGTTCGGCGTCAATGCGATGCTCGTTGATGCGTTGCACGCAGTAGGTGCATTTCTCCATGACGCCGCGGCTGCGCACGCTGACGTCGGGATTGCGCATCATCTTCAGTTGGGGCGTTTCCCAATCTTGAAACAACAGGAAATTAAACCGGCGAACCTTGTACGGACAGTTATCCGAGCAGTAGCGCGTGCCGACGCAGCGGTTATAGACCATGTCGTTCAGGCCTTCCGTGCTGTGGACGGTGGCACCCACCGGGCAGACGACTTCGCAAGGAGCGTTCTCGCACTGCATGCAAGGCACCGGTTGGAAATACGCCTTGGGATTGTCCCGGTCGCCCTGGTAGTAGGCATCGACGCGAATCCAGTGCATGTGGCGCCCGATGACACACTGCTCTTTACCCACCACCGGGATGTTGTTCTCCGACTGGCAGGCCACAATGCAGTTGTTGCAACCGACACAAGCATTGAGGTCAATCGCCATGCCCCAGGCGTAGGGTTCTTCTTTGTAGGGATAGGGCTTGTAGAGAGTGAGGTCCTTCGGGGGCTCCTCTTCGCGGGCGAAATCAGGCTCTTTGCGGTACTCCTCGAGACTTGCCGTGCGAACCAGTGGCCGTGAGCCGATGGCGGTATCCATCGTCTGATAGCCCTGGGTGGTGGCGAGCTTGTAGGGCCCCCCAGTCTTGGTGATGTTCACTCCGGTGGTGAACCAGGGTGTGGCGCTGTAACGCAGCGCGTAGAAGTCGAAGCCGACACCTGTACCCGCGCGTCCCGCGCGTCGCCGGCCGTAGCCGAGGAACACCGTGACTGAATTGTCCGGGTGGCCCGCCTGGATCCAGACCGGAGCTGTCACCTTCTTGCCGTTGAGTTCAAGTTCGATCATGTCCTCGGACTTCAACCCCATTCGCTCCGCCATGGCCGGACCAACCAGCACGGGGTTGTCCCAAGTCATTTTAGACATCGGCTTGGGCAGTTCCTGCAGCCAGCCGTTGTTGGAGAACGACCCGTCATAGATCGATGGATCGCGGCGGAAGTTGATTTCGATGCGGTTCTGTCGAGTCTCGCTGGGCGCCGGAAGGTCAGTGGCCTTCACGGAGATCGGGCCCGGCGAGAAAGCTGTGCCGTCGATCCACCCATCATGCAGCGACTTCCGCCAGAACATGTCGAAGTCAGCCGCCGGATGTTGCCCCTTCCAGTAACCCTGGACGACTTCGTGCCCCGTGGCTTCGGATTGCCCGGCCAACAACGCCGTCAGTTCGATAACGCTCTTACCGTTGTAGAGCGGAGCAATCAGTGGCTGCACAATGCTGACCGTGCCGTCGTACGAGCGCGCGTCACCCCAGGCCTCCAGGTAATGCGCTTCGTTAACGTGCCATTGGCAGAGCTCTGCAGTTTCGTCCTGATAAAGCCCCAGATGCACGCGCAGCGGAATGTTGGTGCTCTTGAGCGTGTCGGCGAAGTCCAGATCAGCGGGCGCATCGTAGGCGGGATTCCCGCCCAGAATAAGCAGCATGTCCACCTTGCCGCCACGCATGTCCGCAACCAGCTCCCTAAGCGATTCGGTTTGGTTCACCGGGTTGGCGTCCACCGGATCGGTGTACACCACAGTTCGCCCAACGTTGCCAAGCGCCTGATTGATGGCGTGTGCCAGGGCATGAACCACAGGCGGCTGATGGTCTCCGGCGATCACCACGCTCGAACCACGGAGGGCCTGCAGATCCCCCACGACGGCCTTCAGGTACTTGGCGTATTCTCCGGCAAACGTTCTTCCGCCAGAGTTGATCCCCAGCGCGGCTCCGAGGGCGCGCGCGAAATCTGCAATTTCTGATGCCCACAGCGGCAGCCGGTGATCGGCCTTGGCGCCCGTCGAACTCGGTGTGCTTTCGACCACATAGAGCCGGTTCATGTTCCCGCCATCAGGATTGCGTCGCTTGGCGAAGTCGCGAATGTATCGCACATTCCCCGGGAACCCTGCTGAAAGAAAATCCGCATCCAGCGAGAGGGTCACATCAGCTTTCTCCAGGTCGTAACGGGTCTCGACCGGCTGGCCGAATGCCAGCTTGGCACCCTCGAGCACGTTGTCTCGATTGACCGGCTCGTACACGTGCCACTTGGCCTGCGGATAGAGCTTAAGGAGAGAGCGTAGCTGGTCGGCAAAGGTCGGGGAGGACACCGTACGCGTGAGAATGCGAATCCCCGCGCCCTGCACCGCCTTTTGCGAATTCAGCGGGCCGCGCATCGCCTGCAGGAAATCCCCCCAGGTCCGCACGTCGCCCAAGGACGTGATGGTCTGGGAGCGGTCCGGATCGTACATGCCGAGGATTGAAGCCTGGGCAAACACGTCGGTCCCGCCCAGGCTGGCGGGATGCCGGTCGTGGCCCTCAATCTTGGTGGGACGGTAGAGGTGGCTCTCTACTAAC
>JAIQFW010000048.1 GCA_020073105.1 Terriglobia bacterium
GAGCCATCGGCTTTACGAGTGCCTCTCCCTCATCAGCTCCCCGATCGCCCCGTACGCTTTCTCCAGCGTCTTCTCATCCGGCAGGAACACGATGCGGAAGTGCTGGCTGCCGGGCTTCTGGCCGAAGCCCGAGCCGTGAACGACCATGACGTGCTTCTGCAAAATCAGTTCGCGGACGAACACATCGTCGCCCTCGGGAATCTCAATCCGCGGGAAGGCATAAAATGCGCCGCGCGGTGACACGCAACTTACTCGCGGCGTCGAATTCGCCCACTTCACCGTCAGATCGCGCCGCGCGCGCAGCTTGCGGCAGACTTCGGGCAAGTGGTCCTGCGGTCCTTCCAGCGCCGGCTTGATCGCGTACTGTTCGGGATGGTTGGCGCAAAGCCGCGCCCGCAGCAGCTTCTGGATGCCTTCGTTGTACGGCTTGACCGCGGCTGCGTCGCCACTCACGATGCCCCAGCCAATTCTCCAGCCGGGGGCGAGGTAGTTCTTCGACAGCCCGCCAAAGGTGATGGTCGGCACATCGGGAGCGACTTTCGCGAATGCGATGTGCTCGTCGTTGTCCAGAATCAGCTTGTCGTAAATTTCGTCAGCAAAAATGACCAGGTTGTGCCGCCGGGCCAGTTCCGCCACATCTTCGAGCATGCGCCGGGTGCAGACCGAGCCGGTGGGATTGTTGGGATTGATCAGCACAATGCCGCGCGTACGCGGCGTGATCTTCTTCTTAATGTCGTCGAGATCGGGCTGCCAGCCGTTTGACTCGTCGAGGTAATACGCGTTCAGCCCGATGCCCAGCTTGGCCAGCACCGCCGAATAAAGAGGATAGTCGGGGCATGGCGTGAGCAGATCCTCGCCGGGATTGAGCAGCGCAGCGAGGCAGATGTCAACGGTCTCGCTTACTCCGGTGGTGACAAACACATCCCGAATCGTAGTAATGCCCTTGCGGGCGGCTTCGCCGCGAATGGCGTCGAGCGCTTCCTTGATCCCCGAAGACGGCGCGTAGCCGTTCTTGTTGTCGCGCATGGCTTTGTACACGGCTTCGACCATGTGGCGCGGGGTCTCGAAATCGAAGACGTTGGGATCACCAATATTCAGCGGCAGGATTTTATGGCCCTGCTTGGCGACTTCGTCGGCGTAGCAGGCCAGGTCGCGGATGGCGTAACGGACGTTTTCCAAACGGGTGGCGGCGGCAATTTCACGGGCTTGGGTGATGGGCACAGGAACTCCTAAAAACAAGAGCATACCGTAGTGGACGCAAGAAAATCACAAACAAAAGCTTTACCGCAGAGGACGCGGAGTACGCAGAGGTTCTTGCAGGTAATTCCTCTGTGTACCCTGTGCCCTCTGTGGTGAAGGCCTTTGCTCTTAATTTCTCCGCGTCCTCTGCGGCTAGAAGCTCTTAATCCACTCTATCGATCTGCGCCTTCTGCAAGCGGTCAGAGTAATCCACGTAAACCGACTTCCACTCCGTATAAAAGTCAATCGCGCCCAGACCGCCTTCGCGATGCCCGTTGCCCGTAGCCTTTACTCCACCGAATGGCAGATGAACTTCCGCCCCAATCGTCGGCGCGTTAATGTACGTGATCCCGGCATACAGGTCGCGCATCGCCGTGAAGGCTTTGTTGACATCTTTCGTGTACAGCGACGATGACAAACCGTACTCGATGCCATTCGCGATTTCGATCGCATCCTCCAGGCTCTCGCACGGGATGATCGAAACCACCGGCCCAAAGATTTCTTCCTGGGCGATGCGCATCTTGGGATCGACGTCGGCGAACACCGTCGGCTCCATGAAAAAGCCGTTGGCATACTCGCCGCCGGTCAAGCGGTTGCCACCACACTTCAGGCGCGCACCCTCAGCCTTGCCGATCTCGACGTAATTCAGGTCAGTCTTGAGCTGGTTGGCGTTGATGGCAGGACCCATGTCCACGGTCTCATCGAGTCCGTTGCCGACCTCCAGGCCCTTGGCGCGCTCGACGTAGCGCTCCACGAACTCGCTGTACACGCCCTTCTGCACAATGATTCTGCTAGTCGCGGTGCAGCGCTGGCCGGTGGTCCCGAACGCGCCCCACAGTCCACCTTCAATCGCGAGATCGAGGTTGGCGTCGTCGAGGACGATCATGGGATTCTTGCCGCCGAGTTCCAGTGAGCAATGCTTGAAGCTCTTGGCCGCGGTCGTGCCTACGATCCGCCCGACTTCACTCGACCCGGTCAGCGACACGGCTTTGATGTCAGGATGCTCCGACAACGGGCCACCCACGCTCGAGCCGAATCCGGTCACGATGTTTATGACGCCCTTGGGCAGTCCGGCGTCGACCAGCGTGCGAACCAGATTGAAGGTCGAAAGCGGAGTGTCTTGCGCCGGTTTGATCACGCAAGTGTTGCCGCACACGATCGCCGGGAGCAGCTTCCACGACGGAATCGCCATCGGGAAGTTCCATGGAGTGATCATTCCGCAGACGCCGAGGGGCTGGCGGATGGCCATAGCGAACTTGTTAGGTAATTCCGAAGGAGTGGTAGGTCCGAACATGCGACGGCCCTCGCCCGCCATGTAGTAGGCGGTGTCGATGGCTTCCTGAGTGTCGCCACGGGTTTCTTTCAAGATCTTGCCCATTTCGCGGGTCATGTCGCGGGAGAAGTCTTCCTTGTTTCCGGTAAGAATCTCGGCGGCACGATAGACGATCTCGGCGCGCCGGGGAGCAGGCACCAGGCGCCACTTCTTGAACGCATGTTTGGCGCCTTCAATGGCCGCTTCCACGTCGGCTTTGCCGGACTTCTGAAAGATGCCGACCACGTCGCGGGTGTCGGCAGGATTGCGGTTTTCGAAAGTCTCTCCGGTCGAAGCTTCGACCCATTCGCCGTCGATGAAGTTCTTATAAACCTTGGTGCGGGTGGCCGAACCCAGCATGGTCGGGCCGGTCAGAACATCGGTTGCCATAAAGCCTCCTGAGACTGCAGAAAAAGTGCGGAAATTCCGGGAAAAACTGGGAACTCTCTATGCTACAGGCCGGAGGGAAGAGGGGGCAAGGGAAGGGGCTTTTGTGGAATGCTGGAGAGTCGGGATGACCCGGTCTTTCGCATCATTCGCACAACGCCACGACACCAAGGTAACGTCCCCACTTGATTACCTGTACCTCGTCAATTTCGCTTGTGGTAGTCTCAAAACACCCCATATTCTCTGGAAGTTTAGCTGGGTTTCTGAGTGGCCTTGGTGTCTTCGAACCGCAAACCGGGAATCCACATCGCGTGGAAGACGGTCACGTACCGCAGCGTGGCCCTGGTCATGTTGGCTGGGCTGCTGATTTTCTTCGGCGGCATGCGTCTGGCCTTCCCGCAATTCACTGAAAATGGAATCAAAGCAGCCAATGCCTTCGGCACCAAGATCCTGGAAACCGTGGCGGGAGCGGCCGGACCGGCCAAGTCCGGCGTCATGAACTCCCAGCAGGCGCACTTCACTGCACTCGATGGCACAGTACGAGTCAAGAAATCGAACGCCAGCAGCTGGATCACCGCCGACTACAGCGTGCCTCTGGAAAAGGGCGACGTGGTGCAGACCAGTTCGGAGGGCATGGCCAAGATCGTCTTCAACGATGGCACCAACTATACGGTGAAGCAGGATTCGTTGATCGTGATTGAAGAAAACTCGGCCAACGATCAGCAGCAGACCAACGTCGCGGTTGCCGTCAGCACCGGTACCGTGGACTTGGCCACCGCAACCTATGTCCAGGGATCGAAATCGCAGGTGATCGTGGCCGGCGCCACCGCCTCTCTGGCTCCGGAAAGCGCTGCCATGGTGCGGAACGATCCCAAGTCCGACCAGCACGAAATCTTGGTGAAAAAGGGAACTGGCGAGATCGAGCGCAATGGGGAAACCATCCGCTTGGCTGACTGGGAGAAAGTCAACTTCCAGGCGGAGTCGCCGCACATGGACAAGTTGAAGGAGATTGGCCCGCCCACGCCCACCTCGCCAGCCAACATGATGCCCATCTTTGTGTCCGGCACGCCCAAGCCGGTTGAATTCTCATGGACTCCCATGGCGAATGCCAAGGGATACCGCTTGCGCATCTCGAAGAACCCGTACTTTTCCTCCACCATTGTCGATCGGACCGTGAAGACTGCCGACGTATTAGTTTCCGGGCTGGGGCAAGGAGCGTACTATTGGATGGTTCAATCACTGGATGCTCAGGGGAAAGAGTCGGTGGAGAGCGAGAAGAACCGCTTCACCATCATTCCCAAGGGCAAAGACACGGAAACCATCAGTTTGGACATCGATCCCTTTGTCCAGCACGGCCATGTGATTGAAATGACAGGGAAAACGGAAGTCGGGGCCCGGGTGATGGTCAACGGCCGGGAAGTGCCGGTGATCGGGACCGATGGCAGTTTTCATTATTTCATGCCACCTTTGGCGGCTGGGGAAAGCGTGATCACGATCACCGCCCAAAATGCTAAGGGCGGAGTCAACACTTTGCAGAAGAAGGTAGTGATTCAGTAAGCGAAGGCGCGGCCCAAAAGGTCGCAGACCTTGGGGCAAGAACTTTAGTGCATCCTCGGCGATGGGAGTCTTCCATAGAATAAGGATGGGCTCGGGAATCGGCGCAGAGGTGCAAGGCTTGGAAACAACTTAGACCACGAAGAGAGAAAAGTTTCGCGTATGTCATCGAACGGCTTTCATTCCAGCGGATCGCATATTCATAACCTGAGGTCGTTGTTCAGCGTTTTTTCCAGCGATCTCGCCATCGACCTGGGCACTGCCAACACGCTGGTCTATGCGCGGGGTAAAGGCATCGTCGTCAACGAGCCGTCCATTGTTGCCATTAACAAGAACACTGGCGAAGTGGAGGCGGTGGGCAAGGAGGCCAAGGAGATGCTGGGCCGCACCCCGGGCAACATCGTGGCCATCAAGCCCATGAAGGACGGGGTGATCGCCGACTTCAAAGTAACTGAGAAGATGTTGAACTACTTCATCCAGAAAGCCCACAACCGCAAGATGCTGGTGCACCCACGCATCGTGATTGGCGTGCCCTCCGAGATTACGCAGGTGGAAAAGCGTGCGGTCATGGACTCCGCCTATCGCGCCAAGGCCAGCGAAGTGCACCTGGTTGAGCAGGCCATGGTGGCGGCCATCGGCGCCGGGCTTCCGATCACCGAACCCAGCGGCAACATGGTGGTCGATATCGGCGGCGGCACCACCGACATCGCAGTCATCTCCCTCAGCGGTATCGTCTACTCGCGTTCCGTGCGCATGGCCGGCAACCAGATGGACGAAGCTATCATGAACTATTTGAAGCGGAAATATAACCTGCTGGTGGGCGAGCGCACCGCCGAGCAGATCAAGATGGAAATCGGTTCCGCCTACCCGCTGGACAAGCCGCTGACCATGGAGATCAAAGGTCGCAACCTGATCGAAGGCGTGCCTAAGACCATCACCGTGGATGACAGCGAGATTCGCGAAGCGCTGAGTGAATGCGTTTCGACCATCATGAATGCCATTCGCGTTGCCCTGGAGCGCACGCCCCCCGAACTCTCCGCTGACATCAGCGACCGCGGTATCGTGCTGACCGGCGGTGGCGCTCTGCTGAAGAACCTGGACAAACGCATCCGCGAAGAGACTGGGCTGCCGGTTTCCATTGCTGACGATCCTCTATGCAGCGTGGTGCTTGGAACCGGGAAAATGCTGAGCGACTTCAAGCTGCTCAGGAAAATCTCAATCGAATAGCGTGTCTTGTTTGTCATCCTGAGCAAGCCGCGTTTGCGCAGCGAAGGATCTGGGCGAGCCGCGCGAGGTCTCGCGTTTTTCTGCGAGACAACAATCGCGCGCTTGGCTCGCTTCCTTACTACAAGTACCCACTTGCAACTTGAAACCAGAAACTTGAAACTGTTTCCATGGAATCTGTTCTTGGCCGCTATCGTAACCTCATCATCCTGGTAGGAATTCTGTTTCTCCAGGTGTTGGGCCTCGCGGTCCAGATCAAACGGGCCACGGAAAACGAATCCAGCCGCCTCATCCGCGTTTGGGCGGTGAACGCGATCACGCCGCTCGAAAAGTCCATTGTGTGGATCCAGAACGGCGCCGGGGACCTCTGGCACAACTACTTTTACCTGCGCGGCGTGAGGCAGGAAAATCGCCAGCTCAAACAGAAGATCGAGCAATTGCAGATCGAACAAGCCCGCCTCAGCGAAGATGCGGAACAGGCCCACCGCCTGCAGGCCCTGCTCGGTTTCAAGGAGCAGTTTATCGCCAAGACCTTGGCCGCCCAGGTCATCGGTTCCAGCGGGAGCGAGCAATCCCGTTCCATTTACATTGATAAGGGTGCGCGCGACGGACTCAAGCCCGATACGGCCGTGATCACGGCGGATGGTGTGGTGGGCAAAGTGCTGCACGTTTACAGGAGCACCTCGCAAGTTCTGCTGATCAACGATCAGACCAGCGGGGTGGGGGCCATCCTCGAAAAATCGCGATTGCAGGGAGTCATGCGGGGCACCCCGCTGGGCGAAGTCGTGCTCGAAAAGGTGATGGAGGGTGAAGCCGTCCAGCCCGGTGAAAGCGTCCTGACCAGCGGTGGCGACCAGATCTTTCCTAAAGGGTTGCCGGTGGGCACGGTGACCAAGGTCTCTCGCGGTTCAGACCTGTTCTTGAACATTCGGGTGAAGCCGGCAGCGAATCTGAGCAAGCTCGAGGAGGTACTGGTCATCACGCAGTTGGAAGAGAGAGAACCGGTCGTGTCCGAAAGTGGACGCCTGCGGGCCGCCGACATTCTCGCCCAGAGGCTGCCTTCAGTTCCGGAAAAACCGCCCGGTCAGGCGAGCAACATCCCTCCGCCGACGAGTGGACTTAAGATCTTGCCAGCGCCGGCAACACCTGCCAATCCTGTAGCGGTTGGGCCCAAGCCGAGTGGCGTTGCACCGTCGGCTCAAACCCAGAACATAGGAGCTCCCCAGAAGACACAACCGGGCGGTGCAACCATTGGAAAGTCCGCCAGTTCCGCCCCGGCCAAGCCGGCCGCAACACCCGGTGTTAATGCTGCGGTCCCCCCGAATCCAGCCGCCCGGAAACCAGCGTCCGACAGGAATGCTCCGCAGCCCAAGGTTCCGCCTCAATCCGGACCGGCTGTGGTCAAGCCGGCGCCGTCCCCAACCGAACCTTCACCGCCACAGGACCGGCCTCAATAGCGTGCCGATCACTTACACATCGAACGAACAGGTTGAAGTCTACCGGTTCAGTATTCCGGCGGCGGTTCTGATCCCGCTGAGCGCACTGTTTCTGCAGGCGTTTGTCCCTCTACGATTAGGTTTCTTCTCCATCTTCGACCTTCCCCTGCTGGTGGTAATCTTTTTTGCTGTCGCGCGCCGGAGCCAGGTTTCGGGGATGCTGACTGGCGCCGTGATCGGCCTGCTGCAGGATTCGCTCACGCACCAGCCGATCGGGGTGTACGGGATCGCCAAGACCGTGGTGGGATATGGGGCCTCGTCCCTCGGAGTGAAGATCGATGTGGAAAATGCCGGCTCGCGGTTCCTGGTAACGCTCTTCTTCTACATTGCGCACGAGATTGTCTACTTCACCATCGCACGCGGATTGGTGGGATTGACTCTGCACTGGAGCTGGCTGCACGAGCTTGGTGCGGCATTTGCCAATGCGCTGGTCGCCGTGCCCATGTTTGTGCTCCTGGACAGGTTCAAGCAGAGGACGTAACTCCCAGGGTGTTAGGTTCCCGGTCTCAGGCTGGCGATGACCCCTTGCGCTCCATGCGGCGCCTTACTCACCGCCATCACTTCCTCCGGCCAGGGACATGCTTCAGCTTTGAGCCGTTCCACCGCAGCCAGGATCTTCTCCGGGCCGCGCGAGTCCCGCAACCACACCACCCGGAACTTGGCCCGCCGCTGACGGTACTGGACCCCAATCAGATCTTCGGGACGCAGAGGCTGCTCGATGCCGCAGAGAAGCGCGCCCCGTCCGCTGACATTGCGGACCTGCGCAACCTGGGCGAATTTCACACCCGTCGCATCGACGCCCCAGATGAATACCGTCAGCTGGACTGGGAAACGAGGTTCCTTGCGGAGTTCCATTGTGAGGCTCAGTATGCCTACAGTCACACCCGCCATTCAGTGATCTATGACCAGCGAAACCGGAAAAAAGTAACCTGCGTGGTTCCCATAGTTTGTCCCCAGACAACGCCAACCCTCCAAACTAAGCCACAGGCGCGGGAAGTGCTTACACGGGAAAGGGTATAATTCCGGCTCATCGGTTTGCCGGCTGCCCCTGTCCATGACCGAGACGGAGGCATTCATGAAAGATTGTAAGATCCGCTGCTGCTTTGTCCTTTTGTTCGGTCTCGCACTGTCGTCCACCGCCTGGGCACAATGGCCGTCCGATCCCATGCTCAACCTCGCGCTGGCGGACGGAACCAACGATCAGGTCCAGCCCAAGCTCCTGCCCTTGTCCAACGGCAACTGGTACCTGACATGGTTCAATAACAATCCCAACGGCAACCCGCCATTCGGTTATGACGTTTACGTGCAGGCGCTCGATCCTGGAGGCGTGGAACTGGGCCCGCACAACGGCATCCGCGTTGCCGACCTGGGTCTGAGTTCGACCCAGGACTATGGCATGGATGTGGACACAGCGGGTAACGGCCTGGTGGTGTTTCTCGATGACCGCGAGGGCACCAACGAACAGGTGACCGCCGCCAAGATTAGCCACGGCGGGACTCTGCTCTGGGGAAAGCTCGGCATTCAGCTTACCAACGACGACTCCAGCTTCCATGGGAATCCCAAAATTGCGGGCACGAGTGACGGCAACGTCGTGGTGGGATGGATCAATGACAGCAGCGTCGTGCTGCAGAAACTTGATCCCAATGGCAACCCTCTGTGGGGCAGCGGAGTTGTGCTGAAGGAGTCCAATGCGAACTATTCGTTGGCCGACCTGCACGCTTCCGATAACGGATCGGTGATTATCTCCTGGGTCCGGGACACGGGCTTCAGCTCACCGAAAACTCTGCTGGCCACCAAGCTCTCGGCCACGGGGAAACCATTGTGGGGAAATTCACCGCTTAAGATCTACGATGCCGGGTCGCTGCAGTTTGGCGAGTTTCCGTACTTTGTTCCCGATGGTAGTGGCGGCGCAGTGTTCTCCTGGTACAGCAGTTCGCCTGCGCTGCAATGTTTTGCTCAGCACATTCTGGCCAACGGCAGTGAGGCTTTTCCGCACAACGGTTCACCGGGTTCCAACAACGCGAACAACGTCCGGGTTTCACCGTCTGTCTCCTATCGGGCGGCCACGGGAGAGACTTTCCTTTTCTGGACCGAGGAAGATTCCAACCAGTTTACGAATGGCGTGTACGGTCAGAAGTTCGACAGCATTGGCACGCAGAAATGGGGCTCGAATGGCTTGGCGATTGTGCCCTTGGGATCGGACCAGCAGCTCTTTGTTCAGAATGTTCAGAGCGGTGATGGCGCCCTGGTCTTCTGGGTCGATGAAGCCGTTTTCGGATCAGACATCATGAACGCAGTTCATCTGGATGCAGCGGGCAATCAGACCTGCTCACCGTTTCCGGTGTCATCACTCCTGTCAGGCAAATCCCGGCTGACGGCACGTATTGCCGCCTCCGGCCAGGCGGCGGTGGTGTGGGAGGACAGCCGCAGCGGTGACCAGAACATCTTTATCCAGGACGTGAACCCGGACTGCTCCTTGGGATATCCCGCGCTTCAGTGTTCTGATTTGAGTGGCGCTCGGGCGCGCTGCGAGAACGGAACCCTGAAAGTCGCCATCGGCCTGCGCGACAAGAGTCATGACGGCGATTCACTGATCCTGCAGGTCAACGGCGTCGATCAACCGATGCCGGTTCATGGAACTCGGGCCGAGCTTTCCGTGCCAGGACAAGGCCAGAACACCTTGCTGTTGGAGAAGCCGGCGGGATGTGTCTCACAGAAAGTAGTGCAGTGTCCATAGGCGTGAAGTGGTCAGCAGAAGCGTTTTTGGATGGCAGCGTTGCTTCTCTGCGCGGGAGAACTGGATTGTGGGAGAAAAGGGGACCAGAGTGACCCAATCACAGCCGCGCAGCGGCGGCATTCATTAGCCCGGCACGGAAGTGCCGGGTGAGCGGATGAAATTGAAGCGAGTCCCGCAGGGACGGAACCTGTGCGATTGCGCCCTTCCTTTTTACCGCACCTTAGGGCCGCCGCGGCGCGCGCTTCTTCCTCTTCGTGCTCGTATTCTTTTCCGTCCTGAGCTGACATGCCGTGCGCAGCGCGCCGGCCAGCACGTCTTCGGTCGCTTGTGCCAGGCGAACGTGGGTCATTCCCATTCTTCCCCAGCCGCCGTGAATCGGCAGAAAGACCTCCGGCATGTCCCGGACGAACTCCGCTTGCACCTCGGGGGTGAGCATCAGGTTGCCGTAGCCCTCATCTTGCGAGGCCAGCGTCGCGAAAATGCGCCCTCCCACGCGGAAGTCCGCTGCCCCCATGTGTGAGCCTTCCTCTGCCCCCTCGAGGCTCAGAGCGATCCGGCGGAAATCTGCTGGCTTCATGGTTAGATGGCGATCTTGAATCGAGCGGGGCCCGTGCCACACCGATTCTGGAATTCTAGTACATGCTGGCGTAAGAGAAGGTTCGGGGTTCTATGACCTTGGTCACATCAAGCACAATCCCCGCTCGTCGCTTGCCGGGTTACAATGAGTTAACTTCCCGAAAGGATTATCTGGTGCATTAGGACGATCCGAGGGTGTGACCCGCAGGTTTTGAAGCCTGACACCTGGGACCTGACTCCTGCAGCCTGACGCCTGATGTACGGCCGCGACGAAAAAGTATCGCCTATCCGCCTGACCGCAGTGCAGTACATTGTCCTGGGCATTTTCTTGATTCTGGCTTACGGATTGTGGCGGCTGCAGGTGGTGCAGAGCGATTTCTACGCGAACCTAGCGGAAAAGAACCGCATCCGCAACGTCCCGATCCTCGCCCCCCGGGGCCGCATCCTCGATCGCGAAGGCCGCACCATCGTGGACAATTACCCGTCGTTTACTGCGCTGTTGCTGCGCGACTCCTCGCGCGATCTTACGCTCGATGCCGATCTCATTGCCCAGGGCCTGCACCTCGATCCCAAGGAAGTGAAGGACCGCATTCGGCACTTCGCCGCGTCTCCCCAATACCAGCCAATTTACTTGAAGGATGACATCACCCCGGACGAACTTGCCTTCATCGAGTCGCATCGCAACGAACTGCCGGAGCTGGATACGATCATGGCCCATCGCCGCCTGTATCCCCGCAACGGGTTCATGGCGCACCTGGTCGGTTACGTGGGCGAGGTCAGCGAAGACATGCTCAACCAGCCGCAATTCGAGCTCTACAATCCTGGCGACATCGTAGGCAAGTCGGGCGTCGAGCTGGAGTACAACCAGGTTCTGATGGGCAAGAACGGCTCGCGCCGCGCCGTCGTAAACAGCCGCGGCAAAGAAGTACAGACTCTGGAGGACACTCCGGCGGAGTCCGGCCGGGCGCTCAAGCTCACCGTTGATCTTGATCTGCAGATCGCGGCGGAACAGGCGCTGGCAGGGCACAACGGCGCCATCGTAGCCATGGACCCGCGCAACGGCGAGATTCTTGCCATGGTCAGCCGGCCCACTTTCGATCCCAATGACTTTGCGGTCCGGATTTCCCACGACGAGTGGGCGAAGCTGGTCAACGACGACGATCACCCGCTGCTGAACAAAGCGATCCAGGCGCAGTTGGCGCCCGGTTCCACCTTCAAGATCATCATGGCCACGGCCGGCCTTCAGGAAGGCATTGCCCAGGACATGCATGTGGTCTGCAATGGGGGCGCGACCTTCTACGGCCGCTACTTCAAATGCTGGGTGACGGCTGAGCACCGGGTGCACGGTGTTGTGGGTATCGACAAGGCGATTTATCAATCCTGTGACGTGTTTTTCTACACCCTGGCGGAGAGATTGGGGATTGGGAGAATTGCCAAGTATGCCACCATGTTCGGCCTGGGACAGAGGACCGGTATTGACTTGCCCCAGGAAGTCAGCGGCGTTATGCCTTCGGAAGAGTGGAAGATCCGCAACTTCAAACAGAAGTGGTACGCCGGGGAAACCATCTCAGTGGGCATCGGGCAGGGCGCGGTTGCCGTTACCCCCCTGCAGTTGGCGCACGCCGTTGGAGCGATCGCCAGCGGCGGTCTCCTGGTGCGGCCCCATGTGACCAAGCCACAGGATCTTCCTTCCAACGTGATTCCAGCTTCCAGTGTGCCCGATCAGGTCAGGATCCCTCTGGATCCCCAGAATTGGGAAATCATCACCGACGCCATGGCGAATGTTGTGAACCCCATCGGTACCGCCCCCAGCGCCCACCTGCAAGGGATTGATTTCGCGGGAAAGACGGGAAGCGCGCAGACGATCAGTAACCTGGCGAAAGCGCGGCTCGGCGCCTTGGGAAAATCCAAGTTCAAAGACAATGGCTGGTTTGTGGGCGTGGAGCCCCGGCGGAATCCGGAGATCGTGGTCTGCGCCCTGCTGGAGGAGGGCGAGCACGGATACTTGGCGGCACGGACGGTAGCCCAGGTGATCAAGGCACACGTCGAGAAGCAGCGCCGCACTCCCAGCAAGATCGCCAAGGGAAGCAGCAAGGTTGAAGTCGGCGCGGTGTGGGGGGATGCCGATCCAGACGGGTCGGATCAGGGCGCTGTGCACGCAGGACGGTTGGTATTGGATTTGCCCAAAGAGAGACTGCCCCTGGCGACGGCCGCGCCGGGAGTGAACTGAAGGAAGTAGCTAGTAGCTGGTAGCGAGTAGCTAGGACGAGACACGATTCAGGTTTTCCTGACTCCTGACTCCCCGCTACTGACTCCTAGCTCCTAGCTACCAACTACTAGCTACTAATGTCACGCTACATCTCATTCCGCGATTTTGACTGGGTGCTGTTCATCTTTGTCTTGCTGCTGTGCGTACTGGGCATGATGGAGATTCGCAGCGCGACTGCGCACACCAAGTTTGCCGGCGCACACATCAAGCAGCTCTACTGGATCGTTGCCGGCATCGGCTGCATGTTCATGATGAGCCTGCTGAACTACCAGGTTCTGCTGGAGCGCGTCCACTGGATGTACATTGCCGCCATCGCTTCGCTGATGGTGGTCATGATCTTCGGACAGAAGTATCTGGGGGCGCGGCGTTGGGTCAAGATGCCGGGGGGATGGCATTTCCAACCCTCGGAATGGGTCAAGTTGATCTTGATTTTGGCGGTGGCAAAGTATTTCGCCGACTTGCAACAGCGCGAGCTCTCCTGGTCGGACTTCGTCAAGGCCGGGGCCATCGTGGGTGTGCCCATGCTGATGGTGCTGGCTCAACCTGACCTTGGGACCGCACTGACCTATATCCCCATCGCGCTGATGGGACTGTTTCTGGGTGGCTTGCGGACCCGGCAAGCACTTGCGGTGGTTCTTCTGGCCGGCCTCATGATGCCGTTAGCATGGCATGGTCTAAAGCCCTACCAACGCGAGCGGCTGACCAGCTTTCTCGAACCGGAGGCAGATCGTCAAGGCTCCGGGTATCAAGTGATTCAATCACTTATAGCGGTAGGTTCGGGCGGAATCTGGGGCAGCAGTGCCGGCTCCCAGACCCACCTGTCTTTTCTCCCCGTGCCCCAAACCGACTTTATCTTTGCTGCGTTTGCCGAGGAGCACGGATTTGTCGGTGCCTTAAGTGTAATGCTGCTATACTTTATAGTGCTGATGCGTTTGACGCAGAATGCACAAACGGCGCCCGACCGCGCCGGTACATTCGTGGTGATGGGTGTGGTAGCTGTGCTTAGCTTTCACATCCTGGTCAACATCGGCATGGTGGTCGGCTTCATGCCGGTCACGGGAATCCCTCTGCCTCTAATGAGTTATGGCGGGTCTTCCGTCCTATTTATGTTCCTGGCGCTGGGTATCGTAATGAACGTTCGTATGCGCCGTTTCGTGAACTGATAGGGAGGAGGAAGGCAGGGAGCGCTGCCGCGCTTGCCATTGCGGCGGAAAACAAGATTACGATCGCCCTCGCGTGAAGAGGGTACTCACCGGCCATAAGGCAGTACAAGGCCGGGCAGGATTGAAGCTGAGACGCTGCCGGGCGGGTAACGGCCCCCCAATCCGTCAAGAGACGGCTTGAGAGAGCGGTCACAAACCCGGCGCGTCACAATGCGATAAGTGAGAAAAGTTCTCCAGCTTGTGCAATCGATAAGGTTGCGGAGCGCACTCCGCGTCCTCCGCCGTCCTCTACCCGGGCCGGCCATCGCAATGCTTCGTCCTCCCGAACGTTTCCTGCCTAGGTTCCGGTGAATCCTGCGGCCGACTAAAGGCGCAGGACCGGAGTTCGCATGACGAAAGAATTGTTTGTGTCTTCCACCCCTCACGAAACCAGGGTGGGGATGGTGGAAGATGACCTGCTCGCGGAAATCTACCTCGAGCGCGAGAACGAATACACCTTAGCTGGTTCCATTTACAAAGGCCGCGTCACCCGCGTGCTGCCCGGCATGCAGTCGGCGTTCGTTGACATCGGCCTGGAACGCGACGCCTTCCTGTATGTTTCCGACTTCATGGAACTGCAGGACGAAGAAGACGTTGACGAGATACCCGCCGGCCGTCCCATCCAGGCGTATCAACCACAGCCGGAAACGCAGACTGCGAGTGAGCCTGAGGCACCCACCATCGAGGCACGGACCACCGCCGAAGAGCATGTCGCTGCCGCACCACTGCCGTCTGAGAATCGCGAGAAAACTAACGGCGGGGAACAACGCGAGGGACGTGGCGACTGGCAAAACCGCCGCCGTCGTCGTGGACGCCGGGGCGAGCGTATGCCGGAAAGCCGCTTTGCCCGTGGTTCCGAGCCGCCCCGCAATGATCGCCCGGAACGCAGTGACTTCGGCCCTCCGCCCGGATATCAGCCGATCCTGCTGCCGGGAGAGTCCATCTCAAAATACCAACGCATGACGCAAAACCAACCGGCCGCGTCCCAAACGCGTGAGGAAGAGCCGGCTGCTCCTTCGCAAGTTCGGGCGCCGTTGACCTCCTCGTTTCCCGAGGATGAACCGTTATTCGTGAAAGCGGAGACTCCCGCCCGTTCCCAAGAGCCGGCCAATGCGGCGCGGGAAATGCGGGCGAAGGGAGTTGCCGCCAACGCTGAGGTGGGATCGCCGGAGTGGGACCGTGAGCAGCAGCGGCTTCACCACATGAACGTCGCCGCAATCTTCGGTGGAGCAGCGACGGAGGAAGAGGTCGTCGAAGACGATGACAAACACGTCGCCGTGCCCGAACACACCGATCAACCACAGGTTTCTGGCAAGCCTGCGGCCGGCACCCTGGAAGAAGAAGAAATCGAAGAAGAAGAAGCGGATATCGCTGCCTACGTGGATGACCTCGAGGAAGACGCGGCCTTTGAAGAGATGGAAGAGGAAACCCAGCATGCCGAAGACTATGCCAGACCTGCGCCGCAGATAGTGGCGGTGGAGGGTGAGTCGGCGGCAGGCGTGGGCGAGTTGCCCGCCGCGTCCCTCGCAGAGGGTGTGACTGCGGAAGAAGAGGTCGAAGAGGAGGAAGAAGAAGCTGAGGACGCGGAACTCGAGGAAGCCCAGGCGGAGGCCGAAGCCCTTCTCGATGCCGAAGCCCGAGGCAATGGGACCGTCGAGGCCCAGGCCGAGGTTCGCGCCCCTTCGTCAACCGCGGGCTACACCCAGCGCGCACAGCGTCCTGGCTTTGGTCGCCGGGGCGGACCGCGCGGCCGCCGTGGAGGACGCCGTTTCCCCCGCCGCGAACCGCAAAACGTGCCGCTGATTACCGACCTGCTCAAAGAAGGACAGGAAATCCTGGTGCAGATCGCCAAGGAGCCCATCGCCAAGAAGGGCGCGCGCATTACCAGTCACATCGCCCTTCCCGGCCGCTTCCTGGTGTACATGCCGACCGTGCATCACACCGGCGTCTCGCGCAAGATTTCTTCCGAAGAAGAACGCCAGCGGCTGAAGCGGATCATTCTTAGCGAACGCGAAAACGGGCACGGCGGTTTCATCGTGCGCACTGCGGCGCAAGGCGCTTCCGAGGATGAACTGCGCGCCGACATCCGTTTCCTCAAGGGCCTGTGGTCCGAAATCAAGACCCGCGCCGAGATGGGAAAGGGTCCAACGCTGATCTATCACGACCTGAACGTGGTCGAGCGTGTTCTGCGCGACCAGGTCACTTCCGATTTCACTGCTATCTGGGTGGACAACGAACAGGAGTACGAGCGCATCCTGCGCTTCGCCAACCGCTTTCAACCGGCGCTGGTGAAGCGGGTCAAGCTCTACACCAAAGAGACCCCGTTGTTCGACCAGTTCGGGCTCACCGACGAAATCAATAAGGCGCTCAAGTCCAAGGTCTGGCTGAAAAGTGGCGGCTATATTGTGATCAATCAGGCCGAGGCGCTGGTCGCGATCGACGTGAACACCGGCAAGTATGTCGGCAAGACGGCGCGGCTTGAAGATACCATTGTCAAGACCAACGTGGATGCCATCAAGGAAATCGTGCGCCAGGTTCGGCTGCGCGATCTCGGCGGCATCATCATTATTGACTTCATTGACATGGACGAGCGTCGCAACCGCCAGAAAGTCATGCAGGCGTTGGAAGAGGCCTTGCGTGGCGACCGCGCACCATCGAAGGTGCTGCAGTTTAACGATTTCGGACTGGTGGCGATTACCCGCAAGCGGGTAAAGCAGTCGCTCGAGCGCACCATTGGCTCGCCATGCCCGTATTGCCAGTCCACCGGCTTCGTGAAGTCGCCGGTCACGGTATGCAACGAGATTTATCTCGAGATGCGCAAGATGGCCAAGCACCTGGAGCACTCCGACGTGATGCTGCGGGTGAACCCGGAAGTGGCCAAGACGCTCAAGACCAACAATGGCCGCCTGCTGAACGAGATGGAGGAGTTGACCAAGAAGACGGTCATCGTGAAGAGCGACCCGGCGTTGCACCAGGAGCAATTCGACATCAACTAGCTGTCGGGCTTCGGCGACCAGAAAAGAAGACGGGCGTTGCCGCCCGTCTTTTCTGTTGTGAGCGTGGGCAGCCAGTGCCTACGGTCTGATAATGATGATCCCTGCGTCGGGTTGGGGTTGCGATTGGGGCGAGGTGCTGCTGCCGAGTCTGATCTTATAGGTGTATTCAGGTTTCAGTTGACCTGTGTCTAGCACCGGGCCGGAGCACGCACTGCCGCCTGCAGGCACGTGGAATTCCTTGTCCTGAAACGGCGTGTCTATGAATGTCACTGTGGCGGTTTGGTTTTGGTTCGTGCAAAACCACTCCACCTCATGCCTCCCTTTCCTGCTTATCGCCATGGAGTACGGCTCTACTACACCATCGTCGCGGATGCCGACCCACACGTTTGCGCTTACATGTACGGGTAATGCTGCCATAATCCACCTCCTGGGTAGATTCGTTGAACATGGTTGACAATTGACGAACACTTTCCCCGGGGTCTACTGCGCTGCGGGGACCTTCTCCCGCAGAAGCTCTTGAAATGAGTGATTGGAGTGCAAGTTGTCGAAGTCAATGGTGTTCCGTACTACCTCTCGCGACTGGCCTGCCTCCAGCGACTTCCGCAACCAGGTGATCGCTCGGCTCTCATTCCCGAGTTGGTTGGATACCAATGCCGCGTTGAAAAGCACTGTGGCGTCGGTTGGAGCCAATGTGAGCGCCCGGTTGAGGGCAGGCCGGGCCAGCCTCTCCTCGCCGAGCATGGCATGAAAAACGGCGACGTAACTCAATGAGACCGCATTGCGCGGGTTGACGCGCTGCTCCTCCTCGCCGAGCGCAATAGCTTTGCGGTAAGCGGCCAAGGAGTCCTGCCGGCGGCCGGGCTCCCAGTAGTAGGCATTGGCCAGATTGGCCCAATGTTCGAACCGGTGTTCATCCAACTTTACAGCTTGTTCGCATGCATGAGAAGCGTCCGAAAGGCGCCGCAGAAAGAGGTATGCCACGCACAGGTTCGAGTACGCATCATCGTTGGGGCGAATGCTGACCGAGCGCTCGAGGATGGGGATGGCATCCGTGTAACGGCCGAGTGCAAGATAGATTCCGCCTAAATTGTCGTAGCCACGAACATTGTCCGGGGCCAACGTCGTCACTTGGACAAACGCCTTGGCGGCCTCGTCGTAGCGTCCTTGGTTATAGAGAAAGAAGCCCAACCAGCTATAGCCGCCCCAGTAGTCCCGACGGATTTCGATTGCCTGGCGGTACGTCCGCTCCGCGTCTGCAACCTTACCCATGCGCTCGTAGGCCGCCGCCAGGCCTCGATATGCGGCGTCATTGGTACGGTCGGCGTCCAGCGCGTGCTGGAATGCGTCCGCAGCTTCCTCGTACTTGCCAGTGCCGTTGTAGACCACGCCCAGGCAGGTGAGGCCGGCCCCACTGGGGCCGGCACGCTGGCAGGCTTCCCGCGCCTTCGCCACCCATTGCCGTCCGTGGGTGAGCTCATATTTCTGCCAGTAGCTTTCTCCCAGACCCGCATAGGCGAGGGCGTAGTGCGGATCTCTCTCCAAGGCATGCTGAAAGACTTCGATGGCGCTCTCAATGTTCTCCGGTTTCTGGTAGTCCTGCAGATAACCGCGGCCACGCAGGTAGAAGTCGTAAGCCTCCGGTTGTCCGGTGCCCCGCACCGCCAGACTTTTCCGTTCCTGCGAACTCAGTTCCAGGTCCAAAGCCTGAAGCGCGCTATCCACGACGCGGTCTTCCAATGCGAAGGGATCGCCAGCCGGGGACGTGATCGTGTCGGCCCGCAAGACCCGGTGGGAGGTCGCGTCCACCAGGTCGTAACTGACGCGCACGTTGCCACCAGACTGGTGAAAGCTGCCTTCGAGCACCAAGTTCACACCCAGGTTGGCGCGTGCCTCCGCCACCGAGCTAGGCGGTTGTGCGCGCACTTCGCTCGGAGACACAACCTCGATGGGATACTTGTTGGCGAGCTGGCTCAGTTTCGCGGTCAGCGTCTCGGTGAGGCCACGGGAGAAAGCCCGGGCGTTAGAATCGGAGTCGGTGGCCACGAACGGCAGTACGGCAAGGTACTTCTTGCCGGGCAAGGGAAGCTTGCGAGGCCATAGGCCCGGAAAGACCGAGAGCGCAAGCACCACCAAAAGCAAACCGACACCGCGGCGGGAAACCGACTTCCACCACGGCTGAGTGAGACACGGTACAGGCAAGGCGCCGGAAACGTTTCCCCCTCGTTCTACCGCCCGCAGGTCCTCCAGCATCTCGCGCGCGGTGGCGTAGCGCGCTGCCGACGCCTTCGCCATGGCCTTCATCACCAGAGCGTCCAATCCTTCGGTTACGTGCGTATTGAAAACGCGAATAGAGGCCGGGGTCTCATGCAGAATGCGCTCACTGGTTGCCACGAAGCTGTTGGTGAAGAACGGGTTCTTCAAGGTCAGCATCTCGTACAGGACGACACCTAGTGAGAAGATATCGCTCCGCGGGTCGGGCAACTTCTCCAGCAGCACTTCCGGCGCCATGTAGGCGGGCGTGCCTCCAACCCGGCTCGAATCCAGCGTGGAACTCTGGTCGGAGCGCGGCAAGTGCTTGGCCACACCGAAATCCAGAATCTTCACCACGCCGGATGGCGTAAGCATGATGTTCTCTGGCTTGATGTCGCAATGGACGATGCCATGCTCGTGCGCCGCCACCAGGGCTTCGGCGCATTGCGTAGCAATCGCGAAGAACTGCTCCTGAGTCATGGGCCGCCGGAGGCGCTGCCGCAAGGTCTCGCCCTCAACGTATTCCATGACCAGAAAGAGCTCGCCAAGGTCTTCCACGATGTCGTACACGCTGGCGATGTGTTCGGAGGTGAGAGCGCAGGCCAGATGGGCTTCCCGCAGGATGTGTTGGCGGGCCTGAGGATCATTGCCTAGCTTGTTAGAGACGCGCTTGAGGGCTACCGGGCGCTGGAGCTGGGGATCGTCGGCGCAGTAAACTTCGCCCATGCCTCCGGCGCCCAGCCTGGAGCGAATCACAAATCGGCCTACACTTCTGCCCCTCAGATCCTCAGGGGCAGGAAAGGGTATCGGTGCTGTGCGGGCAGTGCTCATGGTTGAACACCCGCGTCAACCCCGCAAGCCAATCCGTGATCCAAAAAATGACTTGGCATGTGCCACTCTACGTGCCCTGCGGAAATGCAGCGAACCGCAAACAAGTGGCTGTTCTGTGCCAAGCCCTTGTACAACAAACAGCCGGAAATTGTCAGTGATGACTGGTGCACTGGGTTGTGATGCGGTACTCCAGGTCTGGAGAACGGGCGTCCTCGCCAGTCACTGGGGCTTGCGCCGTGCGGCCGGCTGGCCGTCAAATCTCAAGTCATAAGTGGGTTGACAAAGTGCACATATATATAGCACACTATATATGCACACTATGCCAACCAAGCGGGCCCACGTACTGCTGCCGGAAGACCTGCTCCGGGAAATCGACGCTCTTGTTGGCCCCCGCGGGCGCAGCTCTTTTCTGGTGGAAACCGCCCGCAACGAAGTGCGCCGCCAGAAGCTTCTCCAGTTCCTGGAGAGCGAGCATCCTGCCTGGGACGATAAAGCCCATCCCGAACTGGCCCAAGGTAGCGCCGCCTGGGTACGCAAACAGCGGGCCGAGAGCGAGGCCCGCACTGCCGGCGCCAAGCATGCTCGTACTCACTGATGCGCTTACTGCTGGACACTTCCGTGCTTATTGATGTGCTGCGGGGCAGGCAAGGGCGTCGCCAGGTGCTCGCCGAACTTGCACGCGACGGCCACACCTTGGCCACCACTGCCCTCAACTTCGCCGAGGTGTACGCCGGCATGCGACCCAACGAGGAGGTGCAAACCGAAGCTTTCCTTGATGCTCTCGAATGTTATGACTTAACCGCCGCTGCGGGAAAATTGGCGGGAACTCTCAAGCGCGACTGGGCCAAGAAGGGCCGCACCTTGACCCTCGCCGATACCATCATCGCCGCGATCGCAATCGAACATCGCTGCAGTTTGATGACAGACAACCACAAGGACTTCCCGATGCCTGAAATCGAACACTATCCCTTGAGAAAACCGTAACCCTCAGCGCCAGTGGCCGGAGACCCAGTACCAGACGTGCCGATTGTCTGAGATCACATCCGGGTGGACCAGAATTGCGCTAAAATCAGTTCGCACAGGACCAGGCTGGAGGTGGACCATGCCGGTTTATGATTACGTCTGCAACGATTGCCATAAATCTTTTGAATTAGTGTTGACCCTCACCGAGCACGACAAAGAGCAGATCAAGTGTCCCAAGTGTGGGAGCAAGAATGTAGAGCAGGAAGCGGCCGAGTTCTTCGCGGTGACATCGCGAAAGAGCTGAAGGCCAAGCGCCGGGTAGCAATTTTGCTCGTTGGAGGACGGGCGTCCTCGCCCGTCTTTTTCGTTTGTGACAGGCGTGTCTCCCGCGGCACTCACCTCACTGCGTCGCCGTAAACATCCCAGCGCTGATCGCAGTCTTATCCTAGCGTCTGATTTGGGGTGGCGCAGCGCTTCAGCGCTGCGATAGCCGCGATTACTAAGCTAGCCGCGCAGCGGCGGCATGGGATAGCCCGGCACGGCAGTGCCGGGGAGCGAGCGATAATGCGACCGAGTCCTGTTAGGGACGGCAGTCACCTCACGGCGTCACCGTAAACGTCCCCGCACTGATCGCCGTTCCGCCCTTGGTCTCGATACCAATCTTCCCGGTCTTCGCGCCGGCAGGCACGATCGCCGTCACTTGTGTGTCGGAGTTCACCGTGAACTGCGCCGGGATACGGTCACCAAAGCCGACGCCCTGAGTCTGCGTTAGGCTTACTCCTGTGATGGTCACTTGCGTACCCACCGGCCCGCTCGGCGGATCGAAGCTCAAAAGCTGCGGCGTGACGCGAAACGGCTTGTTGCTGGTCAGCGTGCCGCTGGGCGTGGTCACGGTGACGAAACCGGTGGGTGCGCCTGCGGGGACCTTGGCCATCAGCAACGTGTCGGACTCAACCGCGAACTTTGCTGGGGCTCCGTTGAAGGAAACGCTTGTAGTTCCGGTGAATCCCTGCCCGAGAATACCCCCGGTTTGCCCGACTTTGCCCGAATCGTGGACAAGAGCTACGAACGGGCCGAGGCCCATGTCTAGTCTGAGGACCGTGCCTAGGTTGTGGTCCCCGCCGCGGTAGGTTGTCCCGTAAAAGCTCCCGTCAGTGGCCTGAAGCAGGCCCCCGGAGGAGGGCCACTCTCCCTCAGCAGAATCAAAGCTATGCAGAGTTGTCACCGTACCGCTTGGAGTGATCTTGAAGATTGTTCCGCAGCCGTAGGGGGCATCACAGCTCAGATCCCCGCCGTCCATTGTTGTCCCGTAGAAGTTTCCGTCGGTGGCTTGAACCAGCCCGGCAGCGGGTGAGCCGTCGGTGAACGAGTGAAGCGTCGTCAGCGCACCCCCGGAGGTGATCACGAAGGCCGTCCCAAAATTGTTGGCCGCGCCGCGAAAGTTGTCCCGTAGAAGTTCCCGTCGCTGGCTTGAACCAACCCGCTAGGAACGATGCCGTCAGGTACGGTGAAACTGTGCAACGTCGTCAGCTCGCCCCCTGAGGTGATTTTGAAGACCGTACCACAGCCGTCCGGGGGGAAGCAGTCGCTCCTACCCCCACTGATGGTCGTCCCGTAGAAGTCCCCGTCGGTGGCTTGAACCAGCCCGGCGTAAGGGATAGCACCGTCCGGGCAGTTACGGTCGACACAAAATCTGTAAAGCGAGGTCACCACGCCCGCGGCGGTGATTTTAAAGACATTCCCAAAGCCCCCGCCGCCATAGAGGGTTGTCCCGAAGAAGCCACCGGCAGTGGCCTGAACCAGCCCGGCGAAGGGAAAGTCGCCGTGATAGCCTTCGAACCCGTGAAGCGTCGTCAGCTTGCCCCTGGAGGTCATTTTGAAGACCGTGCCACAGCCGGGGAAGTCGCAGTAACCGCGCACGTCTCCAACGGTTGTCGTCCCGTAGAAATTCCCGTCGGCGGCCAGAACCAAACCCGCAGCAGGGCCGGCGCCGTCAGTGCAGTTAGGTTGGGCACAGAAGCTGTAAAGCGTCGCCAGCGTGCTCCCTGGGGCGACTCTGAAGATGGTGCCGGACCCTTGATTCCCGCCTCCAGAAGCTGTCCCGTAGAGGTTTCCGTCGGTGCCCTGGACAAGGGCTGAATCGGGGTTAGCTCCGCGGCCTCCATCGAAGCTCGCCAGATTGGTAAAGACTTGTGCAGACGAGACACCCGCCATCGCGACACAGAGCAGAAAAAGAGCATGGGCCCGTGTCCACCCGCTATGGCTCGTCATGGGAATCCTCCGTGGTGCGAATCGCTAGGGCGTCACCGTAAACGTCCCCGCACTGATCGCCGTCTTATCCTAGCGTCTGATTTGGGGTGGCGCAGCGCTTCAGCGCGATAGCCGGCTTGTTTTCAGTGCCGGCTTTAGCCGCTGAGGCTTGAACTTCATCGTCCGACCCCGATCTCTCCGGGTTTGGATCAGCTACCTTCCCAGAAACTTCTCCAGCGCGTCCACATCCGCTTCGGTCAGGTCTTTGTATCGCTTCGCGCGGGTGGCGTCGCCGCGCTCGATGGCATCCTGCGCCTTCGACAAATTGATCTTCATGCTCGACTGCCGCTGCGCCATGTCTCCGCGCAATCCGTAGCCTGCCCTGGCCTGCTCCGCTTGCATGCGGTCGAGAGTGCTGTTGATGGCTCCGGCCCGCGCCGAAAGCTGATCGATGTCGTGCTCCAGTTCATCCAGATCAGCCGGTTTTTGCGTGGGCTCTGGCGCCGCCGTTTCTGTCTGCCCAGCCGCCTTCTTGCCGGCTCCGAGATGGGCCACGGCCACGGCCTTGGTTACTACCGGTGTTCCAGCATCAGGCTTTGGGGGCGGCGGTGTGCTCGGCGGGTTCGGAACCGTCGCCTGCACTCGGCCCGGCGGTGGAGGTGTCTGTTTGGTGTGTTGGACGTCGCCGCCGGCTTCCGCCTTGCGGCTGTAGATCCCGACTGCGGCCAACGCGCCGACCACAATCAAAGCCCCTAGCGCCATGTACAGACCCTTGTGGCTGCTCTGTGCCGGTGGCGGAACGGGCATGTTCGGAGTCGAAGGAACCTTGGTCCGCGGTGTCGGAATGCTCGGGCTCGACGGAGGACGGGTATCGATCACGGTACGAGCGTGATCGGACGCAGCCTGGCTTCGCGACGCCGTGGGAGCTGGACTCGCAGTGGTCACCGTCGGCGCTTCGTGAAACAGCGCCGCCGACAGACCGGAATCCACAATGGTTGCCTTGCGCGTGGTCGAAGCTGGCATTACCGGCGACGTGACCGGCTGCACCTTGCTCAATGCGTTGCGCAGAGCCTCGGCGGTCTGGAAGCGTTGCGCCGGGTCCTTGGCGATGGCCATCAGAATGATTTCATTCAGAGTCCCTGGCAATCCCGGTTGCAATTCGATCGGCGGTCGCGGCTCCTCCTTCACGTGCGCCGCCATGATCGCGTAGTCGCTGTCCGCGTTGAATGGCCGCTGCCCGGTGACCATCTCATAGAGCGAAATCCCCACAGAATACAGGTCCGACCGCGCATCCGTGGCTTGACCTTTGACCTGCTCGGGCGACATGTAGCTCAGGGAGCCGAGTGTCGTACCTGACATGGTGAGGCCCGCACTGTCGTCGGATCGCGCGATGCCAAAGTCCATGAGTTTCACCACGCCTTGCGGCGTCAGCATCATGTTGGCCGGCTTGATGTCGCGGTGAATCACGCGCTGCTGGTGGGCGTAGCTCAGCGCGTCCAGTACCTGGCTGATGTAGTTCAGGGCGTCCGCCATGACGATCGGACCGTGCTCCAGCCGGGCGGCGAGCGAGGTGCCCTCGACGTACTCCATGATCATGACCAGCTGGTTGTCGATGGTCAGTGCGGTGCGCAACTGGGCCTCATCCATATATATTCCATCGGCTACATGCATGAGGATCCCAACTACAGCCGCTTCTTTGCATTCCTGAACCTTTTCATCTTCT
>JAIQFW010000248.1 GCA_020073105.1 Terriglobia bacterium
GCGGAAAAGATAAGGTTGCGTGTACAATTTTATGTAAGTGACGTTTCCGGTGTCTAAGCATCTAAGTTGGCAGTTGCTCCCGTGGGGAGGAACCGCTTGGATCAACCCGTTGTACCGCCGCCTGCCCAAGCAACTTAGCTGAGGCATGGGTCATCAAGCTAAAAGAGGGAAGCGCGCGGCTGAAGCTGTTTTGATTGACGAGGTTCCTGCGGTCAACATGGCAACACTCGACGTTAAGCCTGGCTTCGAAGGCGAATCCGAACTGAATTTTTTGCTGCCCAAGTCCAGCTTGGATCAGCCGCTGTGGAAATCCCTGTTCCAAAACCTCGATGACTACTTCTTCCCAAAGAAGCAGCCCCCTCTTGTTCTGACCTCCAAACCCATCCCGGTCAAGGATATTTGGGGTTTCTACAACTACAAGAAGAACGGTGCGCTGGGTTCGACCGTAGTGCACATTGTCGCGCTTGGCCTCATCATCGGTGGAACCATTCTGGGCCGCCGCGTAGTGGCACAAATGCAGAAACCGCAGGCCACGGTTACGTTAATCGCTCCGGACGATATTCCCGCGCTGCCACCTTCGAAATCCACTGCTGGCGGCGGGGGCGGCGGCGGCGACCGCGACAAACTTCTAGCATCCAAGGGCAAGCTTCCCAAACTCTCCATGCAACAGATCACGCCGCCCATGGTGGTGGTGCGCAACGAAAACCCCAAATTGGTGGCTGAACCAACAGTCGTGGTTCCGCCGCAGATTCACTTGGCGATGAACAACATGCCAAACTTAGGCGACCCCATGTCCCACATTCCCAGTCCGCCGTCGAACGGCACAGGGTTTGGAGGCGGGATCGGTTCCGGGAGCGGCGGTGGTGTGGGCTCCGGTTCCGGGCCCGGTGTCGGGCCGGGCAGTGGCGGCGGCATCGGCGGCGGTGTGTTCCGCGTTGGGGGTGGCGTCTCTCCACCCAGGCAGTTATATGCGCCAGAACCGGAATATTCTGAAGAGGCCCGCAAGGCCAAGTATCAAGGCGTTTGCGTGTTGTACGTAGAAGTGGGTCCGGACGGTCGCACGCGCGGTATTCGGGTTGTCCGTACTTTGGGTCTGGGCCTGGATGAAAAGGCGATCGAGGCGGTAAAGACCTGGAAATTTGAGCCGGGAATGAAGGATGGCAGGCCTGTGACGGTCGCCGTCAACATCGAGATAAACTTCCGTCTGTACTAAGAAACTGCAGTTGGGAGAGAACGCGGCCGCGCAATCGCGGTCGTTTTTGTTTTGTACTGGTGAGATTGACCTGCGCGGCGATTATTTCTAAGACAAAACCAGCCACGGATCAACGCCTAGGTTCTATCTGCGCTAATCCGCGAAAATCTGCGGCGCAGTGGCTTCCTTACCTAGCACGGCATAATGCAGCAGTACCCGTTTCCTGAATCCCAGCCGCTCGTACAATCCAACCGCTCGCGTATTCTCGGGACGGACGTGCAGAAACGCCCGCTCCCCACGCTCCCGTATCCGTCCCAGCAACAGGGTGATGAGCCGCCCTGCGTAGCCCTGGCCTAGATGATCCGGATGGGTGCATACCGCGCTGATCTCGGTGAACCCCGGCAGTCGCAGCCTTTCGCCCGCCATCGCGACCAATGTTCCGTTCTTGCGAATCCCAAAATAATCCCCCATTTTGCAGGTACGTGTCGCGAAAGGGCCGGGTTTGGTCAACTTGGTCAGCGCCAGCATCTCGGGGACATCGGTCGCGCCAAGCTTACGGAAGACGGGTGGTGCGGCGCTTGAAGCAGGTTGGGAACCGACGTTTTCATGGAGCATCTGCAGCAGCGGCACGGAAACAAGGATCTTCCAATTGGGAGGTGGCTGGGGGTCCCCCTTCAAAAACAGCCCGGCGCGTTCGCCGATGTCAAGCAGATTTGCGAGTGAATCATACGCCTCATTGCTTGGCTCGGAAAAACCTCCCAGCAGACTGACATCCTTGCGGAACTTGCGGGCCTGGTCATGTTTCACGGCCAGATGCGCCTGCGCGGTGTTGAGGGCGTTCCAAATGGGGTTGTCGAGGAGATGCATGGCTGCTGACGTGAGAGTAGTTCGGGGAGCGAGTTTCCGTCTATCCGGGTCTTGCGGTCAATCTTCAACTCGGAGTGAGAAGCTACTCTTTCAAGTCCACATGCTGCACATCCTCGACCGGGAGACCCAGGAATTGCGGACCGAGGCGGCGGAATTTTTCCACCGAATCCGTGGCAAAAAACGTGATGCGGGGCAGCTTGCGCCGTTCGCTTTGTGAGGGGTCGGGCAGCGGTATGCGGCGAACCAGCCTGCCGACGGCGTCGGCGGTAGCGTCGGCGGAGTCGACGATGCTGACGTGGGCCGGGGCCACCCGCTGCAATACCGGCTTGATCAACGGATAATGCGTGCAGCCCAACAGCAGCACGTCGGCGTTGTCAAAGCCGTCGGCGAAGGCCTCCTTCAGATAGATGCGTGCGACCTGCTCGGTCACGGGATGCTCGATCCAGCCTTCTTCGACCAGCGGCACGAACAGGGGGCAGGCCTTTTCTCGCGCATGAGCGCCGCGCGCCTCAAGTGCCTTGAGATAGGCATGGCTGCTCACCGTGGCCTCGGTTCCGATGACCACGACTTTCTTTTTTTCGCTGGTACCAGCGGCCCGGTCCGCACCCGGATCAACCACTCCCACGACAGGAACGTGGGCCGCCTGGGTGATTTGGTCTAGCGCCAGAGCGGTAGCAGTGTTGCATGCAATCACCAGCATTTGGGCGCGGTGCTGCTCCAGATAGTGCGCAGCTCCCACTGCGTACTTCGCCACCGTGTCCACCGACTTCGACCCGTAGGGCAAACGCGCCGTATCCCCGAAATAGACATAGTCGGCATGCGGGATAAGCCTCAGTAGAGCCTTGAGAACGGTCAGCCCCCCAAAACCAGAGTCGAATACTCCGATGCAGCTTCTGCGAGTCGTCATGAATGCTTGCTCTCATGATACTGAAGACCACGACTCAGTGTCCTACCGGCATGCCGCCGTGGGTGCAGCAATGCTTCCGCTCGGAGTCTCGTCCCTCCCTTCCCAGGGGTTAGGGCACCTTCTTACAGGTCTTGGATTCCGCTGCGATGATGATCATTTCGTAGGGCAGAGCAACCTTCTTATCGTTGAACTGATCTGGATGATTCAGGTAAAAGGTCAAGCGCTCCAGGTTGACGCGTGGAATCCCCATGACGTGGAACGTCGCCCCCATCTTCGCGCTGCCGACTACCTTTTTTGCGTCCTGCTCCACGAAGACCATTCTTCTCGGCCCGGAGACCACCGCCTTGCCCTTGCTCATGATCTCGCTGCAATCGTTGTCCAGCACTTCCGCTTGCGCCATGTATCTGCCCGGCTTGTCTTCGTTCTTCTTGATCTCCTTGGGAGACTCTTTGAGACGAATGACGAAGTCCGCGTAGTTGTGCCCGGCCCGCTTCGATTCAATAATCACAGAATCGCTGGTCACTTTCCACGAGTCGATCATTTTGGTTTCATAGTCCTTGAAAGTCGCGACATTCGGCTTGGCTTCATATCCTTCTACGCGGGTCAAGTTCGCAAGCAAGTCAAGATTATCAAGGACGCTGATGGGATGGATCTCGAACATGTGATCCGGATTGGTCTTGAATCCCGTGATCGGATTGTTGGCAAACTGTTTCTGCTTGCCGGTCGGTGGGTGCTCAAACCAAATGCGCCAGACGCCGTTCATAGCGATGTCCTTGCCTGGATTGTCCTGTGCAAACGACACCGCCTGAGGGCTCTTTCGTGCGTTAATGATCTCAGCCACCATGGGCAGCCCGACCTGAGCTGAGCTTCCGGCGATATGCAGATCGCCGTCATCCCCGCCTGAGCTGATCGGGTTCACCTTGTCTTTTGCTTCTACGATGTGGAACGTAATCTTGCCGCTGGTAGCTTGATTCATGTGCTGTTTGATCCACTGCTTGTTGAGCTCCAGTGTCCCGGCATCAGCCAGACCCACAACCAGCAAACACATCAGACCTATGGTGTGAATTTTCATTGCTTCTTCTCCGCATCCTTGTCACCGGCGCCTTCTTCTTTTTTCGCTGGCACGTTGCCCGCATTGCGGATATTCACCAGCCGGTTTAATGCGTCAAACCAGAACGGCGCACCCAGAGAGACCGCGACTATGCTCACGAACCAGCCCAGCAGATGGCGCCGCAATAGGTATCCCACCCAAGCGATATAGACTCCCATCTCAGACCCGCCCTGCTCTTGCGGGACCGGTTTGCCTTCCGCCTTGGCGGTTTCCTGCGCGAGCGGGGCGTCGGCCTTGCTTGCCTGCAAACTCTGCAGGTCCTGCTCCAAGACCGCCCTGTCCTCGTCCCAGCTCATCAACTGATGAATCACCTGCCACTGTTCGCCCGTCAGACCGAGATGATTGTCGGAGGAATCGCCGGGCGTTCCGACCTGCTCGGGGACTTCGTCAGGCAGGGTTTCGTCGCTATCGGAGTACTCCACTACCGCAGCTTCGGGAGGGGGCTGATTCAGACGTACTCTTGCCTGCTCTACCGCGACCTGCCGTACCGTCGGATCGGTCCAAAGCAGGCTGGCGATTTGCAGGGTATCGGCGTTGAGGACCACGACGACAATGATCGCCAGGACCTTTACCCACAACTGGGCGTGACGCTTGTACCAGCCGGAGACCCGCTCCATCACCTGGTCGTACCAGACCTGGAGCACTTTGATCTCGTCATCGCCTTTTTCACCGTTCAGCAACCCGGTTACTGTCTTTTCGAGCTCCGGATAGACAACATTGCCTTTGTCGTCCTTCTTGTGGGCTAGCTCGCGTACCACCACTGCGAACTTGTCCCCAGGAAGGTAGGACGGGCGCTGGTCGGCACGGACCGATGTCCCTTTGTCGCTAAACTTGGGATGTAGTAGCGGAGACCTCCGGCGTTTGCCGCGCCCCATTTCCCGACGATATGTTGCACCCAAGCCTGCTGGAACGA